>NZ_NRJG01000032.1 GCF_003585935.1 Psittacicella hinzii
AATTTAATATTAATATGCAAGTGCTTTTTTTACGCTTAGATTATAATTAATTGAAAATTAAAGCTAAAAAAGGCTTTAAAATTTTACGAAAAAATTAATAAAAATAAAAAAATGACATAAAAGAGAGATTTTTTATTGTCTCTTTTATGCCAAATTTTTCTTGAGATCATTAACCTTATTTTGCAACCTTATTTTGCATAATTACTTCCTAAATTTTTTAGGATAAAGGATTCACTTTTGGGTTAATGATAATTGATAATACTCAAAAAGTTTGATTTAGTGATCATTTGCCACAGCGCCTTTGTTAAGATGAATCTTGAGTTCTTCATCACTAATGCGATGCCATTTAAAAATAATACGGTATAAAAAGCTCATACAAATAATAAAGGCAACAATAACAAAGGTTGTCCAGAAACCGTAAATTCCCATTGGAGCAGGACTTAACCATGAAGTAAATGCTAGAGTATTAGCTAATGGCATACCTAAGCCCCAAGCTACGATTAACATGGTTAAGAAAGCATAACGACTATCACGGTAAGGAATAATATAGCCTAGTAAAGCTGCATATAGACCGTCGAAAAAGTTCGAAGCTCCTAAGAAAATTATCAGGTTTTGCGCAATATCGTGCGCAGTTCTATCATCTTTAATGAAGATATCTGCAACTATATCACGATGTAAAATTGTCACAATACCAATTAACACGTACACCGCAATTAAGAAGTAACTAATATTGCGGAAAATCTGTTGTGCTAGATCGCGACGATTTTCACCTAAACGACGTGCCGTAATACTTGTAAGAGTTGCTGATCCAGCAATGGCAATCGAGTACACAATACCATAACAGGAGATAGCCGCCTCATGTGCTGCTAGTACTGAAGTGCCTAAAGGCGTAACTAATACAGCTACTAAACTATAAAAACTATTTTCTAACCAATATTGCATGGCAATAGGTGAGCCGTTTTTGAGGATATCTTTAATAAAAACGCTATCTGGTTTTTGGAAAATAGGTTGAAAGAGATTTAGTTTAGCGTAAGTTGATTTACGGAACTTAATAAAAGCTGTTAATCCTACAATGTAAATTAGGTTAATAACGGTAATGGTAAATGCACTATAACCTGGATTTTTACCTAAAAATGGTAAATCACCATACATAAAAATTAAGTTTAACGGTGCAACTAATAATAAACCGGGAATACTAATTAACAGAGTAGGTAAAGTGAATGCTACACAAGAATTTATATTCCGTAAATGGAAAACATATAAATTCAGAGGAACATTAAAAATTAGAATAATAAAGTAAGGGCGACAAATAGTTAACATTTCTTGACTAAGATTTAAAAATCCTAAGTTCAGTAGAAATATTAAATCTATAAGCATAATAAAAATGCTAATTATGCCGATGAGATAATAGGTTTGACGATGAATATCTCCTACTTGGGTATAGTCTTTTTTACCATAGGCATAACCCATACGAGAGAGGATTACACTTAAAAGACCTAAACCAAGAGAGTTAAACGTCCAAAGAATACTTCCAACCAGACCTATAGCCGCCATTGCAGTTGTTGATACATGAGCTGCCATAAGAGTGTTAATAATTACCACACTCATGTAAACAAGCTGCGAAGCGAAAGTGGCTGGGAAGATATTAAAAAAGAGCCGTAAATTAGTCGGTTCTGCTTTTGTGCCCCACCATGATGTAGTTGTTTGCATAAAAATCACCGTGGTTAGAGGAGAAAAATTTTCGTCCTATTATATCACTGTAGCAATGAAATATATTATTCGGTAAATAACCAGCAGATAGGTCGAGACAACGCTATAATACACTTACTTACGATAGAACAAACTAATCGTAAGAAAGATTAATAATTAAAATGTAGGTACAACCCCATGCAAGCATACGATTTTCTATTTACTAGTCCAGAACAAACTGCCGAGTTTGCTCGTGACTTTTATGCTCTGGCGCAAAAAATAAGTGAGCAAAAAAGCGTTAATATTTATTTACTTGGAAATTTAGGAGCAGGTAAAAGTACTTTTAGTCGTGCTTTTATTCAAGCTGCTGGTTATCAAGGTAATATTCCAAGTCCAACCTATTCGATTCAAGAAGATTATGCCGTAGGTGAACATACGATCTATCACCTAGATTTATATCGCTTAGGTGATGTTGGAGAATTAGAGGTACTAGGATTTTTTGATAACCAGCAACCGAATACCATTTTCCTAATTGAATGGCCACAAATTTTAATGCATGATTACCCACCAATGTTTTTAGCTACGTGGGATTATGTAGAACAAGAGCCAAATGCACGTAAATTATATTTACAATTTGTGAGCTCACAATTGCCTGCTAGTTTAAAAGCACAGGCTGAAGCTAAATTCCAAGCTCTAAGCCAAAAATATACACAAAACTAAGCTAAACTAAACTAAGCTATACTAAACCAAATTAAATTAAATTAAATTAAATTAAATTAAATTAAATTAAATTAAATTAAATTAAATTAAATTAAATTAAACTAAACTAATTTGTAGTTTAGGCAGATAATACAAAAACCGCACACCTGAGAATAACGAATTCTCGGGTGTGCGGTTTTGTTTCTTATTTACACGTTCTAAAACGTGTGATATATCACTTTAGTTTAGGTTGTTTAGAGACATTAACTATCAATACGTTTACAAAGTAAACTTAGTAAGAACATAATCCCTAAACAAGCAACAATTGCTGGAGAGGTAGGAAAACTAAAGTAAACACTCGTAGTTATACCTATAGCGATAGCAATATTACTAATCACAAATGAGTAAATAATCATTTGTTTTGGAGAAGTAGCAAAGCGACGTGCCGTTGATGCTGGAATAATTAATAAGGAAGTAATTAATAAAGCTCCAATTAAAGTAATACTAGTTGCTACGACAAAAGCTAAAAGAATTACCAGTAAGGTTTTATAAAAACGTACGTTAATTCCTTCAACAATTGCCATTTCTTCGCTAATTAGTACGGTAAGTAGATTACGCCAATGATAAGCAATTAAAGCAATAATCGTTACGCTTAGAACGGCAATAATACATAAGTCATAAGTATCGACAATTAGAAGATCTCCAAAAAGATAATCTAAAACGTCAACTCTAACATATTGCGCTAGAATGCTGATAATAATAAATCCTAAAGAAAGACTTGTATGCGCCACAATTCCAAGAATTGAGTCCATATGCAATACTTTAGAACGATGTTCAATTAAAAACAGCAAAAGCGTAATTAAAAAGACGGTAAATATTAAGCCTAGGTAAAAGTTAATTTGCAAAGCAATGGCTAGGGAAAAACCTAGCATTGAGCCATGAGCTAGAGTATCACCAAAGTATGACATTCTGCGCCAGAGCACAAAGCAACCTAAAGTCGAAGTCGAAAAACTTAGTAAAAAGGCTGCTAGCCATGCAAAAGCGACTAATGAAAGTAAAAACATAGGGGAATAACAACCTCGGTTGTGTTAAGGATTGGAAGTTTTGTCTGGACAAGGATAACCATGATCACATCCACAATGCGGAGCATGAGTGCCCGTGGTTGTGTGATGATGTGCTGAGTTGTGCGAATAAACCGCAAAGGCATCCTGAATATTTTTAGCAATTACATGTCCGAAAATATTCGAGAACTCTGGGTTATGGGCAATGCTTTCAGGTTGTCCTTCACAACAAATATGTTGATTTAAACAGATAACGTGATCAGTATTTTTAATTACTAACATTAAATCGTGACTAACTAAAAGTACGGCACACGAGTATCTTTCTTTAATACGTTGAATTAAACGATACAAATAGGCTTGACGTTGAATATCAATCCCTTGAGCCGGCTCGTCAAGTACAAGCAGTTCTGGCTCAATCATCAAGCAACGAGCTAAGAATGCTCTTTGGCGTTCACCTCCAGATAGTTGATGAATTGAGGTTTTGAGGATTTTTTCTAACTCAAGATTTTCTACTAACCAAGCGTAGTTTTCTTGATTAAATTTTGGACAAAGTTGCAGTAACTGCTCCACATTCATGGGAATACTTTGATCAAAATGTAGTTTTTGAGGTAAATAGGCAATCCGCAGATTGTTGCGGCATTTAACAACTTTACCGCTAGTAGGTGCTGTTAAGCCAAGAAGAACTTTTAACACTGTAGATTTTCCACCACCATTAGGACCAACGATTGTGGTTACAGTATTAGGATAAATCTCAAAGCTTACGCGATCTAAAATCGTTTTCTTTTCAGTACCTACGGCTAAACTTACTTGTTGTAAGGAAATTAAAGGTAGGGTCATATATTTGCTCATAAAGTGAAAATAAGGACTACCACAGTAGTCCACCATACTTTACGCTAATTATACTAAATTTTTCAAATTAAGCGTCTGTAAACATATACATGAGTGAAAATATTGTATATCCAACCTAAAGTAGAGAAGTGTTAACTAAGAAGAGAACAGTAAATACCGTT
Source organism: Psittacicella hinzii (assembly GCF_003585935.1). Lineage (GTDB taxonomy): Bacteria > Pseudomonadota > Gammaproteobacteria > Enterobacterales > Psittacicellaceae > Psittacicella > Psittacicella hinzii. Next base: position 4,460 of record NZ_NRJG01000032.1, read on the forward strand.
AAATTTAGTTGAGCAAACCAAGTTAGCATGCAACTTAGACTAATTAACCTCGATTTAGGTTAACCTCAATTTAGATACAGCATAGTTTAAGTAGGTTAAATGTAACCATAAATTTTTAATATGATGCAGGTGAGATTAAGGTATTCAATCCCTATAAATATAAAGATAAACTTTAGCCTTTGAGATAGTTGTATGCCTTTTTACACGCTTTTGCAGCTAAATTTAAGGATAATTGATTAATTTTATTATTGTGATATGTAATCAGGTGCGCAATTCTGACATTTTTGCTGCAAGATGTCAGTTGGATACAAAAAGTTAGCTAAGATTTGTATTAAATTTTCTTTTTGTAGGTAAATTTGATAAAATATAGCCTAGTTTTTTAAGTATTTTTATCCCGAGAACAATTTAAAATTGGCGATTTTTATCCTAAAACTCTTAGCGAACAGAGTTGGAGAATAAAAAATTAACAGCTTAGTAAAGACTAATTTTTTGACAAAATAAATAGTCTAAAAAGACTAGAAAAGTGATTTCTTAATTTGAGAAAGCAAAATAGTCTTAAAAAGAAGTGATTTTTAGTTGAGAGAAAGCTAGCGTGTTCATGCAATATCATACGAAGATAGAGCAAAGCATAAGATACGCTGTAAATAAGCTAAAAAGCCAATAATCTTAAGAAAAGAGTTAAGTACTAACTAAAAGCATAAGCATGGCAAGAATTTCTTGGATGCATTGAGAAAAATTAGTACCGCATTAACTCTAGTTGTAACGGGATTAATAAATATAACAGGTTAACGAGCTTAACTTTAAGTTGAGATTACTCCTTAAAGATAAGGTAATAAAATATTAAATTTGTAGGTAAATACCTAAGTTTTTTTATCATCCTTCCTCTTTTTAAGAGAGCTCATGATAAACAAATTTAGTACCAGTGTACGCATACTTAAGAGCTTAACTCGACCGAGCTTTAAGAGTTAAGAAATAGAAATAAAGATAAGCTACTGGTTAGTATTTATTTAGCAGGATTCAACGTGAATAATACAGCAGCGGATGTAAAACGTCGAAGAATCTTTTCCATTGTTGTTCGCTTAATGTATTTAATTGCCTTTACTTTAATTGGTACAGGTTTATATATAAATTATCAGAGTCAAATAAATGGCTTAGTAGAGTCATCAGATAGTACTGACTATAACAATAATGACGTAGATACTTCGGCGAAAATAGATTTCCAAGATATTAGCGATATTCAAACGCTATCTCCAGCTAAAGCTGATGATTTAGCAAGTAATTCGCGCTTAGTACCATTAAGTTTACAAAAACTTAATAAAGACGTTACTGATTTAGTGAACCTCGTGGGGAACTTAAAAGATCCAAACTCTCACGAAGTTAAATCAAATAGCGAAAGTTTAGAACAAATCTTAACTACCGCTTTACGTATTCAATACCCAGAAGCAACTTTAAACCGTGATGACTTTAGAGATATTATTGCTCTAAGCAAGCGTTATAAAGATGGTATTGATAGATTACAAAAAGGTCAAGGACTAATTTACTACTTTACCGAAGACGGTCATATTAGTTATATTAGTTTTGCGAAAACTCCAGTTATCGAGTTACGTTATATTCGTGAAACCGACGACTCGAAAAACAGTTACTTCCGTGAAGAACAACGACGTCCAACCCAAAAACGTTTAAGTGTAAAACCTAACTTAATTGTTGCTAATGGTGGTCTAGACGCAACTTTACGTAACTTACAAATTCCAAGTGATTCAGTACGTGCTATTAGTGCGCTTTTAAATTGGGAAACTAATGGTAGAGGTATTGGACGGGGAGCTAATGTAACTGTACTTTCATACCAAGAGTATGTTGGTGATCGTCGTATTAGCGATAGCTTTAGAGATGTAGTGGCAGTAAAAGTTGTCCAAGGTGGTAAATCTTACTACGCGATTAAATATCGTAACACTTGGTATAACGAAAACGGCTTTAAAGAACAACAACCAAGCTTTAACCGTTATCCATTTAATGGAGCTGTACCACGCATTACATCAGGATTTAATCCAACACGTCGTCACCCTGTTACAGGTCGTGTTACTCCGCACAATGGTATCGACTTTGGTATTCCAATTCGTACACCAATCTATGCTCCAGCTGATGGGGTAGTGTCGAAAGTGACTTATCAGGCAAATGGTGCAGGACGTTATATTGTAATCCAACACAATAAAACTTACTCTACTGTATACATGCATTTATCTGAATTCAGAGTAAGTGTAGGACAAAAAGTATCACGTGGGCAGTTAATTGCCTTCTCTGGTAACTCAGGTCGTACAACCGGTCCACACTTACACTATGAAATTCACGTAAATGGGGTACCGCGTAACCCTCGTACAGTAGCTCTACCTCAAGGTGTAAATAACAACGTTAATGGTAATAAACGTTTCATTTCTCTTTCGAAGGAAGTGATGAGTTACCTTGGTAGATAAGAGTATAAAAACTAAAAGTCTAGGTATTACTACCTAGACTTTTAGTTTATGCTTAGTTTTTTAGATAATCATTCAAACCATAATTATTTTCAGCTCTATTAGCTTGAGATATGATTATTTTTGTCCGGTTACATTAATAATAAATACTTCAGATTTTGAACCTAAACGGAAAGGACTTACTGCTAAACCAAAGCCACTAGTAGTAAATAAGTGATGATTATCAACTTGTTTGTAACCATAGGCTAGTTCGTACATAAATTTTACGATAAAATTAGCAGGAAAAACTTGTCCATTGTGCGTGTGCCCTGAAACATTAATATCTACAGGGAAGTCATAGATATCCGTATAAATAGGGCGATGATCCATAACTATTACCGGTAAATCATTTACTGGCATTTGTTCAAGAATACTGCTCAAAGGTTTACGTAAAGTATCTAACTGATCATTGCGTCCAACGAGAATGAATTTATTATCGATTACTGTTGCTTGATCTTGTAAAAGATTAATGCCACCTTGACTAATGGCTGCAACATTTTCGGATAATGGTCCGTAATACTCATGATTACCTAAAGAGCCATATACTCCGTAAATAGCTTGTAAGCGTTGAAGATTTTGTGCCATTTTTTCACGCGTGTACACTTTAGAGTCAAAATCTAGAATATCCCCAGGCATTAAAATTAAATCAGGTTTTTGTTCTTGTACAATGGCATAAAGCTTGTCGAGCATTTTATTACCAATGTAAATATCTAAGTGCAAATCAGAAGCTACTAAGATTTTTAATGGTCGAGCTAGAGGCTTATTAATGCTAATGTTGTAAGTTTTTACTTGCGGCGAATGAGCATTAAACCATGCGTAACCTGTTAAGGCAAGAAAATTACAAGGTAGTAATATCTTAAACAGAGCGCTATAATGAGAACCGGTGATTTTATAAGCCCCAAGAACAACGGCACAACTTAAACAGTAGAACCATAAAACGGTTAAAGTAATTAAAAACGATGTTGAATAATCTGAACGCCAATTTAATAAAGCTAGAGCTAAGAGGATATTAGCTGCTAGTAAAATTGGTGTTGCGAGATGCCATAACTTAAGTCGATTTGAACTTAGCCAACGCACAGTAAAGATTACTAAGAGCAAGGCAAGTTCATAAATAGCAATTATGGCGAGAAAAAATAGCCATCTTGGCATAATCTTATTCCTTAGAGTGATAAGTAAGTTAGAGGTGATATTGAAAAATCTATTATATTATAGATTAATCAGCTCTCTGCAATAACTTGATTTATCGCGCAAATTTTTATTTTCATCAATAAATCTATACATACCTCTATTTTGTAATTTATTAAGGCAGCCAAAATGCTTTATTTACTTTTTTCTGTATGTGCAAGTGTAACTGTTTCGATTTTGTTAAAGCTTGTACGTAATACTAATATTTCTCTTCCACAAATTATTTTCTGGAATTATCCGGTTGCTGCGCTTCTTGCTTATTTTATTGCAGGTAGCGGACAAATTGATTTTCAAGTATATCTAGCTAATAATAGTTGGATTCTCCTAGCTTTACTAGGGATTTTATTCCCATCAGTATTTATTTTTATGGGTAAAGCGGCGCAAAATGTGGGCATTGTTAAGGCCGACATTGCTCAACGTCTTTCGCTAATTTTTGGCGTTAGTGCTGCCTTTTTATTATTCAATGATGTATTTACTCCTGTAAAAGGAGCGGCGATTGTTATAAGTTTTTTAGCTATTTTCTGTTTAATGGATAAAGGTAAAGCTCATTCATATCGCGGTTTAAGTTTAGATTTACATCGCCAACAATATGCTCAAAGTCGTTACACTTGGCTATGGATTTTATTAGTTTGGGTAGGATATGGAGTAATTGATATTCTGCTAAAATACATGGCAGTAAAAAACTTTATTAATACTTTAGTAGCGATCTTTATTGTGGCGGCAATCTTAATGTTTATCTACTTACTCTTTAGTCGTGCACGTTTTAATTTAGCTTCACTAATTACCGGTGCGATTTTAGGTTGCTTAAACTTTACAAATATCTACTTCTATCTGCAAGCGCATCGTGCGATGGCAAATCAAACGGCGTTAGTAATGACGACTATGAACTTAGGAGTAGTAGTCCTAGCTACGATTTTAGGTACTATGTTCTTACGTGAGCGTGTATCTAAAGTGAATATTCTCGGGATTTTATTAGCTATAGTTGCAATTATTACTCTTGGTTATGGTGATCAAATTTTAGCGCAACTATTGCAAGCTGATAACTAAAGCTTAGCTGAATAACAAAAAGTACTCACAACTTACCCCTTAAAGGTGAAAAAAGTAATTTTTTAGCCTTTAAGGGGTAAATTGTGTAATAAATTTAGCGATAACTAATTTTAATCTCTTTACTTAAGTGATAGGCAGCAGGTTCGCAAATAAAAACTTGTTATAAATATCACGACTTTATTTCTAATTAGTCTTGAAATATCGGAAAAATTGTAATTTTTATCGCACGATAAGAAAAAATATTTGTCTAAAAACTGACATCAAAAGCTCTAAGTGACATGAGTCTGTTTAATAGATTCATTGCTTATGAGTGCACAAAGCAAAGCGATGAATTTGCTTTTGTCGTGTAATGTCAGTAGGTTTTTATTTTTTAGTAATTTATGGCTTACGAAGCAAGAGTTTTATTCCTAAAGTACGCAATACTTGAGCAGTAAAATCTGTTAGCCTATATAATATACAGAAGTAAAAGTATTTCCATTTACAACTGTGTTCCAGAAATATCTAATTGTAAAGATATCTAAATAAGTCGTTTACTTTTATGATATATTTTGGTTAAAGATTTATCTTACGTACCTCGCGCTTTAAGTTAGCTATCCTCTTATCAGAGCAGAATAGATAGCTTAAACCAATTCTTGTTAGTAAAATTTTTACTAAAAAGATGTTTTTTAGAATACATATTTTCAAATAATAAAGTAGTTAGTATGGCTTTCGATTTAAACAAATATGAGTATAGTTGTTATCATCACCAATATGAAGAAGCAGCTCGCCAATTTATTCAATTACTAAGAGATTTAGATGGTAATTTAGGTAAATTAGATGAATCATTCAAAGCGAATGTTCCAATTATCGCTTTAGGTGATCGTCTAACAGAGCACTTCTTATCACGTATTATTAGTGCAACAACATACCTTTTCCTGCAAAAAGACTTCCACATCAATGAAGAAGGTGGTTTCCCACAAATCATGTATCTTCAACGTTGGATTGAGATGATCTTTGCAGCTTCTCCATTCCGAAATGCTGACCATATTATTCAAGCGTTAAATAAATCTGAGGATCCAGATAAACCTGTGATCAACAATCAAGATTTAGTGAAATTAGCTCTATTCTATATCCCAGATTCAAACGTTCCAATGAACTTTGATGAGTTATGGAAAGTTAATCCACGCTTAACTACACAATTAGCATTTGCTTTATTATCTCCACGTTTCTTAGGTACTCAAGCTGCACATGAAAAACGTGAGCTTCTATTAAGATGGTTACCTGAAAAATTAGAACAACTAGATTCTCTAGATTTCGTTCCAATTAACATTATCCATGATGTGTATATGCACTGTTCATATGCAGATTATGAGAAACGTCACGATATTAAACGTCCTTTAAACCGTCTAATTCGTAAACAATTAGAAAGAGAAGGTATTAAAGACGTAACTAATATGCCTACTACTATTAAAAAAGGTGAAAAACCTGTTTTATTAGTATTATTAGAGTGGTTCTCAGGCGGTCACTCAATTTGGCGTACCCACTCACGTTGTATTGACGAAGCACGTAAAGAATTCCACGTTATCGGTATGGGTCTAGAAGGCCGTGTTGGTAAAGAAACTTTAGGTGTATTCGACGAATATATTCCTATTAAAGATAATATTCCATTATTTGACCAAGTACGTTTCGTACGTGAAGAAGCTGAACGTATTAAGCCGCATATGTTATATATGCCTGCTATCGGTATGTTCTTAAATACTATTTTCATGACGAATTTACGTTTAGCTCCAGTACAAGCTGTTGCTTTAGGTCACCCAGCTACAACTAATTCTCCATACATTGACTACGTAGTAGTAGAAGACATTTATGTAGGTGAAGATACACCTAAATGCTTCTCAGAAGAATTAATCCGTCTACCGAAAGACGTATTCTACCGTCCGTCAATGTTTGCACAAGACTTAGATTTAAATACGCAACGTGATTTTGATCCAGAAGTGGTAAATATCGTAATGGCTGCGACTATTATGAAATTTAACCCAACGCTATTAAATACGTTACGTCAAATTATCGAAAAATCTAAGAAGAAAATTCATTTCCACTTCTTAATCGGTCAAGCAATTGGTTTAACACACATTCACGTACAAAACATTATTCACCGTGCTTTAGGTAAAGAAAACTGTACAGTTTACGAACACCAAAACTATAAAGACTACATGCGTGTAATGTCTAAATGTGACATGTTCTTAAACCCATTCCCGTTCGGTAATACTAATGGTATCGTAGATACAATCACTGCAGGTCTTGCTGGTGTATGTAAAACTGGTCCAGAAGTGTACGAACACATCGATGACGGTTTATTCCACTACTTAGGTTTCCCAGAGTGGACAATTGCGAAAACTACTGACGAATATGTAGCAGCTGCTTTACGTATGATCGAAAATCCACGTGAGCGTCTAAACATTGCTGCAGAATGTTCAGGTCCGGATAAAGTGAATAAATTATTCCAAGGTGACGCGTCATGCATGGGTAAATTAATGCGTGAACGTTTAGATTGGCACTTTGGTTTAAAAGAAAAACCAGGCAAAAAAGCAGAAAAAGCTTCTAAAGCCGAGAAAAAAGAAACTGCTAAAGCAGAAACTACCAAAGCTGAAACTAAAAAATCAACTAAAGGTAGTAAAAAAGCTAAATAAGAGTTCACTCTTAGATTAGCTAAGCATAGTTCGATCTAAAACTTGCCCTCTTAAGAAAAAGAGGGCAAAGTTTTTTGACTTAAATTTGCGCAAACTACTGTAACTAAAGCCTGCGCAAGTGCTTTTTTATTGAAATTAAAGCTAACTTGAGTTATAATAGTCAAGATTTTTTAATGGGACTATAGCTCAGTCGGTTAGAGCAGGCGACTCATAATCGCTTGGTCCACGGTTCAAGTCCGTGTGGTCCCACCATTTTCTCTACACTTAGGTGTAGATTTTTTTTATACCTAAAGAGA
>NZ_NRJG01000033.1 GCF_003585935.1 Psittacicella hinzii
TCCAAATGAAGGATGGAGGGGGTAGACTAAAAAATTTCGGGAAATTAGGCTTAAGGTAATTTCTTACTTTGAGCTGCAATCTCTTGTTGTTCGCGTACATATTGGTAAATCTCTTCTGCTCCTGGATAAGCATGAGCTGCAGCCTTAGCAGCAAACTTTTGTGCTAATTCTAAATTAGCTTCAAAGTTCTCTTTACCACGCGCATAGATCATGGCTAAGCGATAGTAAGCTGCAGGATAATCTTTATCAGCTGCTAGTTGATAAAACTCAACGGCTTTATCAATCGACTTAATACCAGTAGCGCCATAACCTGTTTCGTAATTATAGCCACGATTATATAAATCAATAACATCCGGCGGATAAGCAAATTGCTCGTCGTTATCATTGCCTTGATTTTGCGCTTTACGGTTCATGGCTAAACGTAAATTACGATAGATGCTATAAAAAAGTCCAACAATGAACAGGACTATGAGAATTTTTACTACCATAATTATTTTTGATGGGTAATTTTTACTGGATCACGTTTAAGCGAAAGGATCTCTAAAGCAAATTTAGCTTTTTCGTGTCCTTGTTTAATTGCTTGTTCGTACCAGTAAGTAGCAAGTTTTTTACAAATGCCATCATGACGTTGCGGATTGGCATAGTATTTACCTAAGCGATATTGTGCTTGGATATGACCTAATTGTGCGGCTTTTTGGTAATAGTAACCAGCACGTTCTAAATCTAACTCTTCTTCCGGAGCATTAAATTCATAGTAGAACGCATAGTCAAAAATCGCTTGTGCATCATCGCTAGGGGGAAAAGCTGTTGGTGCTTCTACAGCACGCATTTGACTTTTACGTCCAGCTAAAGTTGTGGGTTTTTGATTTTGCTCTTCGGCATTATTATCACTACCGTTTAGCAAGTTTTTTAATTTGTTGAACATCCCAACTCCAGACAAATAAGTAACCAATTAAGGGATTAAAATAATTGTTCGTGTTGCAAAGAATTACTTGTGCATAAACGCTGTGGCTTATGAATAAATACAGTTGTTTATAGATAAACACTGTTGACTATGAATAAACAAAGTTGCTTATAAAGCAAATGTTATTTACATACTCCCTACAAAGCAATTCTAATTCTTCTTGTTTAATAAAATAATGCTGATCAAATTCTTGAGCTAATGCTACTTAACCATTTTGTCTTCGTAAAGTAGTTAATTTTTCTCTTTCTTTACTACTAACTGCTAATTAAGACATTAGCTTCTTAATCCATTATAACAAGATTTTCATTTTTGGCTACTATTGTCGTATCAGAAAGGATTTGGGTATATTCCTCTAGTTTTAGTAAGAGTTTAGGAGAAAAATTTTATCCTCTCTTTACGGCTATAAAAAGTCTTATTTAAGCTAATCTTTCATGCTTTAAATCCAAGTTGCACTCTCAAGTTTAATGCAAAATCTAAACTTTTATAAAAGATAACTTTTTCGTTCACCTGTGCTCTTTTCTGAAAAACTTCCCTTAAAAACACTAATTTAGTTATCTGTTCAAACGACACTAAGTTTAAAGATAAGAAGCAACTATTACTAAATCTAGCGAACTCGTTTGTCTATATTTTCTTTCTTCTTGCAACTTGGATAAATTTTAAAGTAATTTCTAGGTTTATGTTTGTTCGTAATTACAATTACTCGCTTGCACTGAAACTTTTTTCTCTTCTACCCTGCGTTATAATGGCTATTATTTAATCACTCTAAGGAAAAATATGTTTAAACGTTTACTTTGTAGCTTTATGCTTATCTTAAGCTGCTTTAATTTTAATGCTTATGCCCAAGTAACAGTAAAAGATGCTACAGGCAAAAACTTTACTTATAATCAAGCTGCTAAACGCGTAGTCGTGCTTGAGTTTTCATTTGCGGATGCTTTAGCTAATGTTGATGTTAAGGCTGTGGGCATTGCTGATGATGGTGATGCTAAACGCTTAATTCCTATCGTCGCGCAAAAACAAGCAGGCTATCAATCAGTAGGCATGCGTGCTCAACCAAATTTAGAAGTTATCGCTGCTTTAAAACCAGATTTAATTATTGCGGATGTCAATCGTCATAGCAGCATTTATGCGCAATTACAAAGTATTGCCCCAACTATCTTACTAAATTCTCTTTACGAAACTTACGATGAAGATTTAGCCAATGCTAAAACCATCGCAGCTTTAGTTGGGAAAAGTGAAGCTTTTGCTAAGCGTTTTGCTACTTACCAACAACAGATGCAAGAGTTAGCGAAAAAAGCTAATGCTAAAGGTAAACTTGCCGCTTTCTGTACTTCACGTGAAAATCAATTTGAAGTGTATACTGCCAATACTTACCAAGGGGGGATTTTACAAGCTTTAGGCTTTAAATTACTACCTACTCCTGCTAATAGTAGCAATGGTCGTATTAATTCTTCGCTTGAGCAAGTTCTAACCACGAAAGTGGAAACTCTATTTATTGCAAATTACGTTGAAAACTCAATTTCTCGTCAATGGGAAAGTAACCCATTATGGCAAGCAATCCCTGCGGTAAAAAACAATGCCGTTTATGCCGTTGATACTAACCTTTGGGCACGTGCGCGTGGTATGTATGCTTCATTAGAAATGGCACAACAAGTAGTTGATAGTATTAAGTAGTCTTTTGAGGGACAACTAAATTCTACTCCCAATACATTACGTAATATCAAGTAATCACTTTATGGTACAGCTCACTTTTAGTATGTAAATCATGCTAAATAGTGGTTAGTAAAAAATTGCACCAAAAGTGGTTGGCAAAAAATCGCGATAAAAAGTGGTTAGAGAAAAGTGAGTGTCTAAACAGTAAAACACCGAACTATAAAAGTAGTTAACTAAAAAGAGATCACACTAAAAAATGGTTAGCGAAAATAATATATAGATTTTATGACTAAATTATTTCTTTATAAGGCATATAGCTTCTTCCTTGTAAGTATCCTAGGTTTAGTTACTTGGACCATGAGTATGTCAGCAGCCTTAGCTGTAACGGTTAAAGATGCTCAAGGCGAGTTTACTTATCAAGGTAAAGCCCAACGCATTGTCGTGCTTGAACTCTCTTTTGCTGATATTCTTGCGCGTTTAGGTTTACAACCTGTTGGGCTTGCTGATGATGGTGCTCCGGAACGTTTCTATCGAGAAGTACTAAAACAGCTTGGTAACTATACTTCGGTAGGTCGTCGTTTACAGCCATCGCTCGAAATTATTGCCAAACTTAAACCGGATTTAATTATTGCTGATCGTAACCGTCACTCAGCTATTTACCAACAGTTAAATCTAATTGCTCCGACTCTAATTCTTAATTCAAACGACAACACTTATAGTGAAGAATTAGAGAATGCGCAAATCATTGCTAAAGTTACTAACACCGAACAAGTATGGCAAAAAGCTCTAGCAGCTCACCAAGAGCTAATGGCACAATACCGTAAGAGCCTAAAACCGCAAAATCGCATGGCGATTTTAGTTACTTCACGTCCTACAGCTATTGGGGTTTCTTCTGATACTTCGTTTGCGGGTTCGGTAATTACTTCCATGGGCTTTAAAACCATTACTAAACAAATGGCAAATGTGCCAACTAATCGTTTTGATGTAACTTTAGAAACGCTTAATGTGTGGAATCCAGATATTATCTTTGTAGGTATCTATCAACCTAATACTATTGTCGATATCTGGCGTCAACAACACAACCCTTTATGGGAACGCTTAAAAGCAGTAAAAAGCGGTTATGCCTTTAATGTCAATAATGATGATTGGGTAAGATCGCGTGGTATTACTGCTGCCGAACATATTGCACAACAAATAGTTGCAACCGTTGGCAAAGCAGATCAACAAAAAAGCAAATAGGTCATTTGCTCTTAAGCTCTTAGCTCGGCTAAGAGATTTTTTTGGGCAATAAAAATGCTCCGCCAAAGCGGAGCGCATAAATTTATATATCTTTATCAAGTTCAAGTCGTTACTCTTGAGTTGATACTACCTTTGAAAGAAGCTTTCAAAGAACTAATTAATCTAAACTTAAATAATTTCAAGTTTAGGGGGATTTCTTTCTAAGGAGATTCAAGCCTTAAAAAGAATTTCATCTGTGACGATGAGTATCATATTATAACGAAAAAAGCATCAAGAAGCTGCTTTTAGCCTCTTCTTTTTATTAGTAACCCTAAAACTTATTTTATATCTATAGGATTAACCTATCAAAAAGACTAGCTAAATTAATCTTAACTTGAGATATTTACTTCTAATTTACAATATCTTAATTTAGACTTGTTAAAAAGTTTACTCTCGCACAGCTGGAAAACTTTTTCTGCTATTTAAGAACAATCCCTTAAAAATAATGTCAGAATTACGCAAAGTTTTGCTTTTAGTAAAGGCACAGGATAACCTGTGCCTTTATGCTTATTTTTCGGGTAACAATAAGAGTTTTTACTTAAAATTGTACGCTTTATTAAGCAACTACAGCTTTTAATGCTGTTTCTAATTGTGCTTGCGTTTCTGTTTCAGCTACACGGTGGAATTCAGCAGTTAAACCAGTTTCCACTTCATAACCTAGTGGGTAAGTTGATAAAGCTACTTTATCTACTACGTTCATGCTTAAACGAGTTAATAAAGTTTCTAATACTGGAACTACGCTCGTTGCACCTGACGGAGAGTAAGCTACGATTAATGCTTTTTTACCATTCCATTCATTGAATAAATGGTCGATAGCATTTTTTAATGCTGCTGGGTAAGAACCATTGTACTCAGGAGTAACAAATACTACAGCATCAGCTGCGCTTACAGCTGCCGCGAACACTTTAGTGTTTTCGCTTACGTATTTTTGTTGTGCAGGGATATATGGTTCAGCATCTAAAGGTAAAGAGAAAGTAGCTAAATCAATTACTTCAGTAGTTGCTGTAGGTGCTACTTTTTTTAATGTATCAACAACCCAAGTTGTTGCTTTGCTACCAGTAGACTCTTTACGAGCACTACCTTTAATTACTAGTACGTTTGCCATGAGGATTTTTCCTTAAATTAATGTTTTTTAGGGAGGACTTTTACAAAACAAAGGTTGTCTGAAACTCATTTGCTCTTTAAAAGTCGTTTTTCTTGCTTACTAGTTTACACTAAAAAATGACTAACTAAAGCCTTGCGCAAAAATATTTTTTCTGCTCATTTTACAATTTTAGGTACTACTCTTTAGCGCCTTTACAATATTAACGATCTAACTATTTTGCGCTTTCTAACCACTGAAAATAAATCCATTTTTGCAACTCCCAAATTTATCCAAAGTAATAACCTCACAAATTTCTAAGTGTATAAGCCACTCATAGTTATTGAATTTTAAGCACTCTTAATTTTTCATTTTAGGTTGCCTGAAAAAATTTATTTTGTTGTTTGTTAAAACTTACCTATCAATAACACTACAAATTTTGTATAGATCGGCATTTGCCTAACTGCACTTTTTATCTTACGAACCTTAGCGCTAAAATTGTTGTACCAGTGAAGCACATAAACAAATAACCACAGTATAACTGTGGCTATTTGTTATTTAGAGGTAAATTTACCTTGAAAAATTATTGTAGTAATTTAGAGTAAAAAGTTGTAATTAGACTTTTGCGCTGGTAAAGCAGTAATTCCCCAAAGGACAAGACATAACTAAAAGTATATTCTTATCCAAGTAGCATTGAGATTACTCACCAATAAAATTAGAAACAGCGTTCTAACTAAAGTTCTAAGTTAAGTTCAAAGTAAGGGAGCATGTAAAATTCAAAATAAAGTTTAAACTAAAGTTTTAATCAAGGACAGTTTTATCCTCGCTATCAACCTCTTCTTCAATATCTCTAGCCATAAGTTCAGCAAAATAAACTTCTATTTCCGTAATTAAGGCTTCTTCGTCGTATAAAAAGTCACCTTTTCTCTTAATATTTACATTCTTATATTCCAATACACAATGATAATCTATTATCTTACCATCTGTTTTCTTATATTTGCCGCGTTCTAAATCTGTATTAGATTTTAAAGCTTCTTCGATCTCTTCTTTATATTTGCGGTCGCGTTTTGTTTTGCCACTAAAGTTAATAATTAGTTCTGCCGAGACCATATCTTTGATCAGATCATCACTCACTGCAGATACATCTTTAAATAAGCTTCTTGTCCATTCTTCGAGTTTGTCGATATTAATCAGCTCTTTAACACTAATTTTTTCTTGTTTATGCTCTACAAATTCCTCATCAGTTACTTCTGTTGGATCAAGCGGAGGTAGGTTATCTTTGCTCTTAACATCATTTTGTCTGGTGTATGACTTTGCATTGTCTTTATTTAAATTACTAAAAATAACCAAGCGCACTTCTGACAATTTTAAATTTTCACGCTTTTGGAGAGTAGACAGGCCAATACCATTGGTGTACTTAGAGCCATATAACTTTAAAAGATGAGATATATAATTCCCTAAACGCATTGATGATTTGTTTAGTGCTAATTTGGCTGTAATTAAGTAGTTTCCGTGAATAGCAAAATAATAATGGCTCTTATATACTCCCTCTACATTGGTGAGCTCTGCTGGAGACAAATTATTTAATTTGAACTTGCTTTGATTAATAAGGTTTTTATCTAAAGCAGAGATATCATTATTTTGCTTTAAAGTTAATATGGTACAAAATAAAGTACCAGACGGTAAGATTTGATAGTCACAGATTAATTCGTGATTGATTTTATTTACTTTAGCTTTAGGATCTGTTTCTTGATCGTCTTCATCATCAAATTCTTGATCTAGGTCTAGATCCGCATCTTGCTCCTTATTTACAGTTTCAGCTTGAGTTATTTGCTTATTTGGATGTTTATTTTCATGCAGAACTTTTTCTTGACTATCTTGTGTTTCAGTAGCATTTTTCTCTGTATATGTTTCCCCTAGATCGTTATTAATTACGAACAAACGATTAGCTGCTAAACTGCTATTACTAAAGCATCTTAAGAGCTCATCTATAATACCTACTGCCTCAAGTGTATCGTTATCTATAATTTTAAAAGCTCGCAAACAAACTTTTTTCTTGATTCCCGTATTTCTTTTAGCCATCTTTTGTAGCCCTTTTTTCCGTTACATTGTTACATAGATATGTCACTACAAAACATCAATAAATCAGTGATATTACTTCATTACATTACACCAAACCTCACCCTGATAATAAAGAAAGGACCGAGCATTTACTCAGCCCTTTTTGTCTTATTTTTCACTATTTTGCAGTCACATCATTCAGCTTAACTCGGCGCTGATAACGAGCCACTGCTTCGAGGACATAATCCCCAAAAAGTTTAACTTTAGCACGCGTAAAACCATCAATTTGTATTAAAGCTTTGGTTGTGGTTGGCAACTCTTTACTAATGGCTAGCATGGTTGGGTCTGACATAATAGCGTCATTACGCATATTTTGTAACTGGGCTACTTTTACCCGAATTAACTCTAATTCTCGCATTAGAGCTAAGACGAAGATATCGCGACGATGTAACTCTGGCAGCGCTCCTACTTGAATTTTACCGCGCGCTTTTAAGAGCTGTTGTCCAGCCGCGGTTATATGAAGGTAATTATATTTACGGTCATAGTGTAAATAGCCTAGTTCGAGTAACTGACTAATTACTGCATGCCAATAATCACGTCCATAAACACGCGTGTCGGCGACTTTTACGCTAATGCGTTGTACCCAAGAATCTAAGTTAGCAATATCTTGTTGCAAACGTTGATATTCTTGCGCATTAGCACAGGCTTGGCTTTTGAGCTGGAAAGCACGAGATAGTTCATTACTGATTTTGGCTTTATCAGTAGCAATTTGCACTAAAGTTTCTGCAGACACCATTTCTTTGAACACAATTACTAAACCGAGAATAAAGTGCGCATCTTCACTTATTTCCATTTTAGCTACTTGTCCTTTGTGTCCTAAGCAGTTATCACAATTTCCACAATCTTGTTCCACTATCTGATTAAAAGCCGAAAGTAAAACTCGACGGCGACAGTTTTGCGTATCGCAAAAGTCAAAAACTTCTTTGAGTTTTTTAAACTTCATTTCTGGTGAACGTTCAGGATGCGAATCAATGAGTGGATTATTCATATCCACTTGATTGAGTTCGTCCAAACGTTGTTCAGCATTCTTAGCTTTACCTGTAAGTAAGGACGGATAACCTATATTCGATAAGGCTTGCTGGTTTTGTTTTTCGACTAATTCATCATAAAGCAAGCTAATACGCCAATCACGATTTTCAACATGATTGAGTAAAATTGCACTTGCAGGCTCACCATCACGACCAGCACGTCCAATTTCTTGGTAGTAGTTCTCTAGCGTAGACGGGTAGTCATAGTGGATTACTTGACGAATATTCGATTTATTAATCCCCATCCCAAAAGCAATTGTCGCTACCACTACGTCTACTTGTCCAGTCATGAACATTTCTTGGTTTTGTTCTTTTTCCCAAGTTGGTAGTTGCGCATGATAACGTGTAGCACTAATGCCTTTTTTCTGTAAAAACTCGGTTACGTTTTCGACCGTTTTCCGTGCATAGCAATAGACAACAGCCGGTAAACGCGTTGAGTTTTTAAGTAAGGTTAAAAGAGCTTCGTCTTTTTCGCGTTTGGTTGCTACGTCTTGCACAGTCAGAGAAATATTTGGACGATTAAAGTCACCAATATACACTCGTGGGTGGTAGAGTTGTAAGCTTTGCGCAATATCATCACGCGTGTTTAAACGCGCGGTTGCCGTACAAGCTAACATCGGAATATAGTAGTTAAAGCACTGGCGAATACGACTTAAACGTAAATATTCTGGACGGAAGTCATGTCCCCATTGACTTACGCAATGCGCTTCATCGATTGCTATTAAGCTTACAGGCAATTGAGAAATTTCGCGTAGGGTATAATCACTGGCAAGTTTTTCTGGAGAAATATACAAGAACTTACAACCACCTGCACGAATGGCATTAAAAATCGCTTGCTTATCTTGATTCGAAGTCGAACCATTATAAACTGCCGCTCCGATGCCATTAGCACGTAAGGCTGCTACTTGGTCGTCCATTAAGGAAATTAATGGACTTACTACTAACGTCACTCCAGGTAAACACATCCCTGGCACTTGGTAACACATAGATTTACCCATCCCTGTTGCCATAATGGCCATGGTATCTTGCCCATCAAGAAGTGAGTTTACAATTTGCTCTTGCAAACCACGATACTGATGTAAACCAAAGCATTTACGTAAACAGGTACGTGCGCGTAAATGTAAATCTTCGATATGCATCCATGATTCAGGATTAATGCTGGTATATAAAGGACGATACTCTGGTTGTACATGTTGCCACCAACTATTAGCTTCTAGTTGTTGCTCTTGCCGTACTGAGAGTTGGGTAGTATTTAAATTAACAATGTCGAGCTCAGGTGCATAGGAATTTGATGCACTTAACTGCCCATAATATGCATTACTATTACCATTACTACCGAAGTTATTAACAGATCCTGAAGCAGCCAAATTACCAAATTGCTCTTGTGATGAGCTTAGGGGTTGATCTTGAGAAGCTGCTTGAACTTGGTAAGCAGTATGTTCCTGATAAGCAGCTTGTTCTTGATCGTTCCCCTCACCATAAGCTTGTTGTTCACTAGCCGAGGTTTTATTTAGTAATTGCGGTAAATTAAGCAGACCATAATCACCTGCTTGTCCTTGCCATTCAAGATCTGGTAAGGCTTGTTGACAAGTTTTTACTAACTCTTGTAGGCAAGATACTTTTGCTTCGCTTGGAGCAAGAGTATTAAGCGCATCTAGTTGTGCTGGAGCAAGGAGATTCTGCTGTAAGGTTGCAATCTGCTGTAAGCGTTGGGCTTGGATTTGTTGCAAACTTTGCATTGCCGCAAGATGCGCACTTTCAGCAGTTATTGCTGGAGCTTTTAGATCCGCAAAACTAGCAGCATCTTGTCTTTGCGCTTGCAGACGATAATCTTGTGCTTGTGTATTAAGTGTTAATTGCGCACGTGCAATTTGCGGGTTTTGCGTAGTTAGATTTAAGCTTTGCGCTGATACTCTACCATCTACAGCAGAAGCTGTATTAGTCTCGTCTTCACCCTTTAAATTCTCTTGGGCAATGTATGTAAGAGGAGTGAACTCAGCCGCATCTACGTGTGCGGCTAGTTCTTGTTCTTCACGAGAAGCGGAAAAACTAGGTTTTAGATACAGACGATTGCCCTCAGGGCAATAATCTGTTGACCCTGAAAGCCAATTCGCTAAATTGAGCTTTTCTGTCATAAGCATAAATAAGAAAAGGCAACGCGATAGTTGCCTTAAACATTTTTCTTTGTAACTAGAGTACTAGTTGCTTATAAATTTAATGTTAATTGTGTGTTTAGCTTTAAATTTTTAGTGAGCTTTTTTTACTAGCTAGCTAACTTTTATGTACCTAACTTTTTTAGAAGCTTAGTTTTATTAGCTTAGTATTTGTCACTAAAGAGCGCTGGAACTTTAATTGCTGCTAAAGCTTGATCTAAGTATAGCCAGAACGAAGTTTGTTTATCGGCAGTATTAATCCAATCATCAACTTCAGGTACATAGCTAAAGTGATATGCTCCAGCCGTTGAAGCTAACCATAATTCTAATTTTGGTTGTTGACGGTTAATTACTACTTGGCTTTTATCCGCTGCTTCGATTGTAAATACTGAGCCAATTACATAAGCATCAACATCAATTTCATGCTCTTCTAAAGTTTGAGAAATTTCATCCCAAATCTGATCAATACGTTCAAGATATTCTGGTACGCTAATTGTCATAATTTTTTAGGGGGTAAGGTTAATAATTTTAAACTTGGTAAAAAGTATCTATAGCTTACTTTTTACGGCTCTTATATTATACGTCATTGCTCTCTTCTTACGCGCATTTTGTAGCAAGACGCAAAAATACCTGCAAAACCTACAAGCAAACCTAGCTTCTTCACCGTCGAGCAAAAAGTAAACTAAGATCGTGCTTCCAACTCCTGTTTATTTTTTTACATACCCAAAGCCCACTCTTCAAACAAAATTCCCTCAAAAACAAAGCTAACTCTTATTTGCAAAAAACAATTTAATATTTTGCATTTTTAGGTATTTTTTAGCCTATTTTTCATTGATATAACGCTATCTATTATTAGCAAAACTAAAAATATTTTCACATTTTTATTCTAATTTTCAACACCTTAAAAAAACAAACTTATTTTTTCTTTGTTGTAATAAAAAATTCTATACTTATATCTCTTGTAGAGTTAGGAGCTACTCCTAATTAATTTAGTAAACGGAGAGATTTCGTACTTGGACTGTGGTCTAGTGCTGAGACCTCCAACAGATATTAAACACCCTAAAAAGTGCCCTTTTCCAAACTTCCTGACTACACTTTTTAGGTAAGCGGTTTAACTTAGAATTTCTGACTCTCTAAGTTAAATCATCTTTGAAAAAATAACTATTCTCCTTGCCTGTGATAAAGGGAAACTAGTTGTAGATCTTAATTGATCACTTCCTGAACAAATACAGTTAGTTTCGAGATAAGGCTTTATCATAGACCAGAAGAATATTTTGGTATCTTTATGAAAAAATTAATTGTATTAGCCCTCGCTGCATTAACTCTAGCAAGTTGTGTTCCTATTTGGACTTGTGGTCCAGGTGGCGGTCACGGCGGTCCACAAGGTGGTCCAGGCCCATCACAACCGCGTTAATGCTATAATTAATACGCATCATTTTTATTGTTTTCTAGATTTAACCCGTTGACGTTTGTCGACGGGTTTTTTATGTAGCAAGAAATTTGCGCTCTTGTTGCAACTTTTGCGCGATTTATTTGTCTTAGTAAAACAGTCTAGAGCTGCTAAAGATAATCGCTATAGCAAGCGCAAGTTAGCTTATGCTTAATTTATGACTAATTTTAGGTACAAGTGCAACTAAATTTAGGTATAGGTTACGCCTAACACTTGCTACTATGTAGCGTTATTTTTGGCTATCAGTTGCAAGCATTACCGCCATTTTAAATTAAAATCCCCGATTCAGCCCGTTTTCAAGGGGATAATTAGCCGCTTGCGTTCAGAGCATGGTAAAATATTAGCCGAGTCTAAAGCAATAGTTGAAGCCTTAGCTCAATATTTTTGTGCGCTAAACTTTAACGAATTAAGTTTAGCTTTTTTACCTTATATCTAGAAAAGCTTACAGCTCGAAGTTAACTATGAATGACCTGTAAGTGGTTAGCTTTTGTCTTTGCGTTAAATTTATATCTACAATGGAATAGGCTATTGCACGGCAATAGCGCTATTAGAGGCTGTTATAGCACATCCTATTTAGCATTTTTCATATGCCAAACAAATATCTTTTTGTCATCAATACCAAAGTAGCCTCGCTAGTGAGCAATCTGGTGATTCACCACTTGCAACTAAATATGCGTGATTGTTACTTTGCTATTTCACGCGATAATATGCATTTACTTTCAGAAGCAATGCTTCCTGAAAATGCCATTTTTATCGATGATGTAGTTAATTTACTGGCTCCATGTCAAGAAGACTTTGATTGCTATCGCTATACTGCATGTATGCAGCATGTAATTAAACGTATTACGCAAGCTATTGGTGCTTTAGAGTTTAATCTCTTTACACCAGGTATTAATACGTTCTTAACCTATGGTCTAGCATCAAGTCCTTTATGTAAGTCATTACATTTTATTGAGCAAGGGCAAGAAAGTTATTACCGCCCTATAACGCGTGCTTATAATTTTAAACAAGCCGATATTGCTAATAAATATTCACAGTTCTTTGTGGCAAATCCTGACTTTGTAGCACCAAATACCGGTGTACAAGACTTCATGCCACTAACAGCTTACAATGTTGAAGGTCTACATAACAACAATTTAAATCCAGAAAAAGTACAATTTTTCCGTTTAAATCGTCAAGCTTTTAAACATGTAGA
This sequence comes from Psittacicella hinzii, assembly GCF_003585935.1. Taxonomy (GTDB): domain Bacteria; phylum Pseudomonadota; class Gammaproteobacteria; order Enterobacterales; family Psittacicellaceae; genus Psittacicella; species Psittacicella hinzii. The sequence continues at coordinate 12,921 of NZ_NRJG01000033.1, forward strand.
ACAACAAAATCGCGCTGCACTCGAGCATTTACCTGAAGAGCAACGCGAAGCTCTACAATTAAAATTTACAACTTTTGATTTAGAGCAAGTTAAACACTTTGTATATACAGGTCCATTATTACCTGTAGCGCAACAATATCAAGAAAATCTTGATATGTTCCAAGTTTTAGCTGTAGATCCGTTATATTACGATCACCCAGGTGAACCTACAGCCGAAGACTATCAAGTATATCGTAATCATATTAAGTCTTTAATTGCGCGTATCCAACACCAACAAAACATTGAATTATTATTCGTACGTTTTGCTAAAGGACAAAGCCAAAAAGAAAAAGACTTAGTAACCGAAATCCTTGATCAAACCGACTTCTACTTCTTAGTCTTAGAAGATGACTTTAACCTTGAACTAGAATTTGCCTTAGCACCAACTAATCAGTTCTTAGTACATGGTATTTCAAGTGAATTACTGATTTACGCACAAACGTTCCAACAGAGCGTATGTGAGTACGTAGATTTAGTGGTGCACGATCAACAGTGGAATAACTACTTAAGTAATCGTGGCTACTTTATTAAGAGTATTCTGTTTGAGTTATCTTCAGACTTAAATGACAATGATTCAGTACCTTATCGTCATGTGTTTGTGGTGACCAGTGAAATTGCCTTAGCAACTTCACTAACCCTAATAAAACAATTTGATTTAAGTACTGATCAGTGTTTTATGCTTACGGATAGAAAAAACTATCCGAAAGTAAGTGCCATTTTCAATGAAGCACAAGTGATGATGTATGATGATTTCGAAATCATCTACGAACACGTGAATACCCAACGCCGCGTAATTCACTACTTAGATGCAGCGACTTACGTAAATGGGATGATTAATAAGTTTATTGGCTATTACAACTACTCGCTATACACCGACTCTATGGATTCATACTTAAGTATGCAACTAGCGAGCCACTTCCGTTGTAAAGAAGCAAATCTTATTGAATCAGGTGTAGCTTCAGCACAAATTAATAACGATTTCGGGATCACTAAAGCTCACGAATTCTGCGCAACTTTATATAATAAATTCCCACAACAATTACCTGCTGGGGCTGCTACATTAACTCCGCACGTAATTAGTTACTGTTTCCGTTTACGTAAATATGCATTTACGCAACCGGTAATTCGTAAACCTATGATGTTAATTAACTTACAAGTTAAACAACTCAGGGAATTAAACTTATATAACCAAGTGATTGCGCCGGTTGACGGTGCAGAACGTATCCACTTATTAGTAATTGAAAATAACCAAATGGATTATCCATTTGTGCAACAATATCTGGCAGACTACGCTTCAGTATTAAAATCACTTGAAGATCGTAATCTAGGGCATTTATACATTATGCTCATTCACCCAAATATTAATATTTTCAATCAGCTGAAAAACTTTATTATTGCAACAGGTATTCCAAGCTTCCTGTTCTATAACATCGATTTATTCAGCGAATTATTCTACGCTAATAAGCAAGTGCGTGTGCATACTATGTCACCAAAAATTGCCGCTTTAGCCCAATTCTCGCAACAAGCATTTACGCTATATCACAACTCAATTCCAGTGTCTGAACACGAAGAATTACCTAACTTAAAACTTCGTACGACATTAACTGATGTGATTATTAGCGACTTAGATAATTTAGGGAAAGCTAGTCAATAGTTAAGTTAGATATAGTAAAGTTAGATTTTACCTGCCTCATCATTTAAGATCTCCTGTAAAGAGTTAATGATTATTCGCAAGTAAGATTTAATCCCTAATCGACATTACCGTTAACTTAATTGCTTAATCTAATTAACTTAATCTAGTTTTCTTCTTTAAGTCTAATATCTAAAAAGGGAGCCTGCGGCTCCCTTTTACTATACCTAGATGGAATTACTATGGGGTTTAAACTCTATACTCAACACAAAAGTAATCACCAACAAGAGCAACTCTCTACTACTTGGCAACAATTAGATGCTCAAGAACTAGAAGTAAGTGCTTATGCGCAAGCTTTAGAATATATCTTAGCCTTAGCAAGCCCAGAACAGTGGCAACAAACGCAAACCTACCGCTACCTAGAATCAGAACTAGCACAAGCACAAATCTATGCCCAAGACTTACCATGGGATAACAAGGCACAACAAGCTGCTCAAACCATTAAAGACTATTTATCCAGCACTAAGTCTAAACAACTCTTAGTAGTTGCAGAACAGTTACAACACTTGTTCAAAGCTTTTATTGCGCGAAGCGCTTTTACTGCTTCAGCTGCAACAAAGCTAGATTTTAGCCAAATCCTCCAAAACGTTAATTACTCTAATAGCAATAATAGTGCTAATGGTTCTAATAGTTCGAATAGTTCTAATAGTTCGAATAGTTCTAATGGCATTGATCTCGAACTCTTAGTCTCATACTTAACTAAGAACTTTGAGCAGCGCCTTGCACAATTACAACAAACTCTCATTACTTGGCAACAACTAGCGCAAGCTTTACAAGAGCAACCTTTAAGCTTAGAGGCTTGGCAACAATATTGTCAGAATGCGTATTTACATAAAGCTTTATGGCAAGATCTTGACTTTCCCGCTCTCTTAGCTCTGGCGCAAAGTATCGCGAGCTTTAAAGCGCAACTAGCACAACAGCTGCTAAATAATGCGGTTGAGTTTGCTTTGCATTGGAGTTTAAATCATCACCAAGCAAAAGCAGACACAAATGATCTAAATACAAATAATCTAGATCTTGAAGCTGCTTGGCAACAACAGTTATCCCAAGTACCTATTGTCCTTGCAGTTTCTGGTGGTAAAGATAGTCTTGCTTTATATTGGGTAGCTTTCTTTAGTTGTTATCTAGAACAACTAGTCCATTTATCAGCTGCCTTAGCTAATTGTGCCTTTAGCTTACCTTTTACTACTATGTATGTAGACCATGGTTTACAAGCTATTAGTAAACAATGGCAACAATTCCTTACTGCTTATCAGCAACAGACTACTTCTTTTATTAGCGAACTGAATCAAGTGCGCCAAGAACTCGTTGAACTGGTGTACTACAACGTTCAAGCTCAAGCTGCTACTCAAGGTAACTGGAGTGGCTGCATTATGCCAGATGTTAAAGAGTTAATTGCCATCTCTTATCAACCACTTAATCTTGAGCATTGGCAATTTGCTACACTTAAGCCAGATCTAGCTAAGCAAATCCAAAACCAAGTAGCTAATATTAACAATGTAGAAGCGCGAGCACGACAACTACGTTATACAGCCTTAAGCCATAAACTAGCTCAACTAGTTAGTTATGGACAAGTAAATCGAGGAATTCTTTGTACAGGACATCAAGATGATGATCTTTTAGAGACCTTTGCTTTAGCTTTACAACGTAATCTAAAAATAGATCCAACAAGTCATGATGTAGCTAATAGCTTAGCTAAAATAGAACCACAAGCTTTAGATCATGTACAAAAAACTATTCTGCCGGTTGATAGTCAGATAATTGGTTTTGCACATACTGATGTTTTTACAGAGCAAGCTGATGAGCAAATTTATGCTACTAGTAATCTAGCTTTACGTCGTAGTTTACTTACTTGTGCTACCGATCAAGCTTACTTTACGCAAGTTAAAATCCGTCCTTTACTTAATTTTACTACCCAGCAGGTAAAAAGTATTGTGGGATTAATTGGTTCTCCGGTAGTTGAAGATCCAATGAACCAAAAGCTTGAATATGACCGTGTAGCTTGGAGACAAGCTTTAGTAGGCCAAGAAGTTAAGCAGCTTTTACTGCAACTTTGGCAAAGCAAGAAAACTCTTTCTTCTACTTCACCAGAGATAAATCTATCTTTACCACAAAGTAAAGTAAACTTACCTTCTTGGCTACTACATATACTTGCTTATGCTAGTGGTATGCAACAAGTAGAAGTAGTAGCTCTAAGTAAAGAATTTCCACGCTTACTAGTGCCATATCTTGTTTGGGATTATCAAGACTTTTTTACTAAGGATCTTAGTGGCGGTATTACAGTAAATCATAATCCAGCTAACCAGGATTACAATAATAAGAGTGATTGTAATGGTTATCATGGGTGTAATACACCAGAAGAACTGCTTACTGCTAATTCCCAACTCAAACAAGCTTTACTCGAGAGTTTTAATGCTTGGTTATGGTTAGTTGCTAAACAGCAAATTAATACTAAACAATTTACGCAAATTTTAAAAGTAATCTTTGCTGGACAGGATAAAGCTCCTTATTTTACGTGCAAACCCCAACGCCACGCGCAACAAGAAATAGTAATTATGCGTCAGCATCAACAATTACTATGTTTACAGCACTATGAATTAATTAAGTTAGCTTTAGAAACTAATTGCGAAAAGGAAAAAAGATTAATTACTGCTTTAAAAACTAAAGGATTAGTTAGCTTAACCACAGAACCATGGTGTTTACATTCATGCTTAAATTTAGCTTTACCTCTCAATAATCTTTTGAGTAGTTCTATAAATAAGCATGAAGATTGCGTAAGCAATGCTATAAATAATCATAACGATTCTGTAAGTAATAATATAAGTAATTACTGGTGGGGCTTTTTACAACATCAAACCTACCACCTGCACTTACAATTACCAACTGCTAAAGTTACTTATCAGCAATTTAGTAATGCCTTATTACTTAGCTTAAAACCTCTAGTAGGTAAACTTAAAACTGCGGATTTACCATGGCTCATCCGTCAAGGACTATATAAAATCTATCAGCATTTATAAATAAAACCCTCAAAGCCAAGTAAGAGACCTTACTGGGCTTTGAGGGTTTAAGGTTTAAAGAAAATTTACGTACTACAAGTGATAACACTTGGTTTTGTTTCTCATTAAATCTTAGAAGCTCGTTAAATCTTAGATTTTATTAATCTCAAGTTTAAGCTCTTTCCTGATTAACGGATACCAAAGTATAGTCGTGCAGCAACGTTTTGGCTAATATTTTTATCGCGGAACGTTTGTCCAGGATAAGTGATTTTGGTACGGTTGTTATTTAACTGATAGTTAAATAAGAAGTATACGTTAAAAATCTTATCACTATAGAGATATGACGCAAAACCAGTAATTAAACTTGTTTGACGTGTAACTTTTTTCCCGTAACTATTACCAATTGCCGCTCCTGGAGAAGCTAGACTATATTTTGTACTATTAGAGTAACTTACCCCTAATTCAGGAATAAAGTACTTAGTAATATAGTACGAAGCATTAAGTGTAACTTGGTAACCACGATTTGGACGTGTGTATCTGTCCGGCTCATAAGCATAAAGCGCTGAAGTTACAAAAGCTAAGTTATCACCTTGGTATAAGTGAGAGATCTCTAAGTGGTTAGCTTTATCGGTAGTATTATCATCAAATGAAGCTGGAGAGGTGTTATTACGATAGTAATAATCAGCTACGGCTTTTGATTTATATACGCGACCGTAGAATACACGAATTTGTTGGTTCTTCGTTGCTTTCTCGTCATCACTGAAAGTGAATCTATAGGTAGCAACCGCTCCAAACATGTGATCTGATACCCCAGTAGGGAAAGCGTTTGTACCTACGTATTTATGATCGGTAGCATATTGCAGCATATATGACGTATCATTGCTGTACCATGGAGATGACCAACGAATTGCACGATCTGAAATATAAAATAGGTTATTATCAAATACGGTATCAAAACCTAAAAGCGAGAGGTTATATGAGTTACGTGGTACACCATCATAAAACGTAGAGATCTTACCAGCTTGGAAATTACCCCAGCCACTGCGCGAAACACTAAAGTATAAATTACTAATTGTACCTACAGTTGAATCATATTGACGTGCGGTAAATTTAGCGGTTTTCCAGCCACGATCATCTTCACCAATATCTTTAACATGTTGATGTTGTTTATAAGAACTATAGGTCGCACGGATATAGAAACCTGCTGTATACTTACCAGCTAACATTTGCGCTGATAAGTTAACACGTGCATAGTGGTATAAACGGTAAGTATTAGTTTGCTGTCCTTTAGCATTATATCCTTGCTCACCCCATTTATAGAATGTTGGGTAGTAATAGATATTTGACGAAACAACTGTCGTTTTAGACGAATATAAGGTGTATGCTAAAGCTGAATGAGTGGTGAAGCCTGCTAAAGCCAGAGCTAAGAGGGTTTTAGAAAGTTTTTTCATAAGCTATCTACATATCTATGCAAATATTGCGGCAGCAATATTTATCTATATCTAATCTTAATCCTTGCCATAAGGTAGTGTTGCTACTTATATAACAAGTTACTCTTGCTTAAAGTTTGGTCTAGAACTTTAAGTGATGCATCTACTCTTTAATATTATCCTTTTTAAGTTAAGTATTTATGCTTAGATACTTACTCTTAAAGAAGATAATTTAGCTCATAAAAAGCAAATGCTTGTGGGCATCCTAAATAAAATTTAGATAGCTCTTAGTATTAGACTAATATATTTTTAACTCTTTGAGTAAAATTTTTTCACCTTTAAAGCTAAATTTTGCACCACTTATAACATATACCTATGATTTTACGGGATAAAAACTTAAATATTCACAACTCTAAAAACGTCGGTTATGTGATCTAGATCACACTTTTTTCTCGCTAAATCTCCTGACCACACCTCTAGCCTATACTTTGAACTGCCTAATTTAGCCAAAAATCAAGACTTTGAAAATAAAAGTGAAAAAAAAATTAAAAAAATTACAATAAAACAATTGCAAATATCTACAAAATAGAGTACTCTAAAAAGAGTAGGAGATTTTTTCTTCTACATTATGTTGATCGTTTAAACTGCAAGAGCTACTAATTGCTTGATAATTGCTTGATTTTTTTTAATTTAAATTAATCTTTAATTTTTTAATTAAGCAAAAAATTTTATAGTCCATTTTTTAATTACTTTAAAAAAGTGATACACCACAATACACCACATACTATAAAATCAGCCATTTAGAGCTCAAATCTAAGTTTTAACCTACTCTTCCATTAAAGCTTAGTTACTTAACGTTTTAAACAACCTCAAGAATTTAATGGTCTTAATAATTCTTGAGTTTCAGGGCTTGTCTAAATTATTCATTCATCTATGAGAGTGAAGCTTAAACTTAAGAGCATTCACATTGATGCTGGCTAAAGGTTCATTAATAAACTTTGAACATTAATCCTACCTAATTAACATTTCTTGATTAGTATTTGTTAATGAATGTTGATTAATCAGCTTGTAGCCATAGCATTTATTTGAGTTTACGTTGTCTTAAATGCACTTAACTTTAAGTCTTAACTCTTACATCTCTTGAATTAGACTGCCTTTCATCTTGTTAGCTCCAAGATTTTTCTCTCTTTAAAGTCACAACTTAAAATATTGATAGTTCAATTCTTTGCTTTGTCCCAAAGCGCTCGTGGCATCCTCAGTAGTTAATTGACTTTAAAAAAAGTGCTGACGCAAATTAATTAACGTCAACACAAGTATTTTCTCTAACCACTAATAGTATTGAATTGTATGTGCATGCCTTAATCAATCGCTTGCTGTCTGTACTGTTTAGCTGGTAATAAATTAAGTTTAAATATAAATATTTTTGATTTTTGCTTGGTTGTAGTTCCTAATTGTTTGTTAATGAAATATCAGTGAGTTGATCATTTGTAGGGTACAGCTCAATTAGATTAGCTTAGTCATGTGTACAACTGATTAAATGTTCTGTGCTACAGTTCATTCAATCTCGCAAGACTTGCAATTATTCTGATAATCTTATTAATCCATAATTAGTCACTACTAAACCGCAGCAACTGAGGATTAGCAATGAAAAAGAATCTTCTCGCTCTCGCATTAGCAAGTGCAGTTGCAATGAGTTTTAGTACTACGTCAGCTGCTTATACTTTAGGTACTACAGGTGACAACACTTTTTTTACCAATATTTCAGCAGTTTACTATAACGCTTATAAAAATTCAGTAACTAAAGCCCAAGACACTAAAGAAAAAACCTCACGTACTGCTTACAGTCAAAACGCTTTACAACTAAACTTTGGTTTAGGATTAAATGGACGTATTGACTCTATTGAAGTTGGGGCGTACTACGCTTTTGAAAAGACTTTTGCCGCACGTCGTACTTTTAGTTACAACTATGTAACTCAAGCTCATAGTGCAGATGAATATACTTACGATCATTATTCACCTTACGTAAGTGACGCTTGGGTGTACTTTGGTAATAAAGAATATGCTACTTTATACCTTGGTTACTACGGCTTAAAAGATGCAGCTAACCAATATCAACTAGCAAACCCTACAACCTATGTACGTGGTACAACTACTGCTTTTGATACTGTAAACCGCTTTAGCTTAGATCATCGTGATCTTACAACTTTAGCAAGTTTACCATCGGACAGTGATAACTCTGTACACGGCGGTTTAACTTCTAAATTTGGTGTGAACTATCGTGCTTTACGTTTAGACTCAACGTTCAATCGTCCAGGTCATTTATTCTCGTTCAGTTATGCAGATACCCGTAATACGCAAAATAAAACAGCTGGTAACTCATACGAACAACAAACGGCTTTAGTATATAGTTATACTTTTGCGCAACGTTACACTTTAGGGGTAACAGGATCATTCCAACGTTTAGCTCGTCCAACTAATGGCAATAGCGGTAAGATTGGAGAAAACAAATCTCGTTCTGTTGACCTCTTTGCCAATGTGTATGCTTATAAAAGCGATGATAATTACGTAAAAGTAGCCGGTTCATACGGTCGTGCAAAATCACACTACCCTTACAGCAGTACTCAAGATTTAAAACGTAAGTACACGGCTTACAACCTTTACACTGAAGTAAATTTTGGTAGATACTCTGGTAGCCTAGGTTACAGCCAAGTAAAAGAAAAATTAACCTATAACGGTGATGTAGAGTACCGTAAAGAGAAAACTTTCTTTGCTACTTCATATGTAACTTTATACAGCAAACGCTCTTTAAGCTTCTATACTGGAGCTGAAGCTTCAGTAACTAAATACGCTGCACGTGAAGCTGCAAGTGAATACAGCTACAAACGAGTTGCTGGTGTATTAGGAGCTAAATTCTAATAAAAAAAACACCCGTTAAGGTGTTACTACAGAATTTTTTAGATTATCTAAAAACGGATATATAGCTAAAATAGCTTACTCGTCTTCCTTTCATAACGTAGATTAAGCTATTAATCTATCCTTAACTAAAACCAAGTTTTAGTGATCTTAATCTTCAGCCTAGAGTCATTTTTAATGATTCTAGGCTTTTTTAGTTGGGTAGACTGAAAAAAAATATTGTGTGATTTATCTATTGTGTGATTTATCATTATGGCGTTATGCCGAGTAATCAATAGCAGTTAATGGACTGCACTTCTCATAGCTTAGTATGCTACGCGTCGAAACTATATAGACTTATAGAAAATGCTTTAATCACGTCTATGATGAGAACCAAGGTATAAGAACTAAGGTTATGAGGATTAAGGTTATAAGAGCTCTGGTTGATTAATAATGGAGTGGATACATACTGCTAATGAAACTGCTGCTACGTGCTACTGCGGTAGCCCCAAACGCAAATCGAATAGATCCGGCCTAGGTTGTATAGTTATACCTAGGACCGCAAACTCTCACACCACCGTACGTACGGGACCGTATACGGCGGTTACGTCCAAAGTCCAGAGACCTAGTACTCTGGGCTTTTCTTA
>NZ_NRJG01000034.1 GCF_003585935.1 Psittacicella hinzii
TTTTAATTTTAGTCTGTTTGCCAAAATTTAATTTTGATACTTTTACTAAAATAATAGCTATTTATTTTTAATAAGAGTTGAAAACTGCCGTATTTTTATATACAATTTAGAGAGTAGCAGATAAAATTTCGACTTTAGGTCGTTGCTACTTGTAAATACAGATTTCAAAACTTTAATGAAGATAGAGTATATCTTCTGTGTACATGGTGTTTAGGTTTAACTTAAACCTATAACTAATAGTCAACATATTACATTAAGAGATTAACAATGAGCTCTTTTAAATTAGTATCATCTGAAGGTTTAACAAGAGAAGTTAAACTATCTATCTCAAGAGATTTATTTGAGAAAGAATATAACAAAGAAGTTAAAAAATTAGTAGCTAGCAAAAAATTATCTTTACCAGGTTTTCGCCCAGGTAAAGTTCCATTGTCAGTTGCTGAGCCGTACGTAAGACAAGATGCTTCAAATGCAGCGGCACAAAAATTAGAAAATGAAGCTTTTACAGCATATTTAAAAACTTCAGAAGAAAGACCTATTATCATCAACTCTCGTAAAGCTGATTGGGTTGAAGAAGGTAAAGAATTAGAAGTAACTTTAAACTTTGATGTTGCACCTAAAGTTGAACTAAAAGACTTCTCTAATGTTGAAGTTGAGTTCCCTGTTATTTCTGAAGAAAGCGCTGTTGAAGAAATGATTTTAGCATTACGTCAACAACGTTCAACTTACGAATTAAAAGATAAAGCTGCTGCTTTAGACGATTTAGTAATCTTCGAATCTGAAGCTACAGATGAAAACGGCTTACCATACGCTGCATTTACTGGTAAAAACAACTTAGTAGTTGGTAGTTACCAATATCCAGCTGATTTCTCTGGTGATTTCGTTGGTCGTAAAGCAGGTGATGAGTTCGAAACTAAATTCAAAGTTTCTGAAGATAAAGAGTTCAACTTAAAAGTAAAAGTTCTAGAAGTTAAAGAACGTACTTTAGGTGAAGTTGATGAAGCATTCATTTCTGAATTCTTAAATAAAAAGAATGCAACTCTTGATGACTTAAAAGCAGAAATCAAGAAAAACTTAAAACGTGAAATTAAAGCTCACACTTTAAAATACTTCTTAAATAGAACTGATGAGAAATTCTTAGAGTTATATTCTGATTTAGAAGTTTCTAAAGGTATCGTAGACTTCTACGTGTATCGTCGTTTCGAAGCTTACTTATTAAATACAACACCAAGCAATCAACCTCGTTTATCAGGTAAAGAATTATTTGATGCAACAAACGAGTTAATGAAGAAAGATCCAGATACAGTAGCTGTATTAACTAATGAAGAGCGTAATAACTTACGTATCGAGTTAGTACACGAAGCTCTAGTAAGAGATCTAAACATTACAGTTACTGACGAAGAAGTAGAACAATACATTGAAGATTTATCAGTAATGTTCGAAGATCCAATTGAGTACAAACACCAATCTCGAAAAAACAAACAACTTTTAGAGTCTTCACGTAACGAAGTGTTATCACAAAAAGTTGCATTAAAACTTAAAACATTATTCAAATTAAAAGAAGTTGAGATGCCTTATACTGACTTAGTACGTATTAATCAAGGTCAAGATTTAGCGTAATAGTTAGGTAGATTAAAATAAAGGAAAGATCTATAATTTATAGATCTTTCCTTTAGTCTTTACGTATTTTAATTTTAAGCTCTACATACGTAACCATTGAGCAATAAAAGTGTTTTTTCTTGCTTAATGTTTACTTATGCTCCTAGGTATTTTTATTTCTTATCCCTATACTTTAGAAGTAAAATCCTAGTCTAAGTAAAAATTAATTATTAAGTTCAAAAAAGTTATTTCTAAGATCTAGGTCTTAGGCTGTAACTTTTTCTGAAAAAGCAGTAATTTTAATAGAGTATATGTTTTGCATATACTTTCAACATAAGATGGACCGATATTAATGCAAAAAGAGCAATATGAATATGGTCAATTACCGGTAATTTTTGTATCTGGTAATTCTTTATACGCTTCTCTATACAATGATGAAGTATTAAACGAGAGAGTGTATAGTGAAGTAACTTATCTTAATTTAGATAAGAAAAGTCAGGTTGATACAGTTAGTTTCTTAACAACCGAAACAGTTCCTAGTGAAGCTGATATTACAGAGTATTTTGGGCTGACCGATGATGCTCTTCCAGATATTAGTGTTTCTGGTGAATATAAACCAGTACTAGTGGTAACTGTTGATAATGATTCTATTCCGGCAACATTCCAAGGTTTCCGTAAAAAAATCTCATCTTATTCGCAACAACTAGTGAAAGAAGGTTTTTTATGTATTATTAGAAAAACTTCTGTAGCTGAAGACGGTGTAACTGCTAATATGAGTATTTTCCCAATCGCAGAAGCTCAGTTTGACTTTTACGATTCGGAGGTTAAAACTTTTAATAATGATATTGGTACTGGTCATGTGCTACTAGCTAAAGTTAAAAGTTTACCATTTACTGCGAACTTCATGAGTGATGATGACCGTTTATCAAACGATGTAAAAGTAACTCCACGTGCTAAAGAGTTTGCGCTTACAAAGCTACGCAATTCTGTAAGTGCGTATATGCAAGCGATTGATAACAAAGGTCTTTTCTCGGAAGTCGAATTTAAATCTTTACCAACGAAATATAGTACTTACGTTTATCAATGCTTAAGCTTTTTAAACGTAAATCCTTTTATTGTAAGTAATTTTGCGCGTACCCCCTACTTATATCAACGTTACGAGTTTTTAATTTCTCACGTAGAATTATTATTAAATCGTAAAACTTTCGATGCAGAGTTACAAGATTCAGTGCGTAAAAATATGGAAACTGCTCAGCGTAAATACTACATTACTGAGCAAATCCGTGCTTTAAAACGTGAATTAAATCCAGATGGTGCATCAGATGAATCTGATGTAGAAAAATTATTACAAGAATTAGATGCTTTAAATATCGAAAAATATCATCCAGAGCTATTCGATAAAATCTCAGGTGAAATTCGTCGTTTAGAAATGATCCCATCTAATTCACAAGAATACTACATGCAACAAAATTATGTAGATTGGTTATTAAAGACTCCTTATAAAGGTGATACTTTAGGTAAGATCGATCTAGCTAAATCGCGTGCAATTCTTGATAGTGATCATTTTGGTCTGGATGATGTAAAAGAACGTATTCTAGAATATTTAGCAGTATTATCACGTGTTGATCTAGCTAAATCTCCAGTGCTATGTTTAATTGGTCCACCAGGGGTTGGTAAAACATCTTTAGGTCGTTCAATTGCTGAAGCTACTGGACGTAAATACACTAGATGGGCTTTAGGTGGTCTATCTGATGAAGCTGAAATCCGTGGTCACCGTAGAACCTATATTGGTTCACAACCAGGTAAAGTTATTTCTCACTTATCTAAAGTGGGGGTTAATAACCCTCTATTCTTATTAGATGAAATTGATAAATTAACTTCAAATCATCGTGGTGATCCTGCAGCAGCACTTCTAGAAGTATTAGACCCAGAGCAAAATAATAAATTCGTAGATAATTATTTAGAAGTAGACTACGATTTATCAAAAGTATTATTCATTGCTACGGCAAATAGTTATAACATTCCTCCGGCTCTTTTAGACCGTATGGAAATTGTTGACTTAGGTTCGTATACACGTAATGAAAAATTCCAAATTGCGAAAAAACATATTCTTCCTAAATTACTAAAACGTAATGCGGTTGAAGAAACTGAAATCGATTTCCCAGATAAAATGATTAACTTCATTATTGATGGGTACACAAATGAACCAGGTGTACGTTCATTAGAACGTCGTATTGAACGTATTATTCGTTATACAATTAAACTAATTGTTGAAAGTAAAGTTGACAAGGTTGTAGTTGATAGTGAATTAGTACAAAAAGTACTTGGTCCAGTTATTAATGAATCGAATGTTGAGCAAACGGAATTTAGAGCGAAATCATTTGTAGGTCAGATTACTGGTCTAGCATGGACACAAGCTGGTGGTGATGTATTACCAATTGAAGCTGCAGTAACTTCAGGTAAAGGTAATATCTCAGCTACTGGTAGTTTAGGTGATCAAATTAAGGAATCTATAAAAGCGGCGATTACGGTAATTCGTCAACGCTATAAACAATTTGATTTACCTGAAGACTTCTATGTAAACAATGATTTCCACGTTCACTTCCCTAATGCTGGTATTAGTAAAGATGGTCCATCTGCAGGTTCAGCGATTACTACATGTTTAATCTCAGCCTTAACTAAAAAACCGATTGCAATGGATATCGGTATGACTGGGGAAATTTCATTACATGGTGATGTATTACGTATTGGTGGAGTTAAAGAAAAAGTTATCTCTGCTCATCGTAATGGGGTAAAACACATCATTTTACCTAAATCAAATGAGCCAGATCTTTATAAAGTGCCGCAAAGCATTAAAGATGAATTACAATTCTACCCAGTAGAAACTATAGACGAAGTTATCGATATTGTATTTGGAGATAAAAAACGTCCTGCTAAAACTTTAGCAGCTGAAGCTGATTTAGATCAATATACCGAGAAAGCGAAAAAAGCTACTCGTACGAAAAAAGCTAAAGCAGAAGCTTCAACTGAAACTGTAGAAGTGGAACAGAAAAAAGCTCCAAAAAGAATAAGAGCGAAAAAAGTAGTAGAAAAAGATTCTGATACTAAAGAAGCGGAATCTAAAACTACCACAAAAGCTAAAAAGAAAACTAAGTCTACAGAGAAATAGTCTTCAAACTAGATCTAAATAATTTTAGTTATTATTTAGAATAATATTTAACTGGGGGAGCTTAGCTTCCCCCTTTTTTTAAGATGAAATTAGTCGTATTTCGTGATTCCGTACTTAGCATGCAAGTTCAGCAGAACTTATTACATGTGGAAAAAACTTTGGTTGCTATAGGGCAATCAGGTAACGTAGATAATAAACAATTGTTACTTTTTGTAGAAAGCCTTGCCTTGCCATTAGTTTTAGATCAAAATGAATTAGAGTTCTCCCATCAAGTTCGTGCAGTATGTCTGCGTTTTCAGGAGCTCGTGCGTAAGTATAACTTAGAGGTTATATGTTGTGCGCGTAGTTTGCTTGAATGGGGGTATAAAAGTTCTTGGGTAATCTTGCCTGAAGAGAATATAGGTGTGCATGATTTATTTGATACTGAAAAGTACCAAATTAGTGAAGTGAAAGTATAGGGGCGTAGATGAAAATTCCATGTTTTATGCTTGATAAATACTTTTTAGATCAAGTGGTTGAAGTGCGCCAAGCTGGACAAATGATGCTTTCATTTATTTTCAGTTTTGAAGATGATTGCAAACTTGTTTTTGCAAATAGAGGAATCTTAAACTTTATTGATTTTACGCAAAAACAAAAAATCTTAGCCCTTAAAGAAAAATATCCTAAAGTATATAATTACATATGGGGTAAGTATTTAAATACCGATAGTGCTAATCCTATGGATGAACTAATCTTAATGGATCGTATGCAAATTATGACATCGCAATGGGCGATGTTAGCGTTTGAGCACGAAAGTGATGAAGCAATTGCCTTTATTCTTGATAAAAGCAATGAAGATTATAAAATATTACAACAAGTTGTAAGTCTAATGCAAAATAACGAACTGCCTATGATAAACTGTTCGCTATCTGAGTACTTAGATCTAACAAAAGTAGAATTCAAAAAGTATCAAGAACAATTTAGTTGGGTATATAAAGGTTAAGCTGCTAATATTAGCATGCTACATTCGATAAGAATTAAATTTGCTCCCTATGTTTGAAACAAGGGATCATTTTTATTTTTTAGGTTGAGCAAATTGCGTACATTACCAGTTGGATCATAACTTGTAAAGCAATCCATGCTAAGGTAAATTTAGCAGTTAACCCCTGTGCTAATTCGTGTGGAAATAATAATCTTGCAGCAGCTTTTAATTTATTTTGCATTACTACTTCAGTAACAACTTGTAAAGAAAAAATTGAGCCAATGTAAATGGCAGCGCTAGATAAGATATAAAAAATAGCAGTGTAGTTAATAGTAGAGAATATAGCATTGGGTTGGAAGTAAGTGAAGTAACCCACTAGAAACCCTAAAAAAGTTAAAGCTAAAGGAATAACAAATAAACTACGAATAAATTTTAAATAGGTTGAGCGAGCGTATTCCTTATCGGTGACAAAAGGATGTTTGGTAGTTAATTTGCTATAAGCTGGACTACGAATAACTTCAAGGTCGTTTGGTGATAGATTATTAACCTTTAGATGATAGCCAATGAGTATGCTATTAGGCCATTGCTTTATCTGTTCAAGATCTGCAGTACTTAAGTCGTAAGTAACGTCATTTGTATATTGTACTTTTACCATGGTATGAGATAGAAAAATTAGTTGTTTACTTAGTCTATATTAAAGTTCTATCTAGCAAAAGTCAAAAATAAAAAACAACAAAAAAAATCTTTTTTATTGTATAATATGCACAGTTTGTTTTGGATATTCATCCATAAAAATTTATATCTCAATGGAGCTCATTAAATTATGGCAACAATTAACCAATTAGTGCGTAAACCTCGCGCGAAAAAGGTTGTTAAAAGTACGGTGCCAGCGTTAGAAGCTTGTCCGCAAAAACGTGGTGTATGTACTCGTGTTTCAACAGTAAAACCTAAAAAACCAAACTCAGCACAACGTAAAGTATGTCGTATTCGTTTAACAAACGGTTACGAAGTAACTTCTTACATCGGTGGTGAAGGTCACAACTTACAAGAGCACAGCGTAGTGTTAATCCGTGGTGGTCGTGTTAAGGACTTACCAGGTGTGCGTTATCACACAGTTCGTGGTGCTTTAGACTGTGCTGGTGTTAAAGACCGTAAACAAGGTCGTTCTAAATACGGTGTTAAGAGACCTAAGTCTTAATATAGCTCCGTAAAGTAAGGCCAAACATATTTAACAAATCATTTTTAATTTTTTTACTCAAAGCTCCATTAAGATTAATGTTTTAATGAGTTTTGGACTAACCTGAATTTAAACGGAGAATAACCATGCCACGTCGTCGCGTAATTGGTCAACGTAAAATTCTACCAGATCCAAAATTTGGTTCAGAATTATTAGCAAAATTTATTAATGTTATCATGGTAGATGGTAAAAAGTCTATCGCTGAAAAGATTGTTTACACTGCGTTAGAAAAATTAGCTCAACACAGTAACAAAACTCCATTAGAAGCTTTTGAAGCTTCATTAGAGCAAGTTCGTCCTACAGTTGAAGTTAAATCTCGCCGTGTTGGTGGTTCTACATACCAAGTTCCTGTAGAAATCCGCCCTGTACGTCGTAACACTCTTGCAATGCGTTGGATTAAAGAAGCAGCAAGAAACCGTAACGACAAAACTATGTCAGATCGTTTAGCTCATGAACTAATCGACGCTCTTGAAAACAAAGGCGCTGCAGTTAAAAAACGTGAAGATGTTCATCGTATGGCTGAAGCGAATAAAGCATTCGCTCACTTCCGTTGGTAGTATTGCAATCTTAAATATTTAACCTGCTGCTTAAGTTCATTTGCAAAATTTAAAAGTTTAGTGATTGAATTTAAGCAGTTTCATCATTTTATATATCGAGGAAAAAATGGCTAGATCTACTCCCATTGAACTCTATCGTAACATCGGTATTAGTGCCCACATCGATGCAGGTAAAACAACTACAACTGAGCGTGTTCTATTCTACACTGGTGTAAGTCACAAAATCGGTGAAGTTCACGATGGTGCTGCAACAATGGACTGGATGGAACAAGAGCAAGAGCGTGGTATTACAATTACATCTGCTGCGACAACTTGTTTCTGGGCTGGTATGAACCAACAATTCCCAAGACACCGTATTAACATTATCGATACTCCGGGACACGTTGACTTCACAATCGAAGTTGAACGTTCAATGCGTGTTCTTGATGGTGCGGTGATGGTTTACTGTGCTGTTGGTGGTGTTCAACCTCAATCTGAAACAGTATGGCGTCAAGCTAACAAATATCACGTACCACGTATCGCGTTCGTTAACAAAATGGACCGTACAGGTGCTAACTTCTTCCGTGTTGTTGATCAAGTTAAACAACGTTTAGGTGGTAACCCAGTTCCAATTCAAATCCCGGTAGGTGCTGAAGAAGAATTCAAAGGTGTTGTTGACCTATTCAAAATGAAATTCATCGACTGGAATGAAGCTGATCAAGGTATGACTTATGATCTAGTTGATATTCCAGCTGATTTAGTTGAAACTGCTGAAGAATGGCGCAATCACATGATTGAAGCTGCTGCAGAATCAGACGAAGAGTTAATGGAAAAATATTTAGGTGGTGAAGACCTAACTGAAGAAGAAATCAAAGCAGCTCTTCGTAAACGTGTTCTTAACAATGAAATCATGTTAATGACATGTGGTTCAGCATTCAAAAACAAAGGTGTTCAAGCAATGCTTGACGCAGTTGTTGAGTTCTTACCAGCTCCAACAGACGTTCCTGCGATTAAAGGTATCACATTAGATGAAAAAGAAGACGTACGTCACGCTTCTGATGATGAACCATTTGCTGCTTTAGCATTCAAAATCGCAACAGACCCATTTGTTGGTAACTTAACATTCTTCCGTGTATACTCAGGTCACGTTAACTCTGGTGATACAGTATTAAACTCTGTTAAACAAAAACGTGAACGTATTGGTCGTATCGTTCAAATGCATGCGAACAAACGTGAAGAAATTAAAGAAGTTTACGCTGGTGACATCGCTGCAGCTATCGGTCTTAAAGATGTGATTACTGGTGATACAATCTGTGATATGGATCGTCCAATCATTCTTGAAAGAATGGAATTCCCAGAGCCAGTTATTAACGTTGCAGTTGAACCTAAAACTAAATCAGACCAAGAAAAAATGGGTCTGGCTCTTAACCGTCTTGCACAAGAAGACCCTTCATTCCGCGTATACACTGATGAAGAATCAGGTGAAACAATCATCGCTGGTATGGGTGAGTTACACTTAGATATCATCGTTGACCGTATGCGTCGTGAGTTCAAAGTTGAAGCGAACGTAGGTAAGCCACAAGTATCTTACCGTGAAACAATTCGTGGTAACGTTGAGCAAGAAGGTAAATTCGTTCGTCAATCAGGTGGTCGTGGTCAATATGGTCACGTATTCTTACGCCTTGAGCCGATGGAAGAGAACGGTGGTTACGAATTCGTAAACGCTATCGTGGGTGGTGTGGTTCCTAAAGAGTACATCCCTGCGGTTGATAAAGGTGTTCAAGAACAAATCGCTAACGGTGTGCTAGCTGGTTTCCCAATCGTTGATGTTAAAGTAACATTATTCGATGGTTCTTACCACGATGTTGACTCATCAGAAATGGCATTCAAATTAGCTGGTTCTATGGCATTTAAAGAAGCTTTCATGAAAGCACAACCGGTTCTATTAGAGCCAATCATGAAAGTTGAAGTTGAAACTCCTGAAGAGTACATGGGTGATGTAATCGGTGACTTAAACCGTCGTCGTGGTCTTGTAGAAGGTATGGAAGATATGATGATGGCTAAGAAAATCCGTGCTCAAGTACCTCTATCAGAGCTATTTGGTTATGCAACAGATTTACGTTCACAAACTCAAGGTCGTGCTTCTTACTCAATGGAATTCTTAAAATACTCAGAAGCTCCACGTAACGTAGCAGAAGCTGTAATTGAAGCTCGTAAATCAAGATAATTAATTATTTAAATATTTTCGTTGAAATTTATATTTTAACTTTAAAGGAAATTTATAATGTCTAAGTCACAGTTCGTCCGTAATAAAACGCACGTTAACGTAGGTACAATCGGTCACGTTGACCACGGTAAAACAACTCTAACAGCAGCGATTACAACAGTATTATCTAAACACTTCGGTGGTGCTGCTCGTGCATTCGATCAAATCGATAACGCACCAGAAGAGAAAGCGCGTGGTATTACTATTAATACTTCTCACGTAGAATATGATAGTGCTAACCGTCACTATGCACACGTTGACTGTCCAGGACACGCCGACTATGTTAAAAACATGATCACAGGTGCTGCTCAAATGGATGGTGCTATTCTAGTAGTAGCTGCAACAGATGGTCCTATGCCACAAACTCGTGAGCACATTCTATTAGCTCGTCAAGTAGGTGTACCATACATTGTTGTATTCTTAAACAAATGTGACATGTTAGATGACGAAGAGTTATTAGAACTAGTTGATATGGATGTTCGTGACCTATTAAATCAATATGATTTCCCAGGTGATGACACTCCAATCATCCGTGGTTCAGCTCTTAAAGCATTAGAAGGTGATGCTGCTTGGGAAGAAAAAATTCTTGAGTTAGCGAACACATTAGATGAGTACATTCCAGATCCAGTACGTGCGATCGATCAACCATTCTTATTACCAATCGAAGACGTATTCTCAATTTCAGGTCGTGGTACAGTAGTAACAGGTCGTGTTGAGCGTGGTATCGTTAAATCTGGTGATGAAGTTGAAATCGTTGGTATCAAACCAACTGCTAAAACAACTGTAACAGCGGTAGAAATGTTCCGTAAAACACTTGACGAAGGTCGTGCAGGTGAAAACATCGGTGCATTATTACGTGGTACTAAACGTGAAGAAATCGAACGTGGTCAAGTATTAGCTAAACCAGGTTCAATCACTCCACACACTGACTTCGATGCAGAAGTGTACGTATTAACTAAAGAAGAAGGTGGTCGTCACACTCCATTCTTCAAAGGTTACCGTCCACAATTCTTCTTCCGTACAACAGACGTAACTGGTACTATCGAATTACCAGAAGGTGTTGAAATGGTTATGCCTGGTGATAACATCAAAATGCGCGTAGCTCTAATCCACCCGATTGCGATGGACCAAGGTTTACGTTTTGCTATCCGTGA
>NZ_NRJG01000035.1 GCF_003585935.1 Psittacicella hinzii
GTTTTGCAGTGCTTCACTTAGGCTAGAGATGGCTTAATTATTTACTTGTGAGTTTTGAGCTATAAGCTTTGCTTTATTATTAATAGAGATTTTGGTTAAATTTACTAGTAGTTTAAGTAGTTGATTTACGATAAATTTGCGATCAAATCGGTAGTGCAATTACTATCCCCTAGCTACTTAAATTATCTATGTAGGTACTAGGTTGTAATTTTGCGGTAATAATTTCTCTACAAATTGATAGCATTGTATTTGTAATTAAAGTTTTAATTCGGGCTTTAGGAGATTGTTAGGAAAATTTTTTCTATTTAGAGTAAACTATAGAGATAAAAACCTCTATTAGTGTGGCTCATTTTCACCGAAAATGTGCTCTAAAAGGAAAATTCTTCTTTAATATGTTGCTATACCGATTTTTACTTTAAACTCTTTAGTAAGATGGCTGGTAGTAGCTTAACCACTCTAAGTAAAGAATTTTTGTTGTTATCTAGATAATTATTTATCATGTATCATTTTCAATATAAAATTTCATCTTTGTTTTCTCGCGCTAATCGTAAAGCTTTAAGCTTAGGTTTAGTTTTAGCTCTAGCTGGTACAGGTGTTGCTCAAGCAGGTAACTCTGGGCAAACCTACTATAATCCAGTAGCAAATGAACCTACTAAAGTTGCTAAATACTACGATAAACTCGAAGAAAAGATAATTAATCTTTATAAAACCGATCCAGATTTCTTCAATGCTTATAACTCGCTATACGAATCAAACATTCAAGCATTAAACATGCTAAGCCAAGCTGGTTATACGCTTCACTTACGTAGTGATCTCTTAAAATTATTACAACCTTTAGCTTTAAACATTGCCACTAAAGCAGAACTTAAAAAAGACGAGCAAGGTGTTGCGCGTTGGTACAATCCAACTGCCGATAAAATTATTGCTATGGCTGGTTACTGTGCGCAAGCAACTTTCAGTGGTCAAGCATTAAATATTAACTTAGCGCGTATGTGTGATGCAACCATGATCCCATGGTTAGTATTTAACACTAAAGATGCTGCTCCAGGTCAAGATTATGCGTTTTACATGTTAAACGTATATACAGGTATTGGTAAAGAAGTTGCTAAATACGACGCTAAATCTTTAGGTGATGCTTTTGCACCAGCACAAAGTTTACTCAACGATTATTATGAGGGTAAAGTAGATGCGACTAAAGTAGGTGCTTTTGCTTTATTACCTAATAAGATGGAAAGTGCTGAATATCGCTTTTTAACAAAAGCGGAAGTAGCAGAACTTTTACGTAAAAAATATAATTGGAAAGTTGATTTAACGGATGCTAGCGCAAGCGAGTTATCGAAATACAACTACCAGAATCTTTTCCGTGGTATTTAATAAATCGCGGTAAAATATATACACATTCATTGATCTTCTAAATTAATCAAGATCATATTGTTACTTTTATTTGCATATTAAGACACCTCATCTAAGGTGTCTTTTTTATGTTTGGGGTTACTGCATCGCAACAGTAATGAGCAGTAATATGGAGTAAATCCCGCGGTTATAGATCTTAAACGATATGTTTAATAAATTATAGTCAGCGCTAGATTTATAGTCTATAATCGTAGAATACAGAAAAATTTCTTTAAGTTTTCGTAGAACAAGTTAAAAATTCAATTCCAAAATTATCTGGAGGTTGTTATAGATATTTTTGGTGCAATAGTAACTATCGTTATTTGCATGATTGTAGTTACTTATTTAATCGATTATTTTAATAAGAAGTAGTAGTGAGTAAGAAGCTTAGTTTGGCTTGTCTCTTAGTTGCTTTTTATACTTCTGATACTTAGATTTCCTTATCTTGAGGTTTTAGTATGACAAAAAAACCTATGCCTAAAGTAGCAGCTCCCTATACGTTAGGTAAACTTGGTATTTTTACGGTTGAAAGTTTAGACATTGAATTTAGTAATGGGGCTGAGCGTACTTACTATCGTCTTGCTTCGCGCAATGATGCTGTAACTGTACTTGCAATTTACCAAGAGCAATTAGTTATGGTGCGTGAGTTTGCTGCTGGTACATTAAAATATCAGTTTGGCTTTGTTAAAGGTGGCATGGAGCAAGGAGAAACTCCTGAACAAGCTGCCATTCGTGAACTAGCTGAAGAAGCAAGTTTTAAAGCTGGTAAAGCTACGCTCTTAAGTTCAACTTTTAGTTCTCCAAGTTATGGTACAGGTAAACATCATATTGTATTAGTTGAAGGTTTAGAACCATTAGCTGAACCTATTCCAGGTGATGAACCAGAATCATTAGAGATTAGTTTTTGGCCAGTAAGTCAAGTAAGTGAACTGTTTAAGCAGGAGAACTTTACTGATGTGTATGCTCGCTTAGCGGTTTACGAGCTGCAAGCTCACTTAGTAAAGACTAAACATAGCTAAAAATAACTAAAGAATAGCCAAAGAATAGCTATAAAACAGCTGAGCTGTACCCCAAAAGCAAATCCAGAACTACATTACATCTCAACTTAACAAACAAATTTTACTTTTAAATTGTCTAACTAAGTGATACAGCACAATAAAACAATTTAAACTCAATTACAATTCTTTAAGATAAATTACTTAAAATCGATTACTTAAGATCAATTACTTAAATCGATTACCCAAGATGGTAATCTCCTCACATTTTACTTTTAAGGATAAATATAGATATGCGTTTATTTTCTAAGTTTACTACTTGCGTAAGCTTTATGACTGCAGCATTAGGGGCTAGCGTAGCTTTACCTATAAGTGCAGCATACGCAGCACCTACAGGTCCAGAAATAGAAAGTCAATTTGCTACCCTGTACAATGCTAATAAAGAAATGTTTGATAAATACCTTTTTAACGCTAAAGGTGCTGACAACTGGATAAATAAACAAATTGCTGAAGGCGAAACGTTGAAATATTTTTACGATGTAGGTCCGTTGCTGTTAATGCCAATGGCTAATCCAATCTTAAGTGATTTAATGGTAAAAATGGCAGATTATGGTCCGGTGCTCTATAGCGAAAACTTAAACAAGTTTGTTATAGGTATGTACTTATGTACGGGGATGGCAGTCCTAAAATATACACCAAAAGATGCTAATATAGAGCAAATGTGTACAAGTTTAGCGACTTCTTTAAACTTTACCTTAACTGATCAAGGTGATTATTTTGGTGGGATGTTAATCCACGGTTTAAATAAATATCGCTTCTTAGCCAAAACCAAACTGCAATCAGAAGTAGAAGAAGCTTTAAAAGGTTTAGATTCTGCTTACGTTTACAATAAAGAACCTAAAGCAGACTTTAATAAATTTGTAAATATTGTATTCCTACCATTAGAAAAAGCTTTTGGGGGAGTTCGTATGACACGTGAACAAATCGAACAGTTACTGCACATGCGTTACCCAAATATTAAGCTTTCATATAGTGAGAAGTTTTAGGCTTATATTTAGGTTTTAAGTCGGTATAAGTGAGACATCACCAAGTTTATATTTTTCTTGTGTAGAAAATCTTTTTGTTTTAGAGTTGGTAAAGCTAACGCAAGTTAGCTTACCAACTCTTTAATTTTGTCTATATTTGCGTTTAGCTTTGGGCTTTGCAAGGATAGGTAGGACTAAATCTTAATAGCTCTAGTTGGTATATTAGGTAAATTTTCGTATAGATAATTTTATTAAATTAGAAATGTCTGCTAAACTCTTAACCATTTTTGCGAAATATCAACAATTTATCAGGTAAAAAAGTCTTTAGTTTCTAAAAAAGTGTGATCTATGACGCAAATCCGCAAGTTAAAGCCGCTATCCCTTAGGTAAATCGAGCTTGAGGTTGTATACTAATCCTAGACAAGTTTACTTTTTTTATCTCAAGGCATAGGATCTGAATATGGTTGGAATAAGCGGCGATTTAACTTACGCACAAAAACTTCGTTTACAGTTTTCCGAGCAACGTAAACAACGTTTTGCTCTGGATCAAAACTATAGCGCAGTGCAGTGTGAAATAGATTTAAATGAAATTTTTGAACGTGCTGGCAAAGAACTCGAAGAATATATTTTAGGAGTAAAACGCCTAGCCGACGTTTTTGCGGGGCAAGGAGTTGGAGGACAAGCTACTCTTGAGGTAAAAACTCCCGTAGCACGTGAAATCTATAAAGACTTAACTTTAGTAACTCTAGATGGTAAAAGTTACTTTAGTAGTGAGAATTTAAATCGTTTACTTAAGATATGCTATTACACCCAACGTTTAAATTCAGAAGCAAATAGAGTACGTGATCAAGAGTTATTAGCAAAAGCTAATTTACTTTGTCAGCCATTTGTGGACTATGGAGTAAATCCAGATGAGTACTTAGCTTTACTGCTTTATTTAGTACACTTAGAAAGTAAAAACGATCGTTTGCCAGATCCTGAACAAGAAGCAGCATTAACTTTACTTGAACAAGTAGTAAATCAATATATGTTGCAAGAAATCTCGTATGTGCAATTAAGTCAGTATTTACTACTTACCCCGCAAGAGTTACGAGAGCTACCTAAATTTAAGTAGCAAAATGTAATTGCTATATTACAACTCAACCCCGCGCTTTAAGCGTGGGGTTAAGTCATTGTTGATAGAGTTAATAGATCTTAGGCTAATTGAGTGTTAATCGTGTTGATCGAGTGGTAGCTCATTAAGTGTTTATTGAGTTGATCGAGTGGTAGCTCATTAAGTGTTTATTGAGTTGATCGAGTGGTAGCTCATTAAGTGTTTATTGAGTTGATCGAGTGGTAGCTCATTAAGTGTTTATTGAGTTGATTGAGTGGTAGCTCATTAAGTTGTTAATCGAGCGCTAGCGCATTGAGTTGTCATAAAGGGAGAAATTCGCTATAATAAGCCGCGAGTATAACTCATGTTCTTATTTTACAAATGTGTGTCTAATGCTTTGGTTTACTTTGTGTAAGTAAG
The DNA here is from genome assembly GCF_003585935.1 of Psittacicella hinzii. Taxonomy (GTDB): domain Bacteria; phylum Pseudomonadota; class Gammaproteobacteria; order Enterobacterales; family Psittacicellaceae; genus Psittacicella; species Psittacicella hinzii. The sequence goes on from NZ_NRJG01000035.1 coordinate 4,926, forward strand.
AACATTAGCTTAGAGTTGATATGCTTTGGAAAAGGTCTACAAAAGCTAGCAATAAAAACGCACTTGGGTGGTCTACCTAAGTGCAATTTTTTTTGGGCTAAATTTGGAAGTTATAAGGTCATAGTTTTTAGCGCCTGTGATGACAAAACTATGGAGTAAGAGAATCTTAAATTATTACACTAATCCAAGAATGATAGTTAAACTTACATCTAAATGTTAGCTAAGCATTACGTTCAGCAAGAATTTGCTGTACGACTTTAAGTCTAGTTTGAATAACTTGAGCTTTGTAGTATTGTTTAGCACACATAAAACGTAAGTACTTAGTATCTAAGCCGGCGGTTAAGCTTGAGAGATCAACTACGTTTGTTAGCCAATCTTTAAAGTTAAAGATAAATTCTTTTTCATCAAGTTGGCTATGATATTGGCGTAATGCTACTCGATTAAATGAGTGTAAGTATTTAGTGAAATCAACAAAGTCTCTTTCTTCTTGATTAGCTAAATAGAGTTCGAGTTGCATTTGGATTTGTGCACGGATATGTTCTGGATAATAAAAGGTTAGTATCGGAGAATTATCTTTGAACAGTGCTTGATCAGCTAATTGATCATCTAATTGATCATCTAATTGATCATCTAATTGATCATCTAATTGATCATCTAATTGATCATCTAATTGATCATCTAATTGATCATCTAATTGATCAAAAGTTTGAGCTACTGCTGCGCTTTCTATTTGCTTAGCAGCTGCTTGATCGTCTTGCGATAGATTTAAGTGCTGTTGGGTATCTTTTGGCTGTGTAAAGTAATTTGGGTACAGATGTTGAGTAATAGCGGTATTGATAGCTAATTGCATACCAATCACTGTACCTAAAGCAGTAAACTTGAGTAAGTAATAATGCGTTATGTGATACAACTGCCGATAGAATAACTGATGTTTAGCTTGCGACCAAGGGATGCGCGAAATAGTAATCAGTAATCTATGTCCTAAAGAAGTTAAACTTGGATCTGCAGCAGTAAAGATATTAATCTCTAGTTGCTGTAAATGATTTAACAGTTGGGAAATAGCTACGGCATCTTTTTCAGGATCAAAAGGGGCTAGCTGTTGGTTAGATGCACTCCACGTTTGGTGGCGTACTTGTTTTGCCGTATATTGATACAGGCAGGCCAGAGCTCTTAAGCGTTCATTAATTAATTCATAGTGCGCATAATGCTGATGGACAGCAATAGTCGCTAACATGAGTTTGTTAATGAGTTTTTGAGTTTTAATTTGAGTTTTAGGATGCTGCCAATCTAATCCTAGAAGGCTACTATTTTCCGTATCTGCATACCGAAATAGTGCATTAAAAAGATTGAGTCGACTCACATAACGCGGATTAAAAATTTTGCCGCATAGAGCATGCATTGCCGGATAACGAGATTGCTCAAGTAATTGTTTAGCTTTTTCTAAATCCGCTGCTTCTTGTTCTAATTGCCAAAGTGGTAAAGCGCGATAGTAAGTAGTAAGGCTTGAGGTCATAAAACACGTCCTTACAGAATAATCTGAGCTTTATAAATATGGTCTTTTCTCCCTATATTTTTACTATAGTAAATAAAAGTAAAATAATTCTGTTTTTTTCGCGTTTTTTACAAATACCATACCTAAATAGTTTTTCTGGCTGTTTTTATGCCTGATAATCAACACTTTATTCATATCGAGATATGTGAAAGCAAAGTTAAGTATAGATGATTTAGGGTAAGGGAGGCGTTAAAGAGGAGGATTGTCTTGTTTAAGGGCTGTCGGGAAGATTGCTAACTGCTTGAAAATACGAAAGTAAACGAAAGTTGAGCTTCTAAAGTCAGAATCTTTTGCAGTTAAGTTGTATCATTTTTGAGGTACAGCTACCTCAGTTTATTTGCTTGCGATAGGAGATTTTTTAGTAATGAGGCTCTTTGTTGTAGAGATAGAGCAAAAGTAAAGATACAACACAACAAGAAAAGTAGAGACACAAAAAATTTTACGTCATAAAGTCTATTTACTAGTAAGAATAGCCAAGAGAGTATTGGCTAAAATTAGTACTAATGACATAAAACTTACATAAAAGTGTGTATGTTTATTAATCTGTGTTGCAAGTGAGAAAAATGTCGATTTTTCCTCACAAAAGATAGCAGCACCTTACGCTTAAATTTCTTCGTTTTATATCTTTTTGAGAAATAGACGCAAAAACAGCAAGGTTAAATAAGAGAGAAATGTGAGTTCTTTCCGTGAGATTGCTTAATATTGACGACTTTAATGAAAAAGATAAAACAATTTTTACGAAAAATTACCCTCTTACTGAAAAAGTGCTATATTAGTAATAAGGAGACGTTGCAAGTAATAACTAAGAGATTTACATATCTTGTATTAGACTAGCGAGGTAACCATGCAGTATATTGGCAGTTATCATACCGAATTAGCCGAACTTAGTTCGCAAGTAAGCCAAGTAGAAAAAGAAAACTACTTTAACCTTAATGAAATTGCACAAAAGTTCTCGGTCGATCCTTATTTAACCATTTGTAATTGGTTACAGCAACCAGCAACCTTAGACTTGTTGGTAGCTTGGGAACAATTACATAATCAGCAGTTTAACTTAGCAGCTTGGGAAAAGATTAAATCATCTGTAGGAAGTAATTCTTTTGCTTTAAGCCCAGTTGCTTGGGTAAGTTTAACGCAAGCCCAAGGGTTATATTTGCACTCACGTGATCCTAAAATAGTGTTAGCGCATCCGGCTTTAGCCATGGATTTTACGATGTGGATAAGTCCGAGTTATCGCTTAAAAACCATTCTCGAATATATGTTACAACGCAGCAAGCGTAGCTGAATGCCCCCAGCGAAATTTCTTGCCATGGGCAAAGATTTTTAGGGCAGTCACAGGTTATTAGGTTTAGCCAAAGTAAGCGTAAGCTTACTTGATAATAATCTGGGAGCATGACCACCTATCCAGATGCTTGCCGCTTCTAGCTGTTGGAGGCCAGAGCCATAAGCTAGAAACCAGGCCTTCTATTTAGTTGCTAAATAGAAGGCCGTTTATTGAGTAATGGATTAAGAATTCTCCTTAGTGGTTCTTCTATCCCGTATCAAAGAAGTTCATTTCTTTTCTCATATCCGAAGTTATATCTTACCTTTGATTTTATCGTCTTTTCCTCCCTCTCCTACTCCTTCTTCTACTGCTCTCCGATTACTATTCCTGTTTCTCCGACTACGACTCTTCCTCATTTTTTAATAATTTATCGAGTTGTTTATTGGCTAGATAGTCTATTCACATTATTTATCAATTCCCATTATTATCAATTCACACAGTTGTATTTATCTTTATTCAGCTTCTCTTATCCAGTCTGCTCTTTATGTAGAAGTCTTTTTGGTCGAAATCTTTTTATCAGGTAGTCTATTTGTTCTGAATTGTCTGTATTTAGCAGCTATTTATCAAGTCTTGTAGTGGATCACTTTTTCCTTTACCACCTACTCTGTCCTAGAGGATAGATAAAAAATAGCGATTTTTAGTGTTTTGAGCTCCTAATATTTGGAGTTAAAGTACTTGGTAGGCATGCGTTTGATAGGCGGGATTAATTGCCATCCTTACCCCTTATAAAGCAAAGTGCTAAATGCTTGAATTTACTCACCTTTTTACGCTTATTTTTAGCAAAATCCCCCTCATAGTTTTATAATATAAAGACCTAATTTTTTCTTCAATTACATGGGTAATGCCCATAGATCTAACATCTTTGCAAAATTATGACTAATAGTAAACGTACAAAACCACAAGTAAAAGAGATTCGTCCTCTGGGCAAGCTTGGCATGTTTAGAGTGCAGGCTTTAGACTTAACTTTCGCAAATGGACAAGAAAGGGAGTATTTTCGTTTAGCGGCTAAACGTGATGCAGTAACTGTAGTAGCTGTAGATGGAAATGACCTTTTACTCATTGAAGAGTTTGCGGGTGGGACTTTAGAGTATGAGTTAGGTTTTGTGCGTGGTGCAATAGATGAGGGAGAAACTTATCTCCAAGCAGGAGGACGCGAACTGGCCGAAGAAGCTGGTTATGAAGCATCTTCTCTTACTCACTTAACTACTATGTACAATTCAACAGGTTATCAAACAGCCAAAATGTACGTGGTAGTGGCTACAGGTTTAAGTGCCTTAGCTCAACGTCCAGAGGGTGATGAACCTGAACCACTTGAAATTGTACGTTGGCCATTAACTAAACTTGATGAGCTATTAACTCATCCGCGTTTTCGCGATAGTCGTAATCTGGTGGCATTATATGCTTTCCGTGATTACTATCATCAATATATGCAGAGTTAAGTGTAAGCAGTGAGAAAGTAGCAGATGAATACCTCAAAATTAGCCGCGATTTATAGTCCGGCAGAATTAGAAAAAGTATTACCCGAACTCTTTAAAAATCAAGTCTTCTTACCTGTATGTCAATTGCTCATTAACGCTGGTGCTGTTGCTACGGCAGTAGGGGCAGCTGATTTAGCTGTTGACTTAAAAGATGACAATTCAGAAGTAACTTATGTAGATAAGATGCTTTCTACATACTTTACCGAACAACTACCACAGATTTTTGGGGACTTTGCGATTTCGGAAGAGAATATGGCAGAGTATCCGGATTTTGATTTACAACATACGCGTTGTTGGTGGTTAGTAGATCCGCTTGATGGCACTAAAGGTTATGCTCAAGGACGTGCAGACTATTGCCACATGCTAAGTTTTATCGATCAAGGACAAGCGTTAATGACGTTTGTCTATGAACCTGTAGCTGGTAAGCTACACTATGCAGTACAAAACCTTGGCGTGTTTGTCGTAAGTTTAGAGTCTGCGGCTATAACTTATCAAGTGCAAGGACAAGAAGTAAGTGAAGCACAGTTTGTAAGTGCAGTACGTCAAGCTGGTAGTCAAGCTATGAGCTTAGTACAAGCAAACTACCAAGCAAGCTTTAAATTTAAACGTATAATGCATGCAGATGCCGTAAATACGTATGAGTTTTTAGTTTGTTCTGGTGTAGGTAATGTACGTGAGTTTGCTACTAGTGATACTTACATGCAATATCTAACGCAACAAGTAGCAGCTTACCAAGAGTTAAAGACTCAAGCTTTACAACACTATGCAGCTTATAATCTGGCGTGGAATCAATTTATTACAGATGAGATCTATGCCTTAGAAAAACGTCAGGGCTTAAAACATACTCCGCTTTATCAGATTAGCTTTGAAAAAGAAGAAGCTGATGCTAATGCAGTGGGTAATGAAGTCTCTAGTACTAATCCAGCTGCTACAAGTGCAGCTAACAGTACAAGCGCAGCTGCAAATTCAAATAATGAGTATGTATTTGCTCCGAAAGCAAAAGCTCAAGCTACGAACGTAGAGCAAACCTCTGATTTAGAAGCTAAAACCGACGAAGCTAAAGTTAAAGAGCTTAAAGAACTTCTAGCAGACTCTCGTCCGCTTGAACAACGAATTGCTGATCTTAAAATTGCTAAGCCTCGTCTTACTCTTAATCCAGCTTATGCTTCGCTTTACCAGAAGTTTAACCGCCAAGCATTAACTGCAGGTTTACAGTTCTGGCGCAAGATCTTAACTACAGATAAGCAAGTAGCAAGTAAAGCAGAACTAACTTTCTTAAATAATAGCTATGCTCTTAATGCCTTTAGAAAAGCTTTTGCAGCATGGGTAAGTAAATTCGAGCAAAGCCCAGCCTCTACTTTTATCGCTCAAGAAGAGGTTGTAAACTGCGTAGCTCCGCCAAGTGTTTTAGGTAAGTATTTATTACAACAATGTGTCTTAGAACTGCGTTGGGAAGATCTCGCTGATATCTATAAGATGCCATTAGATCAAGATACGCAACTAAGCATCTCTTGCCAAAACCAAACTGAACTTACAAGTCAGAGTTCGCAAGTAGCTACAAATAAAACTGCTCTGGCGGTTAATGCTGATTTTGCTGAACTTGGTTTAGATATACCTGCATGGGCATGGGAGTATGAACACTATACCCGCTATCATCATTTCTACTTAGCGGCTTATAGTATTAAACATTTCCCGGCTGCAGCTTATGAACGTCAAGTGCGTTTATTAGCTAGTGCCTTTAATCCTCTGTTTGGACAAAGTTTAAACTTAGGAGGCGAACAAGAAGTACCTGTACGTCTAAACTTACAGCACTTCCCGCATTTAGATGTACTAGCCAGCCACAATAAGCTAGCAGTTAAATATCAAGATGAGTTACTATTAACTTATGTAACTTTAGGTCATAAGGCTGTAAATGAAAGTCTAGCCAAAAAAATGCAGTATCTAACTACTGAAGAAAAATTCTATCTTACAGTATTAGTACATTTAACCGCTGAACTTGCAGACTTTGCAGCTAAGTATCCTAATCCGCACTTTATTCTTGATAAAACTGCCAAACCTGAAGCTTATGCAGCAATTAATCTAATTCAAGGTGCACGTACGCAACAAGCTTTAGGAGTATTTGCTCTACCTTATCGTGAGGGTAACTTTAAGTTAGATACTATGCATTCGGCAGGAGTAAAAGCAAGTAAAGTGTTTGCTTGTTTATCTGACGGACGTTTAACTAATTACTTACTTCCTAATGCTATGAAGATTTGGGACGTAGCTCCAGCGCTAGTTTATGCACAAAACTCAACTAGTCCGCATGCTATGATCTTCAATCTATCGGATGTAAACCAAGTACCATGGAAGAGAACAAATATTAACTTTAGTAGTGAAGAAGTATATCCATTAATGATGACTGAAGACTATATGTCAATTCCGTTTATCTTAGATATACCAACGCTAATGTATTTACAACTTCCGTACTTACTCAACTTCCATAAACCATTAAAAGAGCAAGCTTTAGCTCGTCAACACTATTGCCAAGCTCATCCTGAAAATGCGCAAGCATTTATGGCTGAACTAGCAACTCGTGAAATGAGTGAAGAAGAGTTTATAGCAACTGGTTTAAATCCAATTATGCGTCAAGCATGGCAAACCTTTAAAACAACTCTAGCTTAGAGCGGTATGAAACTACTCTCTTAGAATTGTTATAGCTATTCTAAACGTAGAACCCCCAGTCAACTGACTGGGGGTTCTACTGTTATTCATTGTGATCAATAAGGGCTCTAATAGCTAGATGGCTAAGGATATAAATACAATCTACAGAAGTAGGATTTATAGCACCATAGAGCTATGCTCGAGACTAGAATACTCCATTATTGTAGGCATAGATAAAAGCAAAGAAAGCAATAATTAGTAAGCAAACTAAGAAGAACTTACGTGCACCGCTTGGACGTGCAGCTTTAGAAGCTTTAGTATAGTTCGCAAAGTCTTGGTTTTCTTCGCTAGATAAGTAAGTACGAGCGTCTTTAGTCACCATTTTGTCGTATTGCTCTAAGCTTACGTTGTTTTCAGCTAACACATGATTACGCATTTGCTGCGCAGCTGCAAGCACTTCCATGGCATTTTCTAATGGTTGGGCACAGAATTGCGCGTAAGTAGTGGTAAAGAACTCAACTAACATCCGTTGGTAATCACCAGCTGCTTGGTCGATAAAGTTTAAGAAAGTCTCAGAAACACGTAATTGACCGTATTTTTCAGCAAAGTGTTCACGTTCACAAGTTAGAGCAAATTGATGGAAATCATCTAAGAAGTCCACGTCTTTACTATTGCGGATTTCTTTCCATCTTAACATGTCAGGGATGGCTTTTTCTACCGAGTCATAGATGTAATATGATTGCATTAGATAATCTAAGTTACCTAGCATTAACATATTTTGATCATCTTGGTGCATTGGCCAAATAGTTGGATGAACGTGAATATTTTCTTTATCAGCATAGATATAGTGTAATTGAGCGTATAAGCTAAAAATACCACTAATACCAGTTAAGTATAAAATGTAGTCATACATTTTATCTAATACTTGATCAGCTTGCGCATTGTTCTCAGCTACTAATGGATAAGCGTACGCACATGCTGCATATAAACCATCACTAGCTGCGTCACGCGGATCCATACGTTTTGGTAGTAGGTTTTTAAACGTAGTTTCACCTGCGTAGAATTTACTTAAAATGCTCTCGAACTCTTCGGCTGTATAAGGTTTAACCGCTAGTTGACGATTTAAGTTTAATTCTTGGTTGAGAACAAATAACTGAATCGCTTTACGTGTAGCATTACGACGTAAGGTATCATTTTTACTTAAACCAAGTACTTCCATTTGTACGAGGTAAATGAAGCTGATTTGACTTGAAACGCACAGACTTTTTAATTGGAAGTGTGGTGAGTCTGTATGATAGAAAGTCCCACGTAAACAACGGACACCACAAGCTAATTCTTTAGGGTTTTCACTATCATGATAGCTAGCAAGACCATTTACGGCATAAACTCCAACTACGTCATGAATTAAAGCGTTATCACCATAGAAGAATGCTACATCTTTATCAAAGATAGGTTGAACTTTATTTACTAAATCAGGATTCTGATAAACTTTATAGTTAATGTTTGCCATGTGGTGAGTACTCAGAAGTAAAGTGGCATAGTATAAAAAGTGAGAAGCTGTATTTCTTTGTTTATAAATTCTTGGTAAGAATATATGATTAAGAGTAAGCTTAAAAATAAGGGGTAGCTTAATAAGAGTTACTTAACTAGGGCATAAAACTTTAGCTAAGCAAATCAGCTTAAATTGGACTATTGAGTGCAACTCAATACTTACTTAGTATAGCAATAATTGAGCTTAAAATTTTAAAAAGCACGCTAGAAAAATAGTTCACAGCATGTACAAGTCGTGCTTGCATTATAGTGAAACTATAGTTTAAGAATTACTTAAACAATAGACTGCTCAAACTTGTATTCTAATTACTTAAATCATAGTTTGAGATATAGCCTAGCTATAGCTTGATCAATTATTGGGTAAAACGACAGCAGGACTAAAAAAGTATAGTTTTGAGGCTCTGTGAGTAATATTTCAGGTTTTATATGTTTGAGCTTTAACGGTAGATTACCCATTGCTATAAAATATAGTCTTTTCCCTATTATATCGTTGTTGTAAAAAAAAAAACATGGGAAATGGCTCATTCCGAGGCGGAGTATGTAAAAAATAAATAGGAGTTGTAATCGCATTTTACTCGATCCAAAAGTGTATATCTTAGATAAAGTAAATCCCAGAAAGGAGTAACAACTCTTTTCTGGGATTTATGCCTTGGTAGTAATTTTTGAGAAACTCTCTATTTTTTACTTTGAGTATGCTTAGCCAGCTTCTAAGTGTTAGTGACTTCTAGGTGCTAATGATTTCTAGAACTGATGGCTTTAAACGGTTAAAGCTTCAAGTAACTGAACCTTTGGGTAACTAAATCAAACCTTTCAGCAACTAATAACTTCAGAAACCAGAAGTAATAAACAACTAGAGCTCTATCTGTTAGCAGCTGGTATATCTTATTTAGCTAGCTGAGAAAAATAATATTTCATATGTAAAGCTAAATTCATAAACTGCTGTTGCCAAGGACTAGTTGCATAGAAGAGATTGTGCCAAGGTTTATTAGGACCGGCATAATGTAAAACAAAGAGAGTTCTTTGATCATCTTCTACTTGGCAATGACGGAATAGAGGTAGCTCGGATGTATAGTTTAAAGGATACTTATTAATATAGTTAAGTCCTCTATGTAATTGCATCCAACCACTATTTTCTTGAGCAATAATGTTTAGGAGATCCTGATCTTGGAACAAGGTATCTTGATCTTGATGGATCTGTGCCATGCGTTCTACAAGATAATAAGGTGGGTGCTGTTTAGCATACCAGTGTTTTAAGTTCCAGAAGATAACACCTGCATTAAAGTAAGTTATGTCGTATAAACTTGCTGGATTAGGCTGACAGAAACGTAAAAAGTGCTGAATATGTTCTTTGTTTTCTGCTAAATAAGGTTTAGTTAAACAATCATAAGCATATTCATCAGAAGTAGCTGCAAAACACTGCTCTTCAGGTAAGAAATTACCAGCAAAATCACCTAAATCATTAACGATTAACGTATCTATATCTAGATAAAGGATCTGCTCTACTTCTGGATAGTCTTTAGCAAAGATATCTGGAATAAACAGACGCGAGAACGTATCAATCGAAATATGTCTCTTATGCTCAAAAGGAAACTGCTCTAAATATTCTTGCATATTAATCAAGTGCACTTTAGAGCCATCCCAAGTAATACGTTGTTCTAAGTATGCAAGATCTTCTGGATTAAGATCACGATACATAATATAGATATGGTAATGCGTGGTAAGACTGCGATAGTGCAGTAAACTCTCAATACAAGCTAAGGCACAACCATAGTAAGCTTGGTTAAACGATAAGACAATATGTACGTGATGGGATTGCTCGGTTTGTGTTTCGATTAAGCGTTTGTACTCATGGTATTGCACGTAGGCACTACCTGCAGCATTAGGAGTAGCTGGGTAGAACAAATTGAGATAGCGCAAATAATAAAGCGCAAACATCGCTTGTACAGGACTGCAGCTAAGTCCAGGATTAAAGTTCTCAAGGTTACGTTGACTAAAATCATTAACCGTACTATCTGCTCGTAAAGTAAAAAACGCATTTACTAAGTGCTTGCCTTGTTGGGTGATCCATGAGACTTGTTTACGCAGGTTTTCAAGTTTAAAGGTAGCTGGAGGAGCAACGCTTGCAACTAGATGTTCAATGGTTAAAAGATAAGGGCTCGGTTTATCTTGTAACGCAGCTGACAGGGCATTGAAAGCCACCAGGTTAGATTTAATCAGGAAGAAATTTAACCAATATTGACTGAACGTAGAGGCAAGAAGAGAATTGCTACTTTGCATAAAAAACTCTTGTTCACTATGCAAATAGGCAAGAGCTTTCTTGGCAATTTGGCTACCAAATTTAATATTACTAGTAATATTAAACATTCTTTCTACATTTACTCCCTCGTGCCAAGCAGCAAGATTTACATACAATACCCCATTACTTGGAAAGTAATTAACATGAGATAAATGCTTGTAAGTTAGCTGTTGAATGGCATAGAGATCGCTGGTACTTAAACCGAGAGTAGGTATAGATTGCCCTTCTTTCGCGCAAAAGGTAAGCTCTTGATCAGTAAAGTCATAGAAAATAGTTGCATAGTTTACTTCTTCTAACCAAGAGAGATCTTGCGGCACAAGCGTATCGTATCTTACTAAGAGTAAGTTACGAGCTTGTGGGAAGTTAGCTACTACCTCATCAATTAAAAGTAATTGATATAGAGGATAGTAAACTTGGTAACAATCTGGTAAAAGCGCAAAATCAATCTCGTGAGCTGTTTCTTGCTCGGCAAGTAGTGTTTGTACTTGTGAGTTTAAATCGTAAATACTGCACTTGATCTCAAGTTCACGTAGCACACGGAGTTCATGACTAAGTTGCTCTACGCTCATGCTCTGATCAAAAGTTAGATGCAAGTGTAGCTTGTGTTTAGGAGTATTATTAAGAATACTGGTTATGCTAACCAGATTTAAATGTTTATGTTCTTGAGTAAAAACATAACCTACATGGATCATCTGGTCTGTAGGTGAGGTATTTACACTCGGTTGTTGGAATAACATATATTTTTAAAGTAAGACGGAAAAATTAAATAGCAATATGCTAATATTGTATAACATGTCCGGAGATACGATTACAGTTGGAAATATCAGGCTTTAGTGGATACGTCGATGATGGATCGGAGGAGTGATTTTTGATTGTAAAAGTGTGGTTTCTTGAAGTAAAAAGAAGTGCTTGAGTCTAAGTTTAGTATAGGTAAGGCATAACGAAAGCATAACTAAAAAGTGATTTTTTAGATCTTAATTCTTAGTTCTTAACTCTTAACTAATGTTAGCTATCGTTATACTGACGCCTATAATAAATAGCTAAATCCCTCTAAGCATAGGAGATCCACGTTTAGAGGGATTTGCACATTATTAGGGATAAAAGGTTTTAAGAGTTTTAGAAAAGCTTTAAGAGTAAAAGTTCTAAGAGTTTAAGGTTAACTAAAGCTATTTAAATCCTCTTTTACTAATCCCTAAGCTAAGTTTGTGAGTATTTCAAAGTGAGATCTAAGCATCGCCTTTAGCAGCTTGAAGCATTAAGTCAAACTCTTCAGGATTCCATTGAATTGGACGTGGTTGAGTGCTTAACCATTGATAAAAAGCACGACGTAATTCTACAAACTTCTCAGGCATTTGTTGAGCTAGATCTTTAGTGTAACCTGGATCAAGTTTTTCGTTATAGAGTTTGATTGGGTTAGATGAACCATCATTGAGGTAAATAAGAGCATATTCACCATCACGGATTGCCCATGAACCTTTAGCATTACGTTCGAGGTTTGGGTTGTTTGGAGCTTTATCTGCTTTGTAGGTAATGTAATCCCAGTAGCCAGACCAGAATGGCATGTTTTCTTCACTATAGTGGAAAGCTCCAGGACCAGCCCAGTAGAGATATTTGTGTGGAGATTCTTTAGTTTTACCTGCTAGTACCGGCATAATATCTTTACCATCAAGCTTTAAGTTATAAGGGATTTTAATCCCTGCTAACCTTAAAGAGGTTGGTAGAATATCCATAGCAGAAATGAACGTATCATTTACTGAACCAGCCGGAATTAAGCGTGGATAGTAAACAATAAATGGTACATTGAGTGCCCCATTGTGGTACAGACCTTTATAGCTTGAGTTATTACCATTTAATGGTAATGGCGCTTCGTGTACCGAACCATTATCCGAAAGGAAGAAAATAATGGTATTGTCTAGAGCATTTTTCTCTTTAAGTTGAGCAATGATCTTACCAATGCCCTCATCGGCAGCATTTAGTGAAGCATAGTATTTGTCAGCTTCAACATTACCGGTGTTGAATTTATCCATGTACTTAGCTGGTGAGGCTTGTTCGAGAGGAATATGCGGCACACTATAAGCTAAATTAATATAAAATGGTTTATCTCCAGATTGGTCGATAAAGTCCATGGTTTCTTTGGTGAGGTTATGTGTAGTGTAACCCCATGAAGTTTCTGGTTTATCATTACGCCAGAAAGCTGGAGAGTTGTATAATGCCGCTCCTGAGGCAAAGTAACTATACGAAAAATCAAAACCACGATCTTGCGGCGCAAAACCTTTATCAGGGATCGCTGACCAGTTGTCGTGATAGTCACGTGTTTGTAACTCTGGAGAAATGTACTTACGACCAATTGAGCGATCGCGATTTACACGGGCATTATGGAACTTCCCAATGTTAGCCGTGTTATAACCGGCAGCTTGGAATAATTCTGGTAAGAATTTTTGCTCTAAAGGCACTCCAGAAAATGAATCATCATTTCCGTAGATCCCAAACGATCCTGGAGCTTTACCAGTAAAGATCGCTGCTCTTGATGGACCTGATACCGCATGCGCCACAAAAGCATTAGTCATTTTTACCCCTTGGGCAGCTAGTTCACTAATGTTAGGCATGGCTTGTTCTGCGGCAGCGATCAGTTTATCAAGATCGGCTGCATAACGCGGAGCTTGCGGTTTTTGTGCTAGAGCGTTTTTATTAAGCGTAGCGAGGTTAAAGTTGAGTTGCCCGATACCTAAGTCATCCATCACAATTACAAGAATATTAGGACGAGAAGGATCGGTTGACACTGCATGCGAGGGAGTTGCTAGCATGGTAGCTGGAGCTACTAAACTCGCAAGAGCTAGGCATTTATACCATGGCTTTAAACTTAATTTCATAGTATGGATCCTAAAAGTTAGTGGAAAAAGTATAAAAGTTTAAATGAATTAACTTGGCAAAAATAGTAGAACGATAAACCTATACAATCTGAATAGGTAACGATGAGAATAAGCAATCAGAACAGGCAACAATTAAGGCTGGCAACAATCAGAACAAGTAGCAATCAGAACAAGCAACTGTCAGAACAAGCTGCAATCAGAACAAGCTGCAATCAGAACAAGTGTAGCTTTATCTCTGCTTGAGATGATACAGAGCCAAGATCTTAGCTCTACCTTAGTTTTTAAGCCAGCTCTTAATCTAGCGTGCTAAACATATTGCATTATTGCCGCAGCTGGATATCCAGCTTGAATAATAACGCGTAGCTTATTCATAACCGGCATAGTATGAGTAAAGAAAGCATAGTAAGAAGGGCATAAATAATTATGTTTATATGTTTGCCCTTCAAGTGTTACTAGACGATGTTTAGGGCAGCCGCCATTACATAAAGCTAGAACTTGACATTGCTGACATTTAGAGGTGAGTGTTTGTTGTTTAGCTGCACCAAATTTTTCTGCGTTTGCAACAACTGTTTGCGCCAGATTAGGTTGAGCAATATTTCCAAGTTTATAACCGGCATACACAAAGTGATCGCAAGCATAGAGATCACCATTAGCTTCAACAATGAGCGAAGTGCCACAGGTTGGACGATAGACACAATTAGCACTTGGATAGCCTAACCATTGTCCAGTAAGATTATCAAACTCACGGATAAAGATTTGCCCTACATCATGTTTTACCCAATAGTCAAAGACCTCAATTAAAAACTCTCCATATCCATGAGCTGGTACACTAAATGGTGCTAACTTAAAGTCAACAGGTGGTTGATAAAGACCCTCTTGACTATGACTTGGCTCTCTACCTCCACAAGCATAAGGTTGATAGTTAGCTACCTCTACACAAGGAATAAACTGCATATGTTTTACTCCTAAGTTTTTAAGTGTAAGGTAGGTTTCTAAACCATGTTGCCAATTAGCATCATTTACAACCGTAAGAGTATTGAACTCGACTTGATATTCTTGTAAGAGTTCAATAGCACGTTTTACTTTGCCATAAGTAGGTTTGCCATTAACAGAGATACGATACTTGTCATGAATGGCTGCACTGCCATCGATTGATAAGCCAATTAAAAAATTATGCTCTTTAAAGAATTGCATCCATGCACGATTAAAAGCAATACCATTAGATTGCAAAGCATTGTGGATTTGTTTATTGCCGCGATGTTTTTGTTGCAGAGATACTACTTTGCGGAAGAAGTTTAATCCCATTAAGGTAGGCTCTCCACCTTGCCATGTGAAGTCGATGCGCGAAGCTGGATTTTGTTCGATGTATTTACGAATATAAACTTCGAGCACTTGATCTGACATGTGCGGATGTAAAGCTGAAGCTATATTGGCAACTGTATTTGCATTGGCGATAGCATCTGCATTGGTAACAGAATTAGTAACAGTAGTAGCTGGAGCAACAGTTGTAGCTGAAGTAATAGTATCATCAGTAGTAACAGTAGATACTGCATTAATAGCATCATCTTGATTTGAGTCACAGCTCAAAGAATTACTCGCCACAGATAGATCTGTAATTTGTTGTGAGGCAAAGAGTTCTTCTTTTTCTAAATAGAAACAATAGGTACATTTAATATTGCACTGAAAACTACTTGGCTTTGCCATGAGATGAAATACAGGAACTTGCATGGGCTTTCTCCTGTGCAGATAGTTAAAATTTGTGAAATTAGAGCTAACTGGCAGCTAAATACTTTAGTTCTATCTGTATTATATAAAAAGAAAAGGAAAATAACGTAAATCTTTCTCGGATTTGAGAACTAGATCACACTTTTTAGCAGAAATTTACAATTTCAATAAACTCCTGAAAATAAAGCCTAAAAAGCGTAAGGTGGGAAAGAAAAAGGTAGGCTTTTACAAGTTGAATTGATTAACCATATGACAACTAAAGCAAATAAACGTAAGAAAAATCTAAAGAAAAGCAAGAAAAATTTACGTTTAACCTTAGTTTTTATCAGGTTAATTTGTAGATGAGTACGTAATAAAAATTAGCTGTACTACACAAAAGATAAAGTCTTACATTCCCCACGAGAAAGTAATCCTGCACTATCAAACTATTAGCTAATTAACTAATGAATCAAGTTTAAGCAATTAGCCAATAACCATATACCAGCAATACCTACCCTAAAAGAAAAGTCCAGAAATAAATTCTGGACTTAAATCGTTTTAAGATCGGTTAATAATGATTGTCTGACGACATTTTAGTTTTGCTATCGTGCCATGGTTGGTTGCGTTTAAAGCATTATGGTTTCTTATGCTTCGCTGTTATCTAACTTGGATGCAAGACGAAGTCTCATTTGCTGCGCTAAAGCAAAGAAGAAATAATACCAATCAGCGGTTCTTACTTTAGGAGACATCCAAGGTTTCACTAAGCCTAAGTAATGCTGGACATAAAGCGTAGATTCTTGAGGATAGAGCGTGTAGTTAGGAGTAAACAGCTGTAACCTTGAAGAAGCTAACTTAAAGTTATTGTTGTTATAACCTTGCGGTAATGACAAGAAGCCACCATGTGTTTGGGCAAAGAGATTCAACACGTCTTGATCAGGATGAATGATCTCTTCACGTTTTTTTGCAGCTAGTTGTAATAGATAGTCATCTGCTAAACCTAGTTTACGCCACTGGCGTAAATTCCAGACACACATGCCAGAGTTAAAGTATTGTACTTGGATTAAGGTTTGTGGCTGGAAAGAAGTGAACTTAGCATAGTGTTCTGCATCTTTTCTACCTTCAGGTTTAGCAACTAGATCCATGCGTAAAGAAATAAAGGCAGGCTGATCAGGTACGGCAGCGAGTACATATTCTCCTAGATCTATCTCCACGAGATCAGCAAGATCACCTAACACTAAAGTATCACAGTCTAAGTAGATAAGTTGCTCAACTTCTGGATATCTTTGTTTAAAGATTGCAGGGATCAGTAAGCGCGAGTAAATATCTAAGGTAAAGTGTCCGAATAGTTTAAGCTCATAATGCTCAAACTCAGCTCTCATATCAATAAACTCAATATCACAGTTTTCTGCTTGGACTCTAGTTCTTAGTTCATGCATTTGCGCATCACTAAAACCTCGCTGTAATACATAGAACTGATAACGATTAAAGTCTTGACGACTAAAGAAAATACTCTCAAGACAAGTACGTAAAGGTTTTAAGTATTTAACGTTAGCTGCTAAAACTAGATGCACCGTACGTTGAGGGGTTAGAGCACGTCGTGCGGCTAAGCGTTGAGTAACTAGATCCGCAAAGTTTAAAACTTCAGCACTAGGAGCTTGAGCATAATCATAGACAAACTTACTCTGCCAAGCAAAAGAAGCTAAAGGTAACTCTAAGTTGTTGTAGCTAGTATTAGCTCCTTGTGTAGAAGCATGGCTATTGAGTTCTGGACTCACATATTGCACTTCAGCTCGAGGATCGATTTGTTGCTTACCATGGGTGAAGTTAGAACTAACCATTAAAGGTAATAGGCTTTTACCTTTAGTTCCTTTATAGTGTAGTACTAGCTGACGGATTTTTACTTGACTTTTTTGTGCTAAACCTACACCTTGCTGCGGATTACCCATAAACAGATCATAACCTACAAGACTGCGTGTATAGTTAGCCATCTCAGCAAGGATATGCGCTCCACAATGTGTACCTATAAGTGTAAGTACATCTGCTACTACTTGCGGAGAATTGCTTTGACGATAATAATCAAGAGCGATGAGTAATGGTTGATAGAGATTACCTAAAGCAGCTGCATAATCTGTTAGGTAATATTGCACTACTCCAGGTTCAAGGTAGAACGGAGTCTGATATTGCTGGGTAAAGGCTTGACAGTGTTGCGCTTGGTGATAGAGCTCGTCCTGACTGCGACTCATAAGAGCAAGCTCTAGACTATCGTTTTCGAAATACCCTCCAGCTTGTATATAAGCCTCAAGAGTATAGTCACAAGCAATAGAAAAACATATCGGAGCGACTTGCAGAGTATTAAAAGCTTGTAAGCTATGTAAGACCAAACTATCAGCATCGAGGACAATTAAACGTTCTACTTGTGCATTATGGCGCTGTACTATTGCCGGTACTAGTAAACGCATCACATTAGCAGCTACGACCGGACTTACAAAGCGTTTAGCTGCTTGATGTTGACTTTGACTTTGTCGTAAGTGTTGCTGCACATAAGCATAAGGAACACTAGCATCGATGATGGTGTAACTTAACTGATATTGCTCTAAGTGCTGCAAAATAGGAGCAAGCATGTTTAAAGTAACACTTTGCTCAATGATGAGGTAAAGATGTAAAGTAAACTGCTCTGGATGATAGTTGTAGTAGAGAATAGAGTTTAAACAAGCTTTAAGTTGTGTCAAATAATCAGCAGTAAACCACAGTGCTAAATGCTGAGTCGTAGACTGATTTGCTTTTGGAGCTAGAGAGCTTGCTGATTTTGCAAATTGGGCTACAACTTGCGTCGCAGTTAACTCAGCTGGCACTTCATATAAGTGCGGCTCAGTATGTAACTGCACAAAATAATTAAAATACGGAAGATCTGCCATAGTAAGATCTAGAAAAATACTCAAACAAAGTGATACACCACAAAGTTAGAGCTTGAGAAAAGAAAAAACTGTTGCAAAGAATACATAGAATGCTTATTCTGCAAACAGAGTAATGAAAAGAAGCGATACGTAAAAGTAAATTTTAACTTAAATAGCTTGGAAGTTGCTTATTAATTATGTATAGATTTATGCCATGTAAATCTATCTCATACAAATTTATTCTGTACACACTTAAATTTATTTCACACAAACCTACTCTGTAGCAAGCGCTAAGGCATAAACTTGTTCACAAGTGCTGCTAGTTCTTTATTGCTTTTTTGCTTCAGCTAATAATTCTTTACAACTTCAGTTACTATTTAAACTACTTACAAGTAATAGTAAACACTTACTAATACTGTTTACCGAGAGATACAAAGAGATTTTTGTAACTTTTTGCATTTTTGTACTTGAAAAAATGCAAATATATCCCTATATCTAAATTAGAAAAAAGTATTAAACATTAAGATAATTCATAATTACCTCAAACAACACACAGCTCATGCCTTGCATGGGCTGTTTTTAATTAGGTTTTGCTTGAGAAATGCTCTTCCCCATGTTAATTTTTACCTTTCCCTTTGTTTAGTTAAGGGTTTTGATATTTTATTTAGACTTGGAACTTTGTAAGGCAAAAACTGCCTATTTTCATAGACTTATACAGACTTTAAATGGCATATTAGGTATAATAACAAAGAGATCTCCCAGAAAAAAGCAGTTTTTGTTAAAAACTGGGATTCAAATTTAAATAACTTTAACTAATTTTTATCGTATTTTCAAAGACTAAGAATTTAAGTAATTAAAGTTCCACTCTTTTTCACATGCGATAACACACCAAATACTCGTCGGAGTACTAAGGAAAGTATATGGCGATAAATGCAAAAATTCTCGATAATGGCTATTTAGCGCAATCGAAAGATGCCTTGAGTGCTTATGTCCACTCACGTATTGTAGAAGAATTTCCATTCTTACAGCAAAACGCTGAAGCTAAAGTCGTATTACGTACTCTTATTTATGATTTAGCAACTAAACGTCGTGATCCTAAATATGCCGTAGCTTGGTTAGCGCAAAACTTTGCAGATAAATCTTTATACGATCAAGCATATTTACCAATCGAAAATCCTGAAGATCCTGCTTATGGACGAACCTATAATATGTTCAAACTGCTCTTAGCAGATATTTATCAGTTCATTCGTGGGATGGAAGAAGACGAACAAGCTGAATATTTAAAACGCTTTGAATCGTTTGGGATTTACGACAGCATGTCTCGTTTACTGGCAAACTTTGTTTACTTTGACTTAATTATTTTAAAAATGTTAAGTTACTTCTATCCTCAAGTAGACTTTAAAGAAGCAGCTCCTGTAGTCTTAAGCCAAGAGCAAGTAGATTACTTACGTGCAGCTTTACAAACTTACCTTGAACAAAATATCCCATTAGTAAACGATAAAGGCTTACAACTTAATACCGAAGTAATCTTTAAATATTTTGCTAAACATCCAACCGAACTCTTTAAATCACCAGATCCAGAGTAATAAGGCTAAGACGTATGCGAGCAAAAACTCATAAATCAATAGGTTTCTCTTTAGGGATTGTAGCTGCAGTTGCAAGCTACTATTTCTATCCAGACATGAAGTTATTAAACTCTCTATTTGCGTTTATAGCTTTTTACTTTGGGTCGGTTGCTCCAGATCGTCTAGAGTTATGGGGGCTTATACCCCATCGAACCTTTACTCACTGGTTTTTATTGTGGCTAGTCTTTTTTGGGGTATGTGTGTACCAAGCTTTTGTTTTACATAAACAAGGTTGGGTAATAGGTACTGCGTTTACGGCTGGTGCTCTTTATCATATTCTTTGGGACTTAACTAATAAACGACCTTTACCTTTCCTCGTGCTGTTTCCTCGTTTAGCTACTCATTCTAAATGGAAAAACAATCCCGTATATGCTGCAAATGGCTTTTGCTTATACTGGTGGGAAAGTAGTGAGCACAATAAAAAGATTCGTTTTTTACACTATCTTATTGCCATAGGTTTAATTTATTGGATAGTGCCTACAGAATTCTGGCATGATTTTGCTAAGAATTATGATGTAATTCTTGAAGCTAAAATCAATGAAATCAAAGCTAACTACCAAGAATTAGATTTTAGTTTTGTCGAGATCATTAAAGAAGTAGCGGCAACGATTTGGCACTTTATTAAAGTTATTGCTGCTAAAGTTTGGGAATGGATATTAATTGCCTTTGATGAAGTAGTTGCCTTTTTCAAAGAATAATCTAGATACGACTAGATACAATTAGGTACTGTACAACTAGCTTAGTATTACCATTAAATTATAGTAAAACCCCGAGAACAAAGAATCTTTGTTTTCGGGGTTTAATTTATGTTTAAGAGCTAATGATACACCGCAACAGTACGTTGGGTAAACGGCACATATGCCTTATCGTTTTTACTTGGTATCGTTAAATCTTTACCTGTGATGATATCTTTCATGCGCAGGCTTAATCTCCAGAAGAAAAGATGCCATTCTGCTGTTGCAATAAACGGATTATTCCACGGTTTTTGTGGTCCAGTGTAATGCATGATATACAGCGGGCAACGTTCTGGATAGGTAGTGTAGTTAGGTTTAAACAGACGTAATTGGGCATCTTCAACCGGTCCGCGTAAGTTATTTAGACCTTGGTGTAGACGGAAGTAGCCACCATGCTGTTTAGCGAACAGATTCAACATATCTTGATCTGGAAAAGCAAAGCTCATGTGCTGACGCATTTGCTCGAGTAAGTGGAATTGCGGCAACTCAAGTTCACGCCAGCGACGTAAATTCCAAATAATCACTCCAGAATTAAAATACTCAATATCGTAAATGGTTTGCGGATTAGCATTAGTAAAGCGTAAGAAGTACGAGCGCTTGTCATCAATATCATGATCTACAGGCCAATCATCTTGTAAGCGAGCATATAGATCAATGTCTGGTGTCGCACCAAAGATCTTATCTCCCAGATTAGCAACTGCAGTATCACCCAGATCATGCTGAATTAATAGATCTACGTCGAGATAAGTAACTTGTTCAACCTCTGGATAGTATTGCGCAAAGATATCCGGAATAAATAAACGTGAGTAGATATCGATCGTAAAGTACTGTTTCGTAGTTAGATCTGGATACTTACTTAAGTACTCTTGCATATTGAACGGACGTATTTCACAATTACTCCAAGCGGCACGCTGTTGTAATTGCTCTAAGTCTGCTTGTTCTATGTCGCGATAGAAAAGATGGACGATGTATTTATTATGCGGTTTACGATAAAAATACAGACTCTCAAGACAAGTGTTTAGAGCCGTTAAGTAATCTTGGTTTGAGCAAAACACTAAGTGCGTGGTGATTTGCGGTTCAACGGGATTTTCTTCGAGTAAACGTTTGTTGTGCACAAGCATATCTGCAACAAACTGCACATCTTGCGTTTGTGGTACTTTGGCTAAGAAGTACTCGCGTTTAACTTGATAGATAATGCCAGGACGATAGACTTCGCCTAATTGCGGATCAGTCACCCGTTTGGCATCTTTTCCAGCATAGTGTAAGGCTAAAACTGGTGCATATTCATCGCGATTACGGCGATATACATTTACTCCCTTAGCTCCTCTTTCAAAGTAATAACCTTGATGCCAGCGTACCATATTTAAGTCTGGATGGAAAATATTAGCTCCCAGAGCGATCATGAGTAGCGAGAGATATTCGGCTACCGGATCTACTGCTGCGCCATACAGATAGTTACGTAAACCTTGTTGTAACAAGATAGTCAGATCAGAGAAATAAGGTTTTAAAATCGAGAGCCGAAAACCAGTGATGCCCGGTAAAACATAATGCGGAGACTTAAAGAAGGTAAAGTGCTCTTGTGCTTGAGCATTAAGAGCAGCTAATTCTGCAGCACTACGTGTATCTTCGGCTGTATGTATAGGAGCGGATGAACTATTGCATGGTACAAGGCTTGGATCGGTAGTAACACTAATAGCTCGCTCTAAAGAGGTTTCAAAGATTTTGGTGATGTCATAGAGAAAGAGAACATCCGCATCTGCAAGCAAAATAAAGTCAGCATGCGGAGAAATACTATGAATCACCTCAGGAACTAGTAAGCGTATGAGTTTAATAGGCTCATAGGCCTCAAAATTCTGACGTTGTAGTTTTAAAATTGCATGTTGTAACAACTCATAATCATGTTGATGACGATAAACGATCTTCGCAGGATCATAAGTTTGATAGAGTTGGGCAAAATTAGTCTCTAACCAAGCTAGAACAGCTGGATCAGCAATGGTTTGTCCTGTGCTTTGATATGTAGAGGAAGCAGAAATAGCTTTAGTAAAGGTCTGTTGTTTTGCTTGCGTGCTGGCTTTACTTTTGCTTTTGCTCTTAGTTTTTCTTTTACCTTTGCTTGAGTTAGTAGTTGTAGCATTACTTTGCTCTGCTTGCTTTTCATGCATTAGAGATTGTAAATTCTGATTATGTTGCACCCATAAAGGGTTGCTTTGTTCGAGTTGCTGAGCTAAATGCTTTTGGAAATAAGCGATACGCTCTGCATGACTGGTAATATGACTAGTTACACAGTCTAACGAACCTTGGATATTAACAATGTTATAACTAACTGCAGCATCTTGCTTCATATATTTGCTTAATGGAGTAAAATCTGCAAGCGTTAAAGAATCATCAATTAAAAAGTACAGATGAATGGGTGTGTCTAAATTATCAATACGATTATCAATAATTGAAATCACACTTTGTTCGAGTAAATCTAAGTAACTATGACTACACACAAATCCCACATGACAAATATTTGGGTTTGTATTAGCAGTCGAATCCTCGCTACCTTGGATTTGCTCAATAATTTGTTGCTCGATCGGGCAAATGTAGCTTTCAATATGTTGATAAGCTGATAACTCTGGACTAAATGGCTCGCTCGTAGTTATTAGCTCATACTCATTGAAAGGAATATGTGGTGAGTTGAACATGCATCACACTCGATAAAATCAAGTAAATTTAATCTGCCTTAGTTTTAAGCTTTGGTTTGAGAAAATAAGTGGTAAAAGTATCAAGCTTATTCCCGATTAAGAGTAAGATAACTTGCTTAAAACGTAAGTTGCTCGTTACAGTTGCATACAGAATTTTGCTATTTACTGCGTTACATTTTGTATTTGCTACGTTACATTGTGATGTTAACTTTTCTATTGTCGGTAAACAATGTAGGTAAACAATGTCGAGCGTAGATTAGGATTTAAGTTGAGTTAGTAGTTAAATTAAAGACGTGAATTAAAAAGTATATAAGTCAAAGCTAGAGATCAAAGTCACTCTTAAATTTAAGAGTTTAAATTGAAGAGTTTAAATTGAAGAGTTTAACTTTATCCAACTTTGAAGTTTTAGGAGGTGTGTAGAGTTGTATTTCCACACAACCTCTTCTAAAAAAGCTTAAGCAATCAAGAGCTTAAGCAATTAAGAACTTAAGTTTATTAAGCTTGATGCTTTGGAAAATGACTTACGACATTTTTTAAAAAGTCTTGTAAGACGGTTTTGCTATCACGATCATCAGATAGTAAGAGGTTTACACATACATGTGTTACCCCTAAAGCTTCTTGCTCTTTCCATTACTTAACTAAAGCTTTAGAACCTGCACGAATACGTCTTGGACGTGGCATTTCTAATGGTGCGTCTGGATCAGCTAAGAGATGTACAAAAGTTCCATAACTAAAAGGCACTGGGGAAGCAAGATCAGCTTGCTGTAGTTCACTGATCTTAGTACTTAGGTTTTCTTGTGTAATGCCATGAGTTAGCCATGCATCAGCATGCTGTCCAATCCATGTAGTATCTTGACGTGCTTGCCCAATTATCAGCATAGGGATTATGCCTAGTGGTTTAGGATAAGTTTCTAGATTACCTTTAAACGTACCGTAGTTTTACGTAGAGAAATCGGGATAAGATTGATACATTAAACGCGTAATAATATCCCATGTTTCTCGGAAACACTCGCCACGATTGAGAAAACTCTGATTAAAGGCTGGATACTCACGTGGACGATCCCCAGTAGCTAATCTGAGAAGGAAACGACCTTTACTTAGTTGATCCATACTTACAGCTTGTTTTGCGGTAAGAATTGGTTCGCGTAAGGTCGTAACTATCCCAGCTGTACCTAAGCTGATGTTTTTAGTTACTGCAGCTAAGTAGCCGAGAGTGACAAAAGGATCATAAGCTTGCCCTACATCACCAAACTCCGGATCATAAAGAGGCACATCTCTTACCCAGAGATCCGCTAGTTCTGAATTGTCAGCCATTTGAGCTAACTCAAACATATCACCAAGATCTGAGTATGGTTATTGATAGTCTTTAAAAGGAGCAATTAAACCTAAAGTAAGTTTACCTGCGAAACACTTGGCGATAGCCGCGGTGTTGCGCAAGAGTATTTTTGTAGGTACGAAGATTGTTAAACATATAAACGTCCTTAAAAGTAGATTGATAATAGTTACTTAAAAGTGCGTTTATTATAATCTGGAACTAATACCTAATTAATAGCTATTAATACAGCAGTATTCTATTTACACCAGTCGATAGGAATGTTAGAACAAAAACCGTACTGACTTATATGCTCTTGCACACAGTCTAACATACTGACGAGAAAAACTCGTAAAATACTTATATTTGTATTTACAGAAGATGGGAAATTTATGTTTACGATTACCTTGATAAATGTTGGTAAAGCTACAAACTGTCAAGTTTGTCAACCAAAGTTAACTTTGTTAGTTATATAGAAATTGTTGCATAGAATGCTGTGGGATTGCGAAACTTCTATATTGGAAAATAGCAATGAGATATAGAAGTTAGATCTGTAAGAAGGGGACTGCTCAAGAGGAGTAATAATAGGAGCAAGTATATCTTGCTCCTCTTGTAGATTTTGGGGTACAGCTCATCTTAAGTAAAGGATAAACTTAAGGAAATAATTTGAAAACACTATATAAGAAACAAACACTGACTATTACTAATAGTATCCAATACATAGTTCTTTGTTTGGCAAGTAATTTTTCTATTCTATCCTTATTTTTTTTTGCCAATTTGCTTTTAGCTCTAGAGGTACTTTTCCTTCTTGATCAAATTGATTTACATCGTGGTTTATATTGTCTAATATTTGTTTTTGGTAATTTAAATTTAACCAGCACAATAGGCAGTATAAACAAATAGCAGTATATGTTAACCAATTATCTCCCGATTTTAGAGTTCCAAGGATAGCTATTAGAATAGGTAATCCTAAAAATTTAGGTAACAGTTTACTAATGATTTCGTTTACTCTAGACTCAAATTTTTCACTATTGTATGGAGAGTATGTAAGCTCTTTGATGGATTTTTCATTGCTGAAATTTTCTGTATGTGGAGCGTATTGCTTATGTATAGATTGATTTATTTGCGTAATTTCACGTAGTAAGTCAAGAATAGTCGCTTTTTGTTTAAAAGTGTCAGTAAGGACAAAAGCTAAAACAGATTGTTTAGAACTAATATAAGAATCGGTTTTTTCCTTATTTGGATAATCAGAATGTGTAGTGGTTTCTACCTCATCTAACCAACCTGTAAAATCGATGATTACTTGTATCTGCTTTTGATTTAACTCTTGCAATAAATTGCAAAAATCTGGAATTTGTTTAGACACATCAAGAGACAGTTCAAAAGTTTTCTTACCAAAGAATATAAGCTTTTTACCTACCTAGTCATAGTAAGCAGCCTTATCGGTAAGTTGAAGTAACAATTTCTTTATGCTTTCATAATTTAGCAAATATTGAGGTTTCTCTTTATCATCAGAGGAGATCTTTTCAGATTTTATAAAGTAAGGAGTGCTACCTATTACTGTATTGCCAAGATAAGCCATATCTCCTTCTATAAATGCTGCAAAATCATCAAATAATCTACCAATATTAAGAGCTGGGGTGTGTATATTTAATTGGATCGGTTGGTTAATCTTTAATTCACCAGCATAAGTACTAATCCCAGAATCGTTGAAATTATCATCTGTAAGAAGTTTGAGTAACTAAAGATCTTCTGTAGAATTAGGACAAAAATTTGCAAGATCTGAGTTTTCAACAAACTCCGCTTGACGGTAGATTTGCACCAACTGAGAAAAAGTAATCGTCATTGACTAAACCTCCTAACTTTTTTCTAGGTAGATTATCTGAAAGATAAAATATAGATTTTTCTGGTTGTCAGAAAATCATTATTTAATCACAGCAACAGCAGGCTGAATTCTTACCACTACACTAAAACCGATCACTAAAGAAAAATACCCAAATAAAGTAGAACCATAAAGGCACAAAAACAAAGTAAAAGAGAATAAAGAAGATGCGTGATTTTGCTGTTACTTGGCGAAGATTTGCAAAGTAATGCACGCGATGACGGATACAGTTTTGTATATCATAACCATGACAGAAAATAATCAACCCTTGAGGAGTATTACTCGTAATCTGTCCAGTAACATCATCAAGCATTTTTGGTAGCTGTTGAGTGATTTTACTGTAAGTGTTTTCTGCACTACACTCGTTTTCCCAAATTTGCAATGTAACTTCTTGCCATTGTGCACCTTTAAAGGTAGCGGCAAATTGTTCTTGCTCTTGTGCAAATGCTTGCTTAAGAGCTTGCTGCATGGCCGAGCTATTGTACTGATACTTAGTTAACTCTTGATTGAGTTGGGTGAGTGCTTGTTTAATGGTCTCTTGATTTTGTTGTACAAAATGCTGTAAGTACTTAACTACGGCTTGCTGTTGCTTACCTGCATGTAATTGGATTGTTTGCGGTTTAATTTCTTTTAATGGTGTATGCGCAAGTTCATAAGTAAGATTATGAAACGTAAGATGAAGTAGATTCCAGCCGTTCTCTTCACGGTAAGTTTTGTAACCTTGGCATTTTCTTATATCTTTAGTAAAACTGATGGTTTGTTGTGGAGCTTGCTGAATATAGGCAAGCTTATTACTTAAATGCTGCTGATTACGTTTATAACTCTCGAGTAAAGATTGACGATATAGATAGGTAGTTAAACCCCATTGCCCAATAAAAGTTTGACTCAATACTTGCCAGAGAATTTCAAAGAGAGGTAAGAACTTTTGCGTAAAACTAAAAGTTTGGGTTACAAAGTCATCGGCAGCTAACTCACGATAGATAGCACCAATTAAACAGTCAACTAATAACCAATCAAGATCTTGCCCTTGATATTCATGTAATAACCATGCGTAATCTTGTGGCTGAAAGTTTGGAATAATCACTACGTAATTTTGCTCGGCTTGAGGTAGTTCTTGCGAGTTAAACTCAGTGCTTATTTCATAACTCCGTTTACTTAATTGGGTTTTAAGTAAACTGATTTGTTGATCGTTTGTTTTTTGGTTTGAGTTTGGCTGTTGGTGTGAATGTGAACTTTGTTGCGCACTTTGTAGCTCAGTACCTTGTTGCGCTGCTTTTAGTTGCGCAAGTTCTTGTTGGGCTTGATTCTCGGCTACTTTTTGCGCAAAGGCTGCAAAGTTTTCTTCCTCTTGGACTACTTGTTCAGTAGAGCGCAGAATTTGACGTGCAGGTTGGATAATCCGTGGATTAGCACGTAGGATTAAGTATTTAAAGTTGCTTGCAAACTCTTGGGTTGCTGATGTTTGTGTTGTTTGTGTAGTACTTTGAGCAGTAGATTGCGCAGTAGATTGTGCAGTAGCCTGATTATCTTGAGAAGTAGTTTGCGATCTAAATTTAGCTAGAGCCTCATCTCTTAGTTCTACTTGGCTGTGAGAATTTACTTGATCTTGGAAGCTAGTCTCTTGGTCCTTAGTCTCTTGGAGTTTAGTTTGTTGTGCTCTAGTTTGTACTTGAGTGCTCGTAGTTTGTGAACTAAATTGTGCTTGCTGTAAAATTTCTTCAGGATAGAAAGCTGCGAGTTCTGGCACTATTTCATTACGTAAGATCTTAATTAAGGCAGCATTAGCTTTGCTTAAATCGTAATCGTAGTGCATTAATAGGGCTGCTAGTTGTGCCAAACTAAAAGCATTAAGACTAATACTTTCACCTTGTAAATAAGTGCAAAGTTTAGTTTCATAACGCATGGTTACGTATGATTGCACATAGCTAAGTAAAACTTCACTATAGTTGGCTGCAAGAGTTTCAGGATTAGGCAGGCTTAACCGGTTTAAGTCAGCCTCTTGTAATTCTGCATAGAGACTACTTAACCAAATTGCATAATGGTAGTTAACTTTTTGAGGATTCTGATTGAAGTATTTACTGTTGCGTTTTTCGTTTACCTTGCCTTTTAGGTACATGCCGGTTATTTCTGGATGTAACTTACAAGCACCATGTTTAGGTGAGATGATTAACTCACGCATGGCATGAGCTTCAGGTAAGAAACTAAAAGCATATAAACTCCCTTGTAAGTTTAAGAACAAAGACTCTAATCTTTGTTGCCAATAGTAAGT
This sequence comes from Psittacicella hinzii, assembly GCF_003585935.1. Taxonomy (GTDB): domain Bacteria; phylum Pseudomonadota; class Gammaproteobacteria; order Enterobacterales; family Psittacicellaceae; genus Psittacicella; species Psittacicella hinzii. The sequence goes on from NZ_NRJG01000035.1 coordinate 33,741, forward strand.
AGCACTCGAGGGAGTAATAGGTGGTAAATAAGTGTAAGGTGACTCCATATCTATCCTCAAAAAGACAAGAAAATGAGTAATTGAACAGTAAAAATGAGTAATTGAACAGTAAAAATTAATGGTTGGATAAAATTGCTATCTTCTTGTATTATACGCAGAAAAATGCAGTTTTTAGCTTAATTTTTCTAAGTCCAAGCTAAAGTTTAGCTATACTATAAACAGTTAAAAATTAGCTAGAAAAATCTAAAAATAACAAGAAAAAAGTAACTAACTCAGTTACCCATTCCAACGCATTACAGGAGCCTTTATGTACTTAGCAGCCTTAAACGTATTCTGGAAAGAGATTTGGCAAAAAGCTTTTAAGCATCGCCGTAAAGCTTTAGAGCGAGAATATATCGATCCGCAACAGTATCTTGAACCAGCAGAATTGCTGCAAGATCTACTTGTGCTAGGCATGTCCTCTTTACATTTAGGAGTATCTATTCTTCCTGAAAATCGTCAAGCTTATGTGTCAACTGAAGGTGCGATTAAAGGCTCACTAAAGAAAGCTCCAAACGCAGCAGTTCAACACGAAGTTAAGCAAGAAGCTAAGCAAGAAAATTCTTCACAAGAAGTAAGCACTACCACAAGCGCTTATTCTACAGCAAGTCAGAGTAAGAACTCACAAGGAGTAGATCTCTTTATTTGGGGTAGGAATGAACGTAATCAGGTTTATGACCTACTCAGCGATCAAACTTATCTTTTAGCGCTCGCAGCGCATCTAAAACAAGATCAAGAACTTGCAAGCAAAAGCTGGTGGCAATTACTAACCCAAGAGCAACAAAAACGCAGCCCAGTACAGCCTGAACAAGTAGTAACTCTAGTGCCACACGAGTTAAATCCGGATTTTGCAGCAAGAATTAGTCAGATCAAGCCTGAAGATTACGCCAAAGAAATAGCTAATGCTTATGCCTTTGTGGCAAGTAGAATTTGGCAGATTTATAATTATTGCCATGAAATTCGTCATAACAATTGGAATCAACTGTACCTTGAAGTAGATAAGTTTGCAGACTTTGAAGTTGACTTTGCGGAATATAGTGCAGAACAACTAGTACAAGGTGAACGTCTTTGGGAAGACGATTACAAAGAGCACTGTACTCTTTCGAGCAAGATAAAACAAGACTTAAGCCATGATTAAGTCATGATATAAGCTATAGTTATTAAGCTACTTATGGTGTTAAGCAATAGGTGCTAAGGTGTAGATTTAGTGTAGTTTGAGTATCACTTAATAAAGTTGAGTATCGCTTGTGGTGTACAGCTCTGCTTGAAGGTTGTCTGAATAAAGTTTGAGTAGAGGTTTATTTTTGAGTACAGCTCATACCCATTATTAACCACTCTTAGAAGCTCAATTTGCTTTAGTTATCAACACTAATTGCGATTCATTTGCATTGACATCAATGGTGGTTTTTGGACTTAAAATAGCACAAAACCTTACTTTTGATTTATCTGGCGAAATAATTTTTCCCAACAACTAACAAAATTTGCCGACAGCTTAAATTCTGTGGGCTTAAATCGCTAATAATTAGAATTTTTTTTAGATTTCAAGTATAATAGAGAACTGATTGAGAAAATCCAGCGGTAAACTGGGTTTTTTGCTCTAATAATCAAAAAGTTATTTTAAGATTAGCAAAATATAAACTCCAGACTAATGCTTGTAAAAAAGTTATTTTCTGAAGTTTTTCTTATTTTTAAGTGCTTAAAGATAAAAGAGCAGGTAAATTTATACTGTAGGTTTACTGGTTTACTGTTGGTTTACTATCGTAATGGTAATTTACTTCGACTTTTATCGCTTGGAGCTTCAACTTTGCTTTAGCAGAATCGTTATCTAAGTAGATTTTTCCAGCTTAAGCGGTTTATGAGCCTCTTAGGCTAGAAAGCCACTGGCCTGTATAGATCAAAGTCTACGCCACAGCACTTAAATTAAATAAGTCATAGCCTTTAAGGTAGTCATTTTAGGTAGCTACCCACAGCTAGCAATTTTTAAGAGTTTATCAATGATAGATTTATCACAACTTTCATCAATTACTGCCGCGGCAAGAGACGAAATTAATGCTGCGACTACCATTGCTCAACTTGAAGAAGTTAGGGTAAATAATTTCGGGAAAAAAGGTGCGTTTTCGCTATTAATGCAACAATTACGTGACGTACCAGCTGAATCTCGTGCTGAAGTAGGGGCGCAAATTAATGCTGCTAAACAAGAAGTACAAGATTTATTAAACGCACGTAAAGAAGATCTTTCTTTAGCAGAAATGAATGCTAAATTAGAAGCTGAACGTATTGACGTAACCTTACCTGGTAGTAGCGTAGGCGTAGGTGGTTTACATCCAGTAAGTAAAACTATTAACCGTATTGTTTCGTTTTTCTCTGAAATTGGCTTTACGGTAGTAGGTGGTCCAGAAATTGAATCAGCGTTTTATAACTTTGACGCTTTAAATATTCCTGCTCATCACCCTGCACGTGCAGACCATGATACATTCTGGTTTGACGCGCAACGTTTATTACGTACGCAAACTTCAGGGGTGCAAATCCGTTCAATGGAGAAGATGGCAGCACCTTTACGCATTATTGCTCCTGGTCGTGTGTATCGTAATGACTATGACCAAACACATACACCAATGTTCCACCAAATCGAATTATTATTCGTGGATCATGCAGATAAAGTAAGCTTTAAAAACCTTAAAGGGGTAATTAAAGACTTATTAACTAATGTGTTTGAAGAAGAATTACAAATTCGTTTCCGTCCGTCATATTTCCCGTTTACTGAACCATCAGCTGAAGTTGATGTGATGGGGAAAAACGGTAAATGGTTAGAAGTACTAGGTTGCGGTATGGTTCACCCTAAAGTATTAGAATCTGTAGGCATTGATCCAACTAAATACCGTGGCTTTGCTGTAGGGATGGGGGTTGAGCGCTTAACTATGTTACGTTATGGCGTAACTGACTTACGTGCCTTCTTCGAAAACGACTTACGTTTCTTAAAACAATTTAATAACTAAACTTAAGTCTGTCTATAAACTTCTTACCAACGAATTTTTGGAAACAACATGATTGTTAGTGAATTAGCTTTACGTAACTGGGTTGAGTTACCAGAACGTGATACTGTAATTACCGACTTAACAATGTTAGGTCTAGAAGTAGATGGCGTTACTCCAGTTGCTGGTACTTTTACGAAAGTAGTAGTCGGAGAAGTAGTTGAGTGTGCCCAACACCCTAATGCCGATAAACTTCGTGTAACTAAAGTTAATGTAGGTGGCGACGAATTATTAGATATTGTTTGTGGTGCACCGAATTGTCGTCAAGGTCTAAAAGTATGTGTGGCAACTGTTGGTGCTGTGCTACCAGGTGACTTTGAAATTAAAGCCGCAAAACTAAGAGGAGAACCTTCGAATGGTATGTTATGTTCATACCGTGAGTTAGGTATTGACATTGAATCGGAAGGGATTATTGAATTACCTGCAGATGCGCCTCTGGGCATGAACGTAGTTGACTATTTAAAAACTGATGATGTAGTTGTAGAAATCGGCTTAACTGCTAACCGTGCTGACTGTCTGTCACAATTAGGTGTAGCGCGTGACTTAGCTGCTAAATATCATCGTGCAACGCGTTTTGCGAGCTTTAAAGAAGAATTATTTGCCCAAGCTCGGGATCGTGTAACTATTGACGAAGTATTCCCTGTAAGTTTAGAGAATGCTCAAGCATGTCCTGCATATGCTAGTCGTGTAATTAATAATGTAAATGTAAGTGCTAAAACTCCAGAATGGATGGTGCAATTCTTAGCACGCGTAGGTGTAAGATCGATTGATCCAATCGTAGACATTACAAACTACGTATTACATGACTTAGGTCATCCAATGCACGCTTTTGATAAAGCACGCTTAAACCAACAAATTATCGTTCGCTCTGCACAACAAGGCGAAAAAATGGTAATGCTTTCGGGTGAAACAGCCGAATTACAAGATAATACTCTAGTAATTGCTGATGCAAAAGGTCCGATTGCTATTGCTGGTATTTTTGGTGGTGAGGACTCTGGTGTTAATGCTCAAACTAAAGACATTGTCTTAGAAGCAGCACACTTTGCTCCTTTATCGATTGTAAATCGTGCACGTCAATATGGTTTACACACCGACGCTTCACACCGTTATGAACGTGGTGTTGATTCACAAATGCTCTTGGTAGCAATGGAACGCGCTACGCAATTAGTATTAGAAATTTGTGGTGGACAGGCAGGTCCAGTTAACTTAGTAGGACAAATCCCTGCTAATACTAAACAAATTACTTTAACGCATGCACTACTTGAACAAATCGCAGGTATTACATATAGCAGCGAGAAAGTAGTACAAGTGTTAACGGATTTAGGTTGTACAGTTGTAGCAAACGCAGATCAAACTTACAACGTAACTACTCCAAGCTGGCGTTTTGATTTAGAGATTCCAGAAGATCTGGTCGAAGAAATCATTCGTGTAGATGGCTATGAAAATATCCCAACTGCTTCGCCAGTAGCTGAATTAAGCATGCGTCAATTCAACGAAGTTGATCTTGCTTTAAATCGCGTAAAAGATGTATTAATCAACCGCGATTTCCAAGAAGTAGTTACTTACTCGTTTGTTGAACCAAAACTGCAAGCTTTATTCCATCCAAACGAGCCAACGCTTGACTTACCAAACCCTATTTCGGTAGAAATGAGTCAAATGCGTTTAAGCTTATTTACCAATTTATATAGTACTTTAGCTTATAACTTAAAACGTCAACAAAAACGCGTACGCATTTTTGAGACAGGGTTAACTTTTGTACCAGACGCTAATGCTGAAATGGGCGTGCGTCAAGAGCTAGTTCTAGCAGGTCTAGTAGCTGGTACAACTTTACCAGAAAACTGGGAGCACACTGCTAAACCTGTAGACTTCTTCCACTTAAAAGGTGTGGTCGAAGATGTACTAGCAATTACGGCAGCGCAAGCTAACCAAAGCATTCGCTTTGTCGCTACGCAAGCTCCAGGTTTCCACCCAGGTCAAACTGCTGCTATCTTAATTGATGGTGAGCAAGTGGGGATCATTGGTAAAGTACACCCAAGTTTAGCTAAACCATTTGGGGTAACAGGTGACACCTTTATGTTCACTTTAGCGCATAAAGCAATTAACCGTACTCATGTACCTCAAGTACAAGCGATTTCTAAGTTCCCAAGCAATAAACGTGATATTGCCTTAATTCTTGATGAGTCAGTAGCCGTTGGTGACTTACTTGCATATGCAAAACAAGCAGGCGGTGAGTTATTAACTGATGTACAGTTATTCGATTTATTCACAGGCGCAAGCTTAGGAACTGGCAAAAAATCTGTAGCCTTAACATTAACCATTACAGCCACAGATCGTACTCTAGAAGATGCAGAAATTAATGCTGAAGTTAACTTAGTAGTTAACGCATTAAGTGCTAAATTCGGAGCGATCTTACGTGAGGTATAACATGGCACCGCGCAAATCAGTGACTGAACAAGTAGATCAAGATCGAGTTGAAGAAAAATTACCTTGTGTAACGCGTAAAGATTTAGCTTATAAACTGCAAAATCAATACGGTTATGATTTAGCGATTAGTAAAAAATTCGTGCAAATTTTCTTCGACACGATTCGCGAAAAACTATTAAATTCAGAAACCGTTAAATTATCTTCATTCGGTACGTTCTCGGTAGTACAAAAATCAGCTCGTCCAGGTCGTAACCTGCGTACAGGCGAAGAAGTAATGATTACGGCTCGTAAAGTTGTACGTTTCCGCCCATCGCGTAAATTACGTACAAACTCTTCATACGACGATTAAACTACAGCAAGCTAAAGGAAGATTTTTATCTTAAGTAGTCTAAGTTTACGAGCTTAAGATTATCCTTTAGAAACTCGTTTAAGCTAAGAGTAGGTTTAACCCCTGATTGGGATCTTACGGGCTATGAGCCCGTAAGATCATCCTAGTAAACAATTTAGATATAAAATCTAAGAATCAACCATATAACTAAACAATCAGGTTACCCTAGCTCTTAATACCTTTTTGGTCAACGCACAATTACAAGTGTTAAGCTTATTTTTAACCTAAAGTTGATGGTAATATCCTATATTTAATGCCCAAGTTGGTTTTCTCTGCTTTTTACTCTTTTTTGTTATGGTTGCTGAACCCAACCGTTGCAAAGCAGAATACAATCACCCTAGCCGAGTACTAAAGTGGCGCGCTAGCTTGGCAAGCTAAGTAACAAGTAACACCTAGGATAGAACTCTCAATTTTACTCTTGCAACTCTCTATCCAAAACAAACTAAAACAAACTAAACAAACTTTGCAAGAAAAAATAAGTTTAAAGAGGCGTAATTAAAAAAGGAACTTACGCGTTGCACCTTAAAAGTTTAAAACTAGTGTTTTATTCCTAGCAATTAACGATATGCTAACCAGATGTATTTAACCCCAGGAGCTAATGGCTTCTGGGGTTAATTTATGGGTAAAATTTAGAAAGCGACGAATAGGCAAAATACATCCTAATTTCCCGAAATTTTTTAGTCTACTCCCTCCCTACTTCATTTGGAGGGAGTAAT
>NZ_NRJG01000036.1 GCF_003585935.1 Psittacicella hinzii
TTATTAAACCTTCATTTAACTAATTTAAATAAATTTAGCAATAATTTAATAATTAATATATACTTACAGCGTAAAAGAAAAAATAATTAACCACTAAAGTCATTAGTTGGTTATAATTTACTGCATTGCACAGGACTAATTTCGTAAATATTAGGTCTTGTGATAACCGAATTCATTAAATTAAAAAACACTAAGAGAAAAGTTCATTATGTGTGGTTTTGTTTTTAACTCAGCGACTATGGATAAAGTTGAAGTGTTTCAACAAGCTTCAGCTTCATTAACACACCGTGGTCCAGACAACTATCAATTCTCTCAAGACGCTTGCGGTACTTGGGGTTTCCACCGTTTATCAATCATGGATTTATCAGCTGCTGGTAACCAACCATTTAAACATGGTAATACAGAAGCTGTTTGTAACGGTGAAATCTATAACTTCCACCAAATCCGTAACTTCTTAGAAAAATACAACCCTGATTTCAAATTCACTTCAGGTTCAGACTGTGAAGTACTAATCCCAGCTTATAAAGCATTAGGTGCTGATTACATGGTACGTATGCTTGATGGTGAATTTGCGTTAGTGCTTGTAGATGCTGATACTAACACTTTATTAGCAGCTCGTGACCCTATGGGTATTCGTCCATTATTCTATGGTTACGATAAAGAAACTGGTAAAATTGCATTCTGTTCAGAAGCTAAAGGTTTAATTCCTTTCTGTAACGATGTAAATCCATTCCCTCCAGGTCACTACTACCTAAATGGAGAAATCATTTGTTACAACGATTTATCTAACCCAAGACAAATCTCTACAGATGATTTTGCGCAAGCAACTACTAAAATCCGTTCTTTACTAGAAACTGCGGTAGAAAAACGTTTAGAATCAGACGCACCAATCGGTTACTTATTATCAGGTGGTCTTGACTCTTCTTTAGTTTGTGCAATCGCTACTAAAAAACTAGGTAAGAAAATTAAAACTTTTGCAGTAGGGATGGACGTAAATCCAATCGACCTTAAATATGCAAAAGAAGTAGCTGAATACTTAGGTACAGAACACCACGAAATCATTATGACTCGTGATCAAGTGTTAGAAAGCTTAGAAAAAGTAATCTATCACTTAGAAACATGGGATATTACTACTATCCGTGCTTCTATGGGTATGTACTTAATTTGTAAATGGATTCGTGAAAACACTGACTTAAAAGTATTATTAACAGGTGAGTGTTCAGACGAATTATTCGGTTACAAATATACAGACTATGCTCCTACACCAGCAGCATTCCAAGACGAAGCAGCTAAACGTGTAAGAGAACTTTACATGTACGACGTATTACGTGCTGACCGTTGTTTAGCGGCTAACTCTTTAGAAGCACGTGTACCATTTGCTGATACAGATTTCGTACAATATGTAATGAGCATTAACCCAGCCCTAAAAATGAACACTTACGGCAAAGGTAAATACTTATTACGTGCAGCGTTCGAAGGTACAGACTACTTACCTCACGACATTCTATACCGTGAGAAAGCAGCATTCTCTGACGCTGTAGGTCACTCAATGGTTGATGACTTAAAAGCTTACGCTGAATCTAAATATTCAGATGCAGATTTAGCAGCAGCTAAAGATAAGTATCCACACGGTACTCCATTTACTAAAGAATCACTTTTATACCGTGATATTTTTGAGAAATTCTTCCCAGGTCAAGGTCACTTAATTAAAGACTTCTGGATGCCTAACAAAGAATGGGTAGGTGCTGAAGTTAATGACCCATCTGCGCGTGTTCTTAAAAACTACGGTGATTCTGGTAAATAATACAGAATTATTTATCACTCGCAATCCCTTGAAGATAAATAATAAAATGAAGTTCTACTTCATTTAAATCCGGTAAGATTAAAGCCCCTCAAAGTAATTTGAGGGGCTTTAATCTTGTTGTTAAATTAATTAAGCAAAATTACAGAGCTTAAATTCTATTAAGATTGCTCTTAAGCTTGGTAGTTTGCTAATAAAGTTTTAGCTTTTTCTTTTGCTTGTTCAATAGTTAGTAATTGTTTTTCACCAGTACGGCGATCTTTAAATTCTACATTACCTTGTTGTAGGTTTTTCTCACCGATAATGAATTGGTAAGGCACACCTAATAAATCAGCATCAGCTAAAGCTACACCTAAACGTTCACTACGGTCATCGAAGTAAACTTCGTGTTGTTTTGGTAGTTCATTGTATAAGTTATCAACAAACTCTTTAACTACTTCTGATTTATTGTAGTTTACTGGAATTAAACCTACTAAGAAAGGAACTAAAGCATCTGGTAAAGTACAACCATATTCATCGTGGTTTTGTTCGATAGCCGCAGCTACTACACGAGTAACCCCGATACCATAACAACCCATTACTGGATAAATGTTTTGTCCATTTTCATCAGTAACCGTAAAGTTAAAGGCACGTGAATATTTGTCACCTAACATGAAGATATGACCACATTCACAACCACGAGTTAATGATAATACACCTTTACCACATGGAGATGGATCACCTTCTTCAGCATTACGAATATCGAAAGTTTCGTTGAATTTAGCGTCACGATCCCAGTTTACACCATATAAGTGGAAATTAGTTTCATTAGCACCTGTAGCAAAATCAGAAACAGTTGCGGCTGTATCATCTGCGATTAAGTAAACTGGACAGTTTAATACCCCTAATGAACCTACTTTTGCACCAAACACTTGGTTTACTAGTTCTGGATGCGCAAGAGTTACAGGACTTGCAATTAAAGGGTGTTTTTCAGCTTTAACTTCGTTTAAAGTATGATCACCACGTAAAGCAATAGCTACTAATGGGTGCTCTTGGGTTTTACCATTTACTACAACTAGCTTAATGGTATGCGCAGCATCTAATTCACCTTTGCTAAAATCTACTAATTCTTCGATTGTTGCTACATTTGGTGTAGCTACTTTACGCATCTCTTGCGTAGGAGCTTGACGCGTGCTACTTGGGATTGCTGGAGCTTTTTCTAGATTCGCAGCATAATCTGAATTCTCACAATATGCAATAACATCTTCACCAGCTTGCGCTAATACTTGGAACTCTTTAGAACCTGAACCCCCCATTGACCCATTATCAGCATCAACGGCACGGAATTTTAAACCACACTCAGTAAAGATTTTATTGTACGCTTGCTCCATTGAGTTGTACACTTTTTCCATGTTTTGCCATGAAGTGTCAAATGAATAAGCGTCCATCATAATAAATTCACGAGTACGTAAAATACCGAAACGTGGACGAGTTTCGTCACGGAATTTAGTTTGAATTTGATAAGCGTTTAATGGTAATTGACGGTAAGAGTTTACTTCTTGTTTAATTTGGTAAGTAAATACTTCTTCGTGGGTTGGACCGAGCACGAAATCAGACTGTTTACGGTCTTTGAATTTTAGTAGGTTATCACCATAGCTGTTATAACGTTGAGATTCAACCCATAATTCAGCCGGTTGGACCATAGTTGCTAAAAACTCTAAAGCCCCAGTCGCGTCCATTTCACGACGCACAATGTCTTCTACTTTTTTTAGAATACGTTTACCAGTAGGTAACCAAGTATAAACACCTGAAGCTAATTTACGCACCATCCCTGCACGAATCATTAATTTGTGCGAATCAATAGCTGCTTCTGCTGGTGCTTCTTTTAAAGTCGCAAGTAAATAATTACTAATACGCATGAAAATATATCCTCTAAATATACTATGTGCTCATTATCTTTGACTATAGAGTAGGTTAAAGTAAAAGCTTACAACCGTAAAGTCATCCACTTTATAGTTACTTTTAGTAGTACCTTTATCGTAGTACCTATAGTACTTACCTATACTTAGTCAGATAAAAACCTATAAAACTATAAAAATTACTCAATCTAGTTACTTTATCCTTTTAACTTTACACCCCAAAGGGAGCAAGAGTTAGCTCATAAGGAGCTATTGAGGATTTAGGTTGAGTATTATTGTTTGTAGGAGTAGCTGGAGTTTCCGGCGCACCTTGTTCATTATTTTCAGGTGATGCATTATCTTCAGGAGCTGCTTGATCTGTTTGCTCTGGAGCTTGCTCACCTTCTGATGCTGGAGCCGGAGTAGCATATTTAGTTACATCGATAACTTTACCATCACTAAAGATCACTTTTTGATCGGTAGTTAAAATACCTTTAAAACCTAGATCCTCTGGATTTAAAGTTTGCATAAAACTCGGGGCGTTATCGATGATTTTTAAATCATCAAGGTTATAAACAATACTAATTAATGTAGCTTGTCCTGGTAATAGTAGATTCGGAGCTTGTGCCGCATCTACGTTTGGACTAAACTTCGTTAAGTCATAAGCGGTTACATCAGTTAGTTTGTTGGTTAAATCAAAATATACCGGAATAGTCAGGTAAATTACGTTTTGCGCTTTACCTGTTTCATTTAAACTAAAAGCCACTTGTGCATTAAAAATTACGCGGCTAATAGGTTGCGTGCCAATGTTTTTAATGGCATAACTTAAACGGATGAACTTATCTTCCATTATAGGTTTGCCACTATTAATTGGAACGATTGACACAGCTTCAGAAAATTCTTTTACTGCTTCTGGATTATTATTGACTAAAGCGTCTACGATTTTATTTTCGTCAAGTTCTACACTTACCATAATCGGAGTGCGGTTATTGACTAGCTCTGGATTATCGGCGCTTTTTTCATTTTTTCCACAGCTTGCTACGAGTAGAGACAAGCTCAATACTCCGAGCACTAAAAAATGTTTATGCAACATGAAAACTGTTTTGCTAATCTAATCAAAAATGAAAATTATCTTGCTAGAAATTAACTAGAAATTAATAAAAAAGTATTAATAAGTATATCACAAACGGCAGCATAAAGCGAAAACTACAGGTCTTAGAGCCTATAGTTAAAGGCTAAAACCGCTTATTTTTGCGCTTTAGTTATAGCTGGAAAAATATTTTATATTTTCTAGGATTTTTACCTGATATCAAGCTGCTAAAATTTATAAAAATGGTATAATAAAAATTGGACAAAAATTACGATATTTTGCTCTTTTTACGGATATACTACTTTACACTCCCTAAATAGCTTTTACATTAACCATTTTTATTACCTGCGCAATTTTCTTCAGGATTACTTGCGAAGTAGGAGGAACTTTTGTCTGATACTATTATCATCAAAGGAAAAGATACAGCAGATGCAATTAAAGCCCGCATCGCTGCAGCAATAGCTAAATTAGCTGCTCGCGAAGATAAAATTATACCTAAACTTGCAGTAATTCTCGTAGGTAACAACCCTGCAAGTTTAATTTACATTAAACAAAAGCAGCAACAAGCTGCACAAGTAGGTGTGGAAACTGAACTCCATCACTTACCTGAAAATACTGAATTTGAAACACTGCTAGATTTAATTAAACGTTTAAATCAAGATCCTGCGGTAAACGGCATCATTTTACAATTACCTTTACCTCTAGAGTTAAAACCATTTACTTATAAAGCAATGATTGCTATCGATAGTAAAAAAGATGCAGATTGCTTTAATCCGAAAAACTTAGGTTTAACTTTCTTAGATCGTGCTAATATTGTGCCTTGTACTTCTCACGGAGTTTTACAACTATTAGATCATCACGATATTAATGTCGAAGGTAAACACGTAGTAATTGTAGGTACGTCGAACTTAGTGGGTAAACCATTAGCCTTAGAGTTAATTAACCGTAATGCAACTGTAACTACATGTAATATTCATACGCGTAATATTCGTAACATTACCCAAACAGCTGATATTTTAGTAGTAGCTATCGGTCATGCTAAATTCTTTGATCATACCTATGTAAATAAAGACTGTATTGTTATCGACGTTGGTATTAACCAACTAGAAAATAAATCTTTTGATCAAGAATTAGCCGACCAATTACAAGCACAAGGTGAGCAAGCGACAGCACAAGCTTATGCGCAAGCCAATAATTTAATCCTAGAACAAGCACTCATTGAAGTAAACAACCGCACACGTAAACAATTTACGGTTGGTGATATTGACTTTGAAGATATGCTTGGTAATTGTGCAATGGTATCTAAAGTACCAGGTGGTGTAGGATTACTAACAGTAGCTAACTTACTACACAATACGCTTATTCTAACGCTGTTACAGCACAAATTAAATTTTGAAGAGTTCGGCTTACAACGCCGTTATATTCGTGATCAATTTGATATTAGTCACAAATAAAAAATCTTTAGCAACACTGTTTTTAAGCTAAATTTATAAAAGCTCCAAGAATTATCTTGGAGCTTTTACTATTTTATTTTTATGCTTATCTTGTGACTTTGCATGATTTTGCAACTTAGGCATAAGTTGGATGCCACATTGCTTGTTTAGCAGTCTCTAACCAATCGTTAGCGCTTACTTGCGCTACACCTTCAGCTTGGGCTTGGGCTGCTACAGCAGCGGCAACAATTGCTGACACTTCACGTAAACGTGAAACCGGAGGTAGTAAAGCATGACCTAACTCGGTCGGATTTACTTGATCGGCCAAAGCTTGAGCTGCTGCTTGGAGCATAGCATCAGTCACTTTATTAGCCTTACTAATAATTACTCCTAAACCTAAGCCTGGATAGATTAAAGCATTGTTACCTTGACCAATATGGTAATCAACACCTTTATATGGCACTGGATCAACTGGAATACCAGTACATACTAAAGCTTTACCCTCTGACCATGGAATAATATCAGCTGGGAAGGCTTCAATTTTTTCATCAGGATTCGACAGAGGAAGAATGATCGGACGCTCTACTCCAGCACACATAGCTTTTACTACTTGTTCGGTAAATGCTAAATGGTGTGTACTTGTCCCGATTAAAATCGTCGGTTTTACTTGGTTAATAACTTCGAGTAAACCAATTTTGCCCTCAGCATTTTTCCAAGAAGCCACTTCGTCCGGATCACGTGCATACTCTTGTTGGTAGTTTGGTAAATTTGGCATATCTGTAGTTACTAAGCCGTTTTTATCGATCAGATATACGAGACTTTTAGCTTGCTCGCGAGTTAAACCTTCGCGTTGCATTGCCGCACTAATTTGATCCGCCATACCTGTACCTGCTGTACCTGCACCATAAACTACAAGTCTTTGTTCTTTAAAGCCTTGTTTAGTTACTTTTAGACCTGAAGTTACAGCAGACATAACCACTGCTCCAGTCCCTTGCATATCATCATTAAATACACGATAAGAATCACGGTATTTCATTAGGATACGACGGGCATTACCAGCACCAAAGTCTTCAAAATGTAATAAGGCATTCGGGAATAAGCGGCTGGCTGTTTTTACATAAGCATCGATAAAATCATCATATGCTTGTCCACGTACACGGGCATGACGATTACCTAAATATAGTGGATCAGCAAATAAGTCTTGGTTGTCCGTACCTACGTCTAAGTTCACTGCAATTACACGGCGAGGATCTATACCTGCAGCGGCAGTGTAAACTGCTAGTTTACCTACAGAAATATCTGTACCATTAACTCCCCAATCACCAATACCTAAAATTTGCTCAGCGTCTGAACAAACAATTAGATCAACGTCTTGGGCACTTAAACCTGTATTTTTAAATGCAGTTTCAATATCTTCAGGGTTATTAATTGATAGATAAACAGCGCGTGAACTACGATAATTTTGCGACCATTCTTTAATTGCTTGCCCAATAGTTGGGTCATATACTACAGGGAACATTTCTTGGATATGATCTACAAGTAGTTTGTAGTACAGTGTTTCATTACGATTGTGTAATGCATCGAGATAAAAATATTGCTCAATGCGCGAATTAAAACGTTTAAATTGCGCATAAGCACGAGTTGCTTGTAATTCTAAAGTTTCAACCGCACTTGGTAATAGACCAATTAAACCATGTTGTTCACGCTCAGCACGAGTAAAAGCAGTTTCTTTATTGCTAAAAGCATTAGCATATATCTCAGGTTTACGTACCATAAGATCTCCTTAAATGGTTAAAACATTAATGGAAAAAGTTCTTTTAATTCTTCTTTTTAACTTTTATAGATCCGAATTTAACAAAATCACGTCAAGCCTAAGCATTTTGTTTATAGCTATACGTAAATTAAGTAGAAATAATTTATCATTTGTTAGTAGATACTATTATCAACCTTTTTCCCAACTACTTGGCAAAATTCTACACTTTTATCAGTAGTTTAAACTCTCTAGGTCAATCTATGCTATAATTAGCTGCATGCTTTTCTCAAAGCACATAAGTTTTAATTGTCTAGGTCATTAGAGTAGTTGCTTCCTTTAACTATAGATAGTTACATTTTTTGCTTAATGGTTATAAGTTTTACTCAATGACATTCAAGGTTCACGTTTTACCATGGAAATCCTCGTTTTAGATTCTTCATTTAATCAAATGCAAGCTGCACATTATGCAGTGGATAACTCCGCTTCTACTTTAACAGGACAAAATTATCAAGTATTATTTGCTAATTCGTTTGAAAAAGGAAGCCAAGGAGAAAAAGCCTTAGATTTAATTCAAGCTATTGCTACTAATCCACAAGCTGCAAAGTTATACGCAGAGTATAACTATTTAATGTTTAATCGTGGACCTGGTTCATTTGTGGGAACACGTATTAGTACTAGCTTAACTCAAGGAATAGCTACAGTTGAACCACAAATTAAAATTATCGCAGCCTCTTCTTTACAAATGGTAGCTGCGCAAATCCAACAGTTAGCTCTGCTCTTAGCTCGTAGTCAAGTATTACCAGCTTGCTTAAGTCAAGGAGACAAAATCCTTGTAGCTCTAGATGCTAATATGGGTGAAAGCTATATTGCCTGTTACTCATGGCAAGCACCAAATACTACGACTACAGAAGAACAAGCTGGCATGAGTCTAGTTCTCCAAGGTTCAGAGCAATTAATTAAAGCCGCAGAACTAGAAACTCTTTATCAAGCATGTACGGCTAATACCCCTACGCGACAAACTTTAATTACTGAGCAAAACTACCAAGAGAAGTTTGGCATTAGCGCTAACGAGCAAGTTATCTTAGTTGGTAATGCTTGGAGTAAATACTTACCGCAAGCAACTACTCTTTGTCAGCAATTAAGTGATGAAAGTATCGCACGTAATGCCTATCCGGTAATTACAGCTTTCTATGAGCAACAACTATTACGTCCTGTTGTCAATGAAAACATGATCCGCACAGGAGAGGTAGCTGATACCCTAGACGACTTATTTGCTTTATGGGAAGAATTAACTAGCTTACCAGATTGTCGTTGGCAAGCAACACTTTTAGCGGCTAAAATAGCCCAACAAGATTTTACTCCGCGCTTAGAAATTGAGCCTACATATATTCGTGACAAAGTTACTTACTAATGTCATTGCAGCCTAAGCACAATATATAAATAATGCTCCTAGGCATGGCTTAGCGCCTTATATCACACACTATTATTTCTCACTCTTAGATGAGTGCATTTAAATGCAATAACTCATATTATGACAACCTATATTGTTAATCTAATACATGCTGCATGGGCATTTATTAACGATTATTTACTGATAATTTCTTTACTGGGTGTCGGATTATTTTATTTTTTAGTATTTCGAGCCGCTCAGGTAAGATATTTAAAACATGGAATAGGACTTTTACTTCGTAAAGACATCTCTTATGATGACGATAAAGTAAACATTAGTCCATTACAGTCATTCTTAACCGGTCTTGCTGCCCGTATTGGGATGGGGAACATTGCAGGGATTGCTGCGGCAATTTCGGCGGGCGGACCTGGAGCCATTTTCTGGATGTGGGTGGCTGCTTTTTTAGGGATGGGAACTTCTTTAGTTGAAAATACCCTCGCGCAAGTATTTAAAACCAAAATCTCAAACGGAGAGTTTAAAGGTGGACCGGCTTACTATATTCGCTATGGTCTAAAGAATAAAACTTTTGGGATAATCTTCTCATTAGTTCTAGCCTTTACTTATGGTTTTGCTTTCGTTTCTTTACAAACGAACCAGATTTCAGAATCCTTAAATTATGCCTTTAACATGCCTCATTGGGTGGTAGGGATGATTTTAGTATTCTTAACTGCGCTTATTATTTTCTCTAACTTAAAAACTATCTCGAATGTAAGTGCGGTCTTAATCCCAATTATGTCTGGTCTGTATATTATTATGACCTTAGTAATTGTCTTCTGGCACTTTACGGCTATTCCTAAAGTTTTCTATACTATATTTAGCTCGGCATTTAATACCGACGCTGCCTTAGGTGGTACTATTGGGGCTGCTATTAACTACGGTATTAAACGTGGTTTATTCTCGAACGAATCTGGGATGGGTTCATCACCTAATATTGCAGCTTCGGCCAATGTTAAACACCCTGTAAGCCAAGGTATAGTACAAATGGTTGGCGTATTCTTCGATACGTTTGTTATTTGTACCCTAAGTGCTTTTATGGTGCTAATGTCAGGGGTGTATGGATCACCTGAAGCTGTAGGTTTAGAAGCAGCTTCACTAGCGCAAGCTTCGATTGCTATTTTCTATGGTAAAGTAGGGGTTGATATTCTAGTAATTATCATCTTCCTTTTTGCTTTTACGTCTGTAATTGGTTACTTTACTTATGGTCAAGTAGGGGTGTACTACTTTACCGAAAATAAATGTGCAGCACATGCTTATCGTGTAGGCGTATTAATCTTTACTTTCTGGGGAGCTTATAACACTCCGGTTACCGTTTGGAATACGGCTGACATCTTTATGGCGATTATGTGCTTCCTTAACGTAGTTGCATTGACTTTCTTATGGAAACCTATGTATATAGTATTCCGTGATTATCAATTACAATTACGTCGTGGAATTAAAACTCCAGTATTTAATGTAGAGAAATATCCTACATTAAAAGCACTATTACCAGATCCTGATATTTGGAATGACTCTGCGCATCACCAGCGCCAGGCTATGAAAGTCGCACAAAAGCAAGCACAAGAATCACGTGCTGATTAAGAATTAGATTGTTTAATCGCTCTAAAGGAAAGTTAATTCCTACTTTTAGCTTTTACTTTCTTGTACAAGCTGATAAAAACAGCTACTATATATGTGCGTTAAACACTTTGGATTATATGAATAAAAATCATATATTCTTCAGTAAATATAAGATCCCCAAGTACTGGGGATCTTTTTTTATGCTTGAAAGAAATAAATTGCTTGATATGGTTGTAGAATTAGACGACGATTTTGCCAATGCACATCACTATAATTATTTAGAAGTACTGTAGCATCAGAGATTCCTAATGATTCACGGGTAAGTGAAGTTTCGAGCACTTGACCACTAAAGTTTACAATTACCAATAAGCTTTGTTCTTGGTAGCTACGTTTATAAATCCATAAATCTTCGTCATTTAAAGGTTCTAAATCACGATAATCACCTAGAGCAAAGATTTCATATTCTTTACGTAAAGCAATTAAAGTTTGATAGGTATAGAATACCGAGTTCGGATTTAGCAGTTCACGTTCTACGTTAATCGAGCGATAATTAGGCGCTACTTCAATCCAAGGTTCTCCGGTTGTAAAACCTGCATGAGGTGTATTATCCCATTGCATAGGTGTACGTCCATTATCGCGGGATTTTTGTGCCAGAATTTGTAAAACTTGTTTTTCACTTTTACCTTGCTCCAGCAGAATATTGTACATATTTAGACTTTCAACATCGCGATATTGACTAATATCACTAAAGCCAGGATTAGTCATGCCTATCTCTTCTCCTTGATAGATATAAGGAGTACCTTGTAACCCATGTAAAGCCATAGCTAGCATTTTAGCTGCTTGCGGACGTAAAGTATTATCTGTACCTAAGCGCGATACTACACGTGGTTGATCATGATTACACCAAAATAAAGCATTCCATGCACGATTATGCATGTTTAGTTGCCAGTGTCCGAGAATACGTTTTAATTCTAAAAAATCCGGACGAGCATAAGTCCACTTCTCTCCATTTGGATAATCTATTTTTAAATGGTGGAAATTGAACACCATGGATAATTCCGTACCTTTAAGATTAGCGTATTGTTGACAATGCTCAACCGTGGTCGAAGACATCTCTCCTACACTCATTAAACCATAAGGTTTTAGGACTTTTTGGTTTAGTTCTTTAAGGTATTCATGCACTCGCGGACCATCTGTATAAAACTTACGTCCATCTGCTAGAGGATCATCGGGGAAGATTTGATCTTTAGAAATAAGATTGATTACATCTAATCTTACTCCATCGATACCTAAATCAGCCCAAAAGGCAATAATTTTATACAACTGCTCACGCACTTGCGGGTTTTCCCAATTGAGATCAGCTTGTTCAGGAGCAAACAAATGTAAATAGTGACTTTTAGCTTTACTACTCCATTTCCATGCCGAGCCCCCAAATTTACTTTGCCAATTATTAGGAACAAGTTTCTTCTGATCACCACGCCAAATGTAATAATTATGATATGGAGAGCTAGGATCTTGAGCTTGTTTAAACCATGGATGTTCGGTTGAAGTATGGTTAAGTACCATATCCATAATAATACGAATATTACGCTCATGTGCTTGGGATACTAACTCTTTAAAATCTTCGAGCGTGCCATATGCAGGATCTATTTGCATATAATCGGCAATATCATAACCATTATCAACTTGCGGAGAAACATAGATAGGAGTTAACCAGATAGCGTCAATTCCTAATTTATGTAGATAGTCTAGTTTACTGATAATACCTTGAAGGTCTCCAGTACCCGAACCTGTACTATCTTTAAATGATTTGGGATAAATCTGATAAATTACACCATTTTGCCACCAAGCTAATGACATATTCAAATCCTTAAATTTTACAACAAAGGCAATAAAAAGCGCCGGTCAACAATCGGCGCTACATAAAAATACC
Organism: Psittacicella hinzii; assembly: GCF_003585935.1. Lineage (GTDB taxonomy): Bacteria > Pseudomonadota > Gammaproteobacteria > Enterobacterales > Psittacicellaceae > Psittacicella > Psittacicella hinzii. The sequence continues at coordinate 12,895 of NZ_NRJG01000036.1, forward strand.
AATACTAGGTTAACAGACCTTGGTCTTAGTTAAGGCCAGTTTAACTAAAAAACCAAGATTGCATATTCTTCGATCCCCTTAGGTCATAAGGATCTTTTCATTTAGTAATAGCCCCAAACTAAAGGCAGAATATTATTGGTATAGGATCCCCTTAAAGCTTTGGTAGAGGATACGGTAATGATTATTATTCCAAACTAGCTTTAGCAGCTTTACGTTTATAAATAATAACCGTTAAAATTAAAGGAACTATAATAGCTACTAGCATAGCTAGAGCAAAAATGCCCCAGTACACAGGTTGAATAGAAAGAATTCCAGGTAAACCACCTACTCCTATCGAATTAGCTAATACTCCGGTTAAACCACAAATGAATGCTGCACATGCAGAACCAATCATGGCACAAAGCATTGGGAAACGATAGCGTAAGTTAATACCATACATTGCAGGTTCAGTTACACCAAGGTAAGCTGAAATTGCTGCTGGTACTGAAACTTCACGTTCTTTAGCTTTGCGAGAAATAAGGATAATCCCTAAAACTGCCGAACCTTGTGCAATATTCGAAAGAGCAATTAGTGGCCATACAGGAGTACCACCCATATTTTGAATTAATTGGAAGTCGATTGCAAGTGTAGTTTGGTGTACACCTGTAATTACTAATGGCGCATATAGGAAACCAAAAATCGCTGCTCCGATTGGTGCAAAACTACCAGTCATAAGAGCTTTAACTACATAAGCAACACCATCACCAATTTCACGACCAAATGGTCCGATTAACGCGTGGGCTAAAGTTACACCAATTAATAAAGTTAAAATTGGTACAAGCACTAAGTCTAAGTAAGAAGGAATAATTTTTCTTAGACCACGTTCTAACCAAGCTAACACCATTGCCGCTAAAATCGCAGGAATCACCTGCGCTTGATAACCTACTTTTTCTATGCTAAATAAACCAAAATCCCATACGTCAGGAGTTAATGACCCTAGACCGTATGAATTCATTAGTTGTGGTGATACTAAGGTAACTCCGAGTACAATGCCCAGAATTGGCGTACCACCCATTTTTCTCACTGTAGACCAACAAATACCTACAGGTAAAAAGTGGAAAATCGCTTCACCTAATAACCACAAGAATGCATTTAAGGTATTTAAAAATGGGTAAACGGCAGTTAATGGTTTACCATCCACCATCGGGATATCACCGATAACATTTCTAAAACCTAAAATCAAACCTCCGGAAATCAGGGCTGGTAAAAGCGGGATAAAGATTTCTGCTAAATGCGAAACAGCCGCTTCCCACCAACGGAGATTTTTGCGTGCTGCGGTTTTTAATTCATCTTTAGTAGTAGATGTTAAACCTGCTTGGGAAATAAGTTCTTGATAATAATCTACAACTTCAGTGCCAACTACGACCTGAAACTGTCCGGCATTGGTAAAAGCTCCTTTAACAAAAGGTAGCTCTAAAATAGCTTTTTCATCGGCAAGTTTGGCATCATTGAGCACAAAACGTAATCGCGTTACACAATGCGATACCGATGCAATATTTTTACTGCCCCCCACTAATATTATTAAGCGGGCAATGGCTTGTGGATCTATTTTTGTTGCCATAGCTTACCTGCCGAAAAGAAATACGATTGAAAATACCTAAACGTAAAATAAAATTTTCGTTTCTTTTGTTTATAGTATAGAGCGACTAAATTAAAAAAGCCAATCAAATATTTAAAACTGTGTCACGAGTCACACTTTTTTTGAGGCTTATAATTTTTAGCTTTAATTTTCAAAGAGATAAAAATTGAGCATTTTGCTAATTTTTGCGACTTTTGCCCACTTTTTTCTTTCCGCAAGTTCGCTAATAGCAAAAATTAAGATCCGTTTCGTAATCAAAAATATAAAAAATACCAAAACAAGGCAAAAAATATACAAAAAAATGAGGCTATAAAATACTAGCCTCGTTTTAAATATATTTTTATGGTCCCATCAGAAGTTTTTTTAATGTAGTTGCATATGGTGATGCACTTACATTATTAACTTCATTAGTTGGACGAATTACTGGCGTGGTAGCAAATACCGAAGTCACAAAGGTTACCCCACCTTTATTCGTTTGGGTAACTGTTTGCGCATTAGTTGCTAAAGTAGTTCCTGAAGCATTTAAAGTATTATCAAAATACATATCTTTAATGTAAATGTTGTAGGAATTATTAGCGTAATTACGTAAACGTTTGTCTACGACCACTTTATCTGCTTGCCAGAGAATAGGGATAATTGGTAAATCTTGAGCAATTAAAGCACTCGCTTGTTCATAAAGCACCTGACGATTTGCCGAATCACTCGCACGTGCCGCTTGGTTTAATAAACGATCGTACTGGAATGAGTCATAGTTGGCAAAGTTATCACCAGATTGGCTTTGCAGCATATTATAAAACGATGAAGCGTGATTATAATTAGCCTTATACGTAATCGCGGTTAATTGATATTCACCACGACGTAGCGCTTCGAAATAGGTTGCTGGATTACTTGCAATTAAATTTAATTGAATAATACCTCGAGAATTTTCTTTTAACTGCGCTGCTAGTTTCTCCATAAACGTTTGCATTGCTGCCGACTGATCTTGAGGATAAACATAGTCAATCGTTAAAGGGAACGATTCTGAGTAGCCAGCTTGAGCTAATAAGTTAATTGCCTCATCGTAATTTGTATAATTTGCGTTTAGCAATTCACGATTTTGTGGCAACATTTTAGCTTCAGCAACTACCGGAGGTACGAAAACAGTCGACGGTATAGCATTAGGAAACGTTTGTGCCACTATAGCTTTACGGTCAATTAATAAATTTAATGCTTTACGTACCGGCAATTTATTCATTGCACGGTCGAATAAATTAATTTCTAAGAATAAACTTTCAGGATAAATTCTTGATTGAATTTGAGTATAGAATAACGAACTTAATGAACTTTCGTTATATTGATTTAAATAAATAATACTGCGATTTTGTTTAGCATAGTTTACCGGCTGTTCACCATCTTTATCTCCATACGAGCGAATAAAGTTAATGTGAACATTTTTAATGTCCCAATAATTAGGATTTTTTACCAGTAAAAAATCTTGGTTCTCATCTGGCGTAAATTTATATGCTCCATTAGTTACCAGAATCGCATGACCATTTTCGTCACGATCTGGAGCATGTACTGGAGCAGTTGCCGGACTAGCTAAAACTTGTAATAACCAAGGTGTAGGCTGATCTAACACGACTAATAATTCGTAATCTGAAAGAGCAGCTACCCCTAATTGGTCACGTGATTTTAAACCATCAGAAATTTCTTTAGCATTTAAGATATTTCCGTTAATTAACACGTGGCGATTTGGCGCGCCAAATTCACTATCAATTAAACGTTGCCATGAATATACGAAGTCATAAGCCGTTACAGGTTCACCATTAGACCATTTAGCGTCTTGACGTAAATGGAATAAATAGCGTTTACCATCTGGACTTATATCATACGATACTGCTGCGCCAAAGCGTAAATCTTCATCACTCGGAAAACTTACTAAAGTTTCGTAGATATTTTGCATTACTGCTAGAGAATCTCTATCAGTAGCAAAAGCAGGATCTAATACTAAACTTTTACTAATTGGCAGATAGAACGTATTTTCATCATCAGCTTCAAAGTACTTCCCTAAAGAAGTATAAGCACTACTTTTACTGCTTGATGCGTTTAAATCAATAGTTGGTGGCTTACTAATGGCCATGTGCTCCACCACATGACTTACATGTGGCAAAGTTAAATAGGTTTGATAATCAACTTTATATGGTTGGTGAGACGTATTTTTACTTTCGCCTTTGGCTAAAGCTAAGTTTTGCCAACCGATACCGCAAGTACTAATTAAAATAATTAGCCAAGTAAAAACGTTGATATTACGCATAGGATATAAATACAGCTTAGAAAGCTGTGGGATAAGTAAGAATTTTTTCTTACTTATTTTCATTTGGGCTTCTAAGTTGAGTTAAAATTCGGGAATGCAAAATTATCGAAATAATTTATGTTTGCGGCGATCAAAAACCACAAATGCACCTAATGCTATATTATATAGCTGGCTTTACTACGGCACACTCAAAACTCACGTTTAGGACTATGAAAAACTACTCCTAAGATCTAAAATCTACAAAATGTTAGTTTTTTTTAACTGAAAAAACTCGCATTTCTTGCATCTTAGTATATATTTTGTAACTTTTTACTTAGTCGACGCAAAAATTGCCTGTTTACACCTTTTAGAATGACATATTTGTATATTTTAGGTACAAGTTATAAGAGCCTACGCGGCTAAAACTCGAATCTAAATTTTTATTCTTAATTAAAACTTATTGTCGCTTTTTCAAAATTTTCCGCTTTTTTATCTGTATAATATGCCTTGTCGTTGCAATGACAAATAATTATATTGATCTTTTTTTTCTTTCGAGGGTTTCGATATTGCTAAAAAATAAGTTTCTTTCTCTCTTAACGCTTCTAGTTGTAGCTTTTAGTTTCACTTTCCCAACAGCTAAAGCGGTTGAATTACCCCCTGGAACAAAACTTGCATCCAAACAAGTTCTTAATTATGCCATTGGTTCTACCCCCGAATCTTTAGATCCTGGTATAAATGTTGATTGGTCTATCCAGCAAGTATTAAAATCCTTATACGATACTCTCGTACGTCAAGATTACACTGGTAAAATTGTAGGTGTCGGTGCAACTTCATGGCAAGTTTCTGATAATGGTTTAACTTGGACTTTCCACTTACGTCCAGAAGCTAAATGGACAGATGGTAAACCTGTAACTGCCCATGATTATGTATATGCATGGCAAAGAGTACTTGATCCTAAAGTAGCTAGCTTAGGTGCAGATTTTATTTCTGCTCTTAACTTAAAAAATACGGCACAAATACGTCAGGGTAAACTTCCCCCAAGTGAATTAGGTGTTGAAGCTAAAGATGATTACACTTTAGTTTTACATCTTTCACGTCCGACTCCTTGGTTATTAGATACAGTTAGTTTATTACCAACAGCTCCTGTACGTAAAGACATTATTGAAAAATACGGACGCAGCTGGACAAAACCAGAAAATATTGTCTCTAACGGTCCATTTAAACTTGTTAGTAATAAGTTTAACGAAGCCTTACAATTCAATTTACGTAATGACTATTGGGATCGCAAAAATATTTATATCACGCAAATAAATTATGAAGTTTTACCTAAAGGTCAAAGCTCATATTTAAAATATTTAGCTGGTGAATTTTATACTGCACGTATTCCAGCTCAATACTTTAACCAAGTACTTGAGCAACGTCCAAATGAAATGATTGCAGAACCTTATCCTTCGACTTATGCTTTAGTGCTTAATACGCGCTTAGAGAAATTAAGTAATCCGGAAGTACGTCAAGCAATCAGCTTACTTTTAGATCGTAATCTCATTGCGCAAAAGTTTTATCGCTTCTATACCCCAACAAGTTTAGTAGCTCCAGCAATGCTAGGTGACGGTCGAGCTTTAGTTGAGAAAAAAAATCTCATTAAACCAGAATATCGTCAAGCTAATATTAAAAAAGCCATTGCTTTATTAGAAAAAGCTGGTTACTCTAAAGAAAAACCTTTAGAATTAACTTGGACACATACTAAAGGTAATGAAGCCGAGCGTAATAATATTGCCATGAGTAGTATGCTCTCGGACTTTTCTGGCGGCTTAATTAAAGTTAAGTTACAAGCTTTTGATTTAACGAGCTACTACTATAAAATTCAACATAGTGATTTTGAATTAGCTTTTTATATCATTAATCCTGATTTCTATCACGTTGCAAGTTTTTACAATATTTTCAATCCTGGAAATAGTAATAACTTCTCAGGCTGGACGGATAAGAAATTTACCGAATTATATGAAAAAGCTTACTTTACGGAATATGACAAACAACGCGCTGCGATTTATCAAGAGTTAAATAAAATTCTACAAGAGCAAGTACCGGTAGTACCTATTGTGCTAAGTGCACGAGTGATTGTTAAATCACCAGCACTTGGTGGTTTTAATGGTAAATTACCTTATACCTACATGCGAGATTACTACATTATTGCTGATAAAAAAATCGCTCCTGTTAAGTAATATGTACTAACAATTAACTAAGAGCTTTTAACTAATTGAAACTATAAATCGGTTGCAGCTCATTAGTTTTAAGTTATAATTAAAAGAGAGTTATCTACTTTAGTAGGTAACTCTCTTTCTATCTTTTCTATATCTTATACTGTCGTGTATGAGAGCTGCGTTTTACTTAATAGTATTACCTGAACATCCAGAGGAGGTTTATGACAATAATTCTACAACAAGTATCTTGTTTACGTGGTAAACAAGAGTTTTACTTTGATCTAGAAATTCCCCAAGGACAAAAAGTAGCGATTGTTGGCGAATCTGGAGCAGGTAAATCAACTTTAATTAATTTAATTGCCGGTTTTATTCCTCTCGAAAAAGGAAAGATCTTTATTAATGGTAAAGACTGTGCTAAGTTATTACCAGGACAAAGAGACTGCGTTTTAGTTTTTCAAGAAAATAATCATTTTCCGCATCTCAATATTTACGAAAATGTAAAACTAGCTTTTACGCATACTAAAATAAGTGCTCAACAACAAGAAAAACAAATCCAAGAAATGCTTGAGTACTTGCAAATCGAAGCCATTCAAAAACAATTACCCATGAATTGTTCAGGTGGACAACTACAAAGAGCGGCTTTAGCGCGTGGTTTTTTATTCCCGCGTAGTGTGCTTTTACTTGATGAACCTCTCTCGGCTCTTGATGATAAAAATAGTCAAAGAGTTATCAATTATTTAGCTAAGGTATCTCAAACCGTACTTATTGTGACCCATGATCTTGAGATCGTAAAACCTCTAGTCGACCGTATTATTACTATTGCTCAAGGCAAGGTCATTAATGACCAAATGCTTAAAAACGCATAACAAAAGCTTAAAACTTACAGCTTAATCGCCAGCTTTTAGTACAATTTCTCATTTTCTTATTTTTTCATTTTCTCATTTCTCATTTTTACATATGGCAAAACCTCCAACATTGTTGGAGGTTTTGCTCGTTACAGCACTATATAGTGTGGAATGATAATATCTTGATTCGAATAATTTGGATCACTAAACCATTTTTCCGGCATTACAATGCGCGTATTTGGTTGAGTATTTAAATAAGCACCCCACCAAGAGAAAGTCGAATTGGCCGTGATTAAATGGTGACATTTACTCATTAAGAGTAATGATAAATAATCAGCTACCTCTTCTACATATGCCACTTGCTTACTATAGGCTGAAAAATCTAAATTCGCTTTACACCAAGCAACATCATCTGTAAAAATTAATAATTTATACGCTTCTAGGTCCGCAAAATGCGCTAAAGCTTGTTGATAATATTGCTCATCAAGAATGCGATAAACATTTTGATGTTGTAGGTAATCGGTACGGCGAATATGTAAACCAACCGTTGGAATCTCATTACTTATATATTGAGTTACTAGCGCCTCTAATTCAGCTTGCTCAGCTGGAGGCAAGGTAAAGAGATTTAAAATATCTTCGCGATAATAAGCAAAATATTTATATGACAGTAAAGTCGAGTCAACAATGGCATAAATCCGATTTTTATCGTGCGGATTTATATCAAAAGCTGTATGGTGACCATTAATATCAGCCATTAATTGCGAATTAAAGCGAAAGTTTTTAATGCCGTACTCAACAATTTCTTTACGCTCGGGACTAAGGATTGGTACTTGCCAAAATAGATTTTGGCTATAAGACATAAACTGATTACCATTACCCAGCGCATGGGTATTTTGGTCTACATACCAACGATGCCCAAAAGTTTTAGCCATGGCATAAGTACCAGCAATCATAAACATTTGGTTACCTAGACCACCTGATGGATAAAGAATAAACATTTTTTACTCCTTATAAACCAGTCGCTTAATCATTAAAAGTGTCGACAATCTTGTACTTAGCTTTTAGTTTAGCTAAAACACCATCAGATTGAGCTTTAGCTAGAGCCTTATTAATTGCAGCTAATAATTGTTTATCTTTGTGGCGTACGGCAATCCCTATACCTTGAGAAACCACTGGACTAAAAACTTTAGTTGCTAAGAAATGCGCTTTCGTTTTATTAGCTGTTAAATAACCTTGCGCTACATCTTCCGATTCAAAAACCGCTTGAATACGTCCGGTTTTTAAATCTAACATTGCCGTATCAAAAGATGGATAAGTTTTAATGGTAATTCCTTTTTGTTGCTGTAAGTAGACAGCTAAAGTTGTACCTTGTTGTACGCCGATAACTTTTAACTCTTTAACTTGTTTATATTTAGAGTTGTCACTTACAACGTAAACCCCAGGAATAGGATTAATATATGGCGTACTAAAACTTACACGTTTTTTACGTTCATCAGTAATTGAAAGGGCTGAAACTACTAGATCGGTTTTCTTAAACAGTAAATTCGGAATTAAGCCGTCAAAAGCTCCTCGCTCTAACTTACATTTAGTTTCTAGTTGTTTACATATATATTTAATTAACTCTACATCAAAACCGGTAAATTCTCCTTTTTCATTGAGATATTCGTAAGGAAAATAACCATCTTCAATACCAATAGTTAATTTTGCTGGTACACCTTCAGGTCTAGCAGCCTGTACTGGTGTACTCACACTCATGGTTGCTAAGCTTAGGCAACCCACTTGCAAGAGTAAGAATAATTGTGAAAATAATCTTTGCATAATTGAGAATACAGAAAATAATAAAGGCTCTAGTGACGATCACTAAAGCCATTATCACAAGGAAAATTCACTTTCCTTAAATATGAAACTTCTTCTGTATTATATCCAACTTAAGAAAGTTTTGCTAATTATTTACCGTAGTCAATACGTACACCGTATTTTTGTGCTAATTCATTTAAGAAACCAGTTTCTTTTGCTTTCGCTAAAGCTTTATTAACTTTTGCTAATAATTCTTTATCTGATTTACGGAAAGCAATACCTGTACCTTGACCGATAATATTATCGAAAATTGGTTCATCTAATACTTGTACTTTTTGACTTTTATCATCTAAGTATTTAGCAGCTACGTCTAAAGATTCGAATACAGCTTCAACACGACCACCTTTAAGATCTAGCATTGCTGTATCAAAAGATGGATAGTATTTAATTTCAATACCTTTTAAAGTCATTAAGTAACTAGCTAAAGTAGTACCTTGTTGCACACCAACTACTTTAAGATCTGAAATGTTTTTAGTTGGAGATGAGTTGTTTACAATGTAAACTCCAGGTTTAGCACCAACGTATGGTGTTGAGAAATTTACACGTTTTTTACGTTCATC
>NZ_NRJG01000037.1 GCF_003585935.1 Psittacicella hinzii
TTTTCTGAATTTAATTTTAGGTTATCCAATTTTTTGAGCAAATGCAACTAAGAAAAATATTTTACGTAAAGTATTGACTTTTTGAAAAGAAATATTGGAAAAATTTACGCTTTAACTTGTTGAAATATAGTTATCAATATCGTAAGGTGGGGTTAATTTTAGTTACAGCTTTTAAGGGCAAAAAATGGCAAATAAAATTTAAAATTGTCAATTTATAAGTACCTGATTTTCATTATAAAAAAGAGCAAAATTAGCAAAATTTGATACCTAAATTTTGCCGCAAAATTTATTAGCTTCAAAAAAAGTGCGACTGAAGTCACAAATCTGCAACAAAAATAACATAAGTTTACACCTTTCGTTTAAACTATAAACGACAAGAAAGAGTAATAAATGAAAGTTAAACGAAAGGTTGAATTACCCCTTAATAACTCTCTAGATCCTCGAAGTTTTACTAATTTGCACTCTCGGAATATCTTCACCCTGCAAAATGCACCTAATTAAATAATGAGGTACAGATATGAGTACTGCTCAAACACGCAGAAACATGATTGTAGACCTAGTTAATTCAGTAGGGTCTATGTCTGTTGTGGAGTTAGCTCTGCATTTTAAAGTGTCTAAGGTTACCATTCGCGCTGATTTAGATATTTTAGAAGCAGGCAAAAAACTAATCCGCACGCACGGAAATGCCCAATCGGTAAATCTCCAGCCGCAATTAGACACTCTGCAATACCCGCATGAATTAAGTTTTGCGGATAAACAACATCATAATCGTGGCATGAAAGCTAAGATTGCTAAACATGCAGTTGAGTACATTAACGATTATGAAACTATCCTTTTAGATTCTGGTACGACGATGTTTGATCTTGCAATGGAAATTAGCAAGAAACAATGGCAAAGATTAACCATTATCACTACCTCATTACCAATTGCTAATCTTTTAAGTAAGCAAGTAGGCATTGACTTAGTACTCTTAGGTGGGCACTATCGCCGTAAATCACACAGCTTTACCGGCGCCCTAACTGAAAAGCTTCTAAGCAGCTTACGCTTTAGTAAGTTATTTGTCGGAGCTGATGGTTATCACCACCAACACGGAATTACTACTCTTTCAGAAAAAGAAGCAAGCTTAAATCGTTTAATGTTAAGTATGGCTTCTGAAGTGTTTGTACTCTGTGATCATACTAAATTCGGTCGTCAATCCAGTAATTGGATCTGTGAGTTTGACGCTCCGCACCATGTAATTACTGATGACAATATTCGTCGCGAATATATCACTTACTTTAAAAACGCTAATGTTGATTTAGTAATCGTGAAAAAGTAAGTGCATGCAATAAGTTCACGAATAAGTTCAAGAACAAGTTCGTGTAACAAGTTCATCTAATAAGTTCAATAGCTAATTTCTATCTCTTTTCGTTTTCCAGCAAACCAAGGAATCTCCTATGCACATGTTGTTAGATCAGATTCGATTACATAAAGAAGGGAAAGAAAACGGTGTTTTCTGTGTCTGCTCGGCACACCCTTTAGTAATTGAAGCTTCGCTACGCCAAGCTCTTCAAGATAACTCAATCTTAATCGTTGAAGCAACTTCGAACCAAGTGGATCAGTTCGGTGGATACACGGGCATGACCCCACAGGACTTTGCGGATTTTGTGCAAGGTCTAGCAAACGAAGTTGGCTTTCCACTTGAGCGCTTAGTGCTAGGAGGAGATCACTTAGGTCCGAACCGCTGGCAAAAAACCGATGACGGTGAAGCAGCTATGGCAAAAGCTTGCGACTTAGTAGCTGCTTATGTGGATGCAGGTTTTACTAAAATCCACTTAGACTGTTCAATGTCATGTGTGGGAGATCCTGTACCTCTAACCGATGAAATCGTAGCTTCACGTGCCGCACGTTTAATGCGTGTAGCCGAAGATACAGCTAAAGCTAAGTTTGGTTCATCGGATCTGGTATATATCATCGGGACAGAAGTACCAGTACCAGGTGGGGCGCACGAAACGATCAACACACTCGAAGTAACTTCTCGCGGTGCAGCACAGAAAACGATTCAAGCGCACCAAGAAGCCTTTGCCCAAGCTGGTTTAAGTGAAGTATGGCCGCGCGTGATTGGGTTAGTAGTGCAACCAGGCGTTGAGTTCGACCACGTAGGAGTTGTGGATTTTGTGCCAGAGAAAGCACAAGACTTAGTAAGTCTGCTTGATCAATTCCCGCACTTAGTATACGAAGCTCACTCAACCGATTATCAAAACGATCAAGCATATGTGGATTTAGTGAAAAACCACTTTGCAATCTTAAAGGTAGGTCCAGCCTTAACCTTTGCCTTACGTGAAGCTCTTTATAAATTAGCTTACATTGAAGACTTTGCTGTACCTGCAGATAAACGCTCGAACTTATTAGAAGTAATCGAACAAGAAACGCTTGCTCAACCTGGTTACTGGCAAGACTACTATGGCGGTACAGCCGAAGAACAAAAATTCGCGCGCAGCTATAGTTTTAGTGACCGCATTCGTTATTACTGGCCTAATGCCAAAATCCAGCAAGCGATTAAAACCTTACTGGCAAATTTCCCAGGACCAATTCCTCTACCGTTTTTAAGTCAATTCTTCCCTGAACAATTTAAACGGATTAGAGGGGGCAAACTAGCTAATACTGCCAAAGATTTACTTCTTGATAGTGTAGCTAGTGTAAATCGGGTATACGCTGCGGCTTGTAAAGGCAAACTCTAAAGCCTAAGCAAAGCTACAACCTAAACCTGTGTCATTAAAATTAAACATAGGACAAAATTATGGAAGAAACAATTTTAGGTTTTACTCCAGAAGCTCTTGCTAAAACCCAAGCAACTTTTACGGCTACCGAAATTGCTCAACAACCAGATGCCTGGGTAGAAGCCTTAGCAACGGTTCATGGTCAAGCTACCGAATTACAATACTTTTTAGAGCGCCATTTAACGCCTGAAAGTCAAATTATTCTTACCGGAGCTGGTACTTCAGCTTTTGTAGGACGTACAATCAAACCTTTCTTAATGCAGCATACTCCTTGTCCGGTACTCGAAGTAGCGACAACGGATCTAGTGAGTAACCCGCATGAGTACTTTGGTAAAGATCGCCCAACCTTATTAGTAAGCTTTGCGCGTTCGGGTAATTCACCAGAATCTAATGCTGCAATTGAGTTAGCAAATCAATGCTTATCGCAAGTAGGTCACTTAATCATTACTTGTAACCCTGAAGGTAAGCTAGCGCTAACAGGTAAAAAACAATCACATAGCTACGTAATCCTCATGCCTGAATGTACGAATGATCAAAGCTTTGCTATGACTTCTTCGTACACCTCGATGATGATTGCCGCGCTAACAGCTTTTAACTTACAGCACCAAAAAGTACTTGAACAACTATACGCTGTACCAAAACTAACAGCTAAAGTTCTCGAACGCTTAAATGTCCAAGCTAAAGAGTTAGTAGAAACTAAAGCTTCGCGTTTAGTGTACTTAGGTTCAGGTGGCTTCTTAGGTCTAGCCCAAGAAGCAGCGCTCAAAGTACTCGAACTAACAGCTGGTAAGTTAATGGCAACTTACGATTCACCATTAGGCTTTAGACATGGTCCTAAATCTTTAGTAAATGAAGAAACCGTAATTATCGAGTTCTTAAGTAACGATAACTACACTAAACTTTACGATCAAGATTTAGCAGCCGAACTAGTAAGTAACGACATCGCTAAACGTGTAGTTACTCTTGGTACAGGTGATTTAACTCCGTTTTATCAAGACAAAGGTTTAGTGAGCGAAGAAGCTGGCAAAGTAGTTCTAGGTAAAGGCAAAACTGAAGTAGTAGCTTTAAGCGTACCAGAGTTTGCGCAAGCAAGTGACTTACAGTTAATCTTCCCTTACATTGTTTTCGCGCAAGCCTTTGCTTTACATAGCTCTTTAGCTTATGGCATTACTCCGGATAATCCTTGCCCTACTGGGGAAGTGAATCGTGTAGTGCAAGGGGTAAATATTTATCCTCTGGCAAAATAGAGCAGATAAGTTTTCGTAGATATAAGTACTCTGTTCAATAACTAAATAGCTAAATAGCTAAAAGCATACAAGTTTATACAGACGTTACAGTTTGTACACTGAAAGGTTCAAAGCTGGGTTGTAAAAGCTTGAGGCTTGAGACTTCTTCCTAGCAAAGAAAGTTTAAGATTAACTTTTACTTGGCTTTGCACCTTTCAACTTTCTCGGGAAAAGAAATACAACTTAAATCCTCGTAGTTGTTATTTCTTTAAGTAGCTCCACTTAGAGATCGCAGTAACTTGTTTTATTTAAGATCTCGCATATAGATATACAGATAAAGGTAGGTTTCTATGTCAGAAAATACGCCTAATATTGTTTGGACACGCATTGATGAACGTTTACTACACGGACAAATTCGTATCACTTGGGGTAAAAAATCAGGGGCGAATTTAATCTTAGTAGCTAATGATGAAGCAGCTGAAGGTCCAACTGCAGCATTCCAACAATCAGCAATGAAAGCTTCGGCTGGTGGTGAGTTTGCCGTGCGCTTTTTCACGATTAAGAAAACTATTGAAGTGATCCACAAAGCTTCACCAAAACAATTAATTTTCATTCTTTGTAACAACCCTACTGATATTGCTGATCTAGCTGAAGGTGGTGTACCAATTAAACATGTAAACATTGGTAACATGCACTGGCATGAAGGTAAAACACAATTAACTCGCCAAGTATCTGTAGATGAAAAAGATATCGCGGCATTTAAACGATTAAGAGCGCTTGGCGTGAAATGTGAAGTACAAAATACGCCAGATGTATCTCCTGTAGACTTCTTTGATATCTATAAAGAAGAAGCTTAATTATTAAGCATCCCTTTACGCCTGCCCGGCTTAACTCTAATCCAAGTTTAGCTTGAAGTCTGGCAGCGCACATTTCAACTAACATACTTAGATTAAAGATTAATTCTTTTAAGGAATTAAATATGCTAGAAGCCATTTTGATTGCTATCTGGGCGTTTTTCTGTGGTATCGACAAGTATGACGTAGCATTAACGATCCACCGTCCGATTATCACTGGTCCAGTAGTGGGATTAATTATGGGTGATCTCACATTAGGGATTACTACAGGGGCATTCCTTGAATTAGCATGGTTAGGTCTAGTACCTAACGCAGGTGCGCAACCACCTGATGTAACTTTAGGTACAATCGCTGCGATTGTGTTCCAAGTGAACTCAAACGTATCAGCTGAAACAGCTTTAGGTGTTGGTTTACCAATCGCGGTATTAATGCAATTATTAGTAGTTCTGTTTTTCACTCTAACCTCATTTACGATGAGTAAGGCAGATTACTACGCCGACAGGGCGAATACCAAAGGCATAGATATGCTCTTAATTGTAACTATCTGTGCTCGTGGTTTACTCTATGCAGTAATCGCATTCTTAACAGCAGCTTCAGGTCAATTCTTAGCAGACTTTGTTACTAACTATGTACCACAAGAATGGTTAAAAGGTATCGGTATCGGTGCTCGTATGGTGCCTGCAATCGGTTTCGCCTTACTATTAAAAACCATGTGGTCGAAAGAAATGGCAGCTATCTTCTTCGTTGGTTTCGTGATGACAACATATCTGAACTTACCAATCATGGCAGTAGCGATCCTAGGCGCGGCAGCAGCTTGCATTTACTACTTCTTCAGTAATCCAAACGGCAACGGCGGCAGCAATAATAAAAAAGCGCAAGTAGAGGAGTTCGAAGATGGAATCTAATAAAAAATTAAATAAAGATTTAGCTTCAGAAGAACAAGTATTTTCTGATACTCGTGACGTCTACGATGATGCTGAAGTTCGTAAAGTAATTACGAAAAAAGATTTATGGATCTGTGCAATTCGCGGTTTATTCATGGAAGGTAACTTCAACTATGAGCGAATGCAAGCCGGTGGTTGGGCATACTCAATTATCCCAGCACTGAAAAAAATCCATACCAATGACCGCGACTTAGCTGTGTCATTAAAAAACCACTTACAATTCTTTAATGCTTCACCTAAATTCTTTACTTTCTTACTTGGGGCTGCGGTTGCCATGGAAGAAAATAAAGAAAAACCATCAACTGTTAACGTAATGAAAGTTGCAGGGATGGGCCCATGTGGTGGTATCGGGGATGCAATTGACCACTCAATTTTATTCCCATTAACTCTAGCATTAGGTGCTTCGATTGCTCTTGAAACTCAATCAATTATCGGGGCATTACTCTACTTTGTTCTGTACCAAACATACCACTTCTTTGTGTACTTTGGTTTAATGTTCCTAGGTTACAGTGCTGGTACTTCAGCAATGGAAAACTTAGGTGGACAAACTGAACGTTTAGCACGTGCAGCTAACATTATGGGGGTGTTCGTTATCGGGGCCCTAACTGCAACCTTTATCCGTATTAAAACCGTTTACGAATATAAGATTGTGGGTGAAGATGGCGCAGAAAGAATTATTTCTTTACAAGCCTTCCTCGATAAGATCCTACCTAACCTCTTACCTTTAGCATTACTCTTCTTAATGATGAGATTAATTAAAGGTAAAGGTTTCTGGGCTAAACCACCTGTATTAATCTTTGCCGTGTTAATTTTCGGTACTTTAGGTCACATTGTAGGTATTTTCTAATACGTCAATCCTTAAAGATCAGCCAAGCTGCTTACTAAGCATTAGCTAGTTACAGCAGAGCTTAGTTAATTGAAGCATTGCTTGGTTAATTAAAAAGCACAGCTTATTTAATATAAGTACGGCTTAGTTAATGCAAAGATAGTTTGGCATGATCTTGAGTTTTGGTAATTAACCTTGGTTTACCAGTTGCTTGCAACTGGTATCCCAAGCTTAATTAGCAAAGAAAGTCTAATAAGCAAACATAAAAGAAAAAATAAAAACTAAATCAAGCTAAACAATTAAGCTAAACAATCAAGTTAAATAATCAAACAAAAACCAATTTCTGAATCCCAAATTTAAACCAAAGCACATATTGCTTACGCGGCAATATTTTTCTAGCTTTTCTTCTTTCCACATCAAATTATTGTTAAGGAGCTCCCCATGATCGGAGTTATTGTTACCGGACATATTCTTTTTGCTACAGGTATGCAATCAGCAGTACAAGCTGTTGTCGGTGAAGCTGAACAAGTAGCTTTCGTTGACTTTAAAGAAGAATATTCTCCTGATACTTTAGAGCAAGTATTGCGACAAGCTATTGCCCAGGTAGATACTGGAGACGGAGTATTAATGCTAACGGATCTGTTTGGTGGTACACCAAACAATGTGGGAGTGAAATTACTCTTTGAATACCCACAATTAGAAATTGTGTGTGGAGCTAATTTACCAATGGTAATTACTGCCGTGCTCGAACGTGAAGACGTAAGCCTTGAAGAACTAGTAGAAACCGTAAGTGCTCCAGAAATTACACAAATTAAAAATGTTCGTCCAACCATTGTCGCAGCGCAACAGGCCGTAAGCGAGCTTGCAGATGATGAAGACGGTATCTAAGCTTAAGCTTAAATCTAAACACTCTTAAACTCAGGCTTAAGCCAGTATCTATTTCGAGTTATTTGTTGTAATAAGGAGCAATTTATGGCAGATTTTTTCGCACCAGCAACCGTATATAACTACATGCGTCGTGTTTACGACTATCAAGTAGCTAATACAGTACGTACGGTAGTACGTCGTACAGGTAAGTTACGTTACATTCGTAATACGGATTGGGAACGTGGAGTGTTTTGGTCGGCAGTAGGGCAAGCTTGGACACAAACCCAAGATCCAACCTATCGTCAAGGCTTATTAAATTACACCTTACAAACAGGTTTTAGACCTGGTAATAGTCCTCGTTTTGCCGATGATCAAGTATGTATTGCCGGTTACATGGATATCTATCCTGAATTTAATCAACCAGATCTACTTGATTACTCACGAGCGCATTTAGATGTAATGCTAAATGAACCAGCTTCAGGAGCAAAAGACTGGTACTGGTGTGATGCGCTATATATGGCTCCGCCATCGTTCCATGCTTTAAGTAAAGTAACTGGTGAACCAGCTTATGCGCAATATGCGCATAAAGCTTACTGGGAAGGTCTTGAAGCTCTATGGGATGAACAAACCGATCTAGTGTACCGTGACGCACGTTTTATTCCCAATGCCGAAGGTACAGAGCTACGCGAAGCTAACGGAGAGAAAATCTTCTGGTCGCGTGGTATTGGTTGGGTGCTAGCTTCATTTGCGCGTATTTTCCGCTACCTTGATCCGCAGATTATTCCGCAAGAAGAACAAGAACGTTATCGTAGTTACTTTAAACGTTTAGCTAAAGCGATTGTCCCTTATCAACATGCTGACGGTTTCTGGCGCGCTTCATTACTTGATCCGCAAACCTTCCCGAACCCGGAATCTTCGGCAACCGCGCTGATCACTTATGGTTTAGCATGGGGCTACAATCAAGGTTTATTAGATGAGAGTTACTTACCTTACATCGCTAAAGGTTGGCAAGGCTTAACTACTGCCGTACATCCAAATGGCATGTTAGGGTGGGTACAATTACCAGCCTTTAATCCACGTCCGGTACAGTTTACCGACAACATTGAATATGGCGCAGGTGCATTCTTATTAGCAGGCTGCGAAGTAGCACAAATTAACTCTGCTGCCTTAGCGGCGGCGCTTCAGGAGAAAGCATAATGACAACATTATTTGATTTAGCAGGCAAAGTAGCATTAGTAACTGGCTGTAATAAAGGTTTAGGGCAAGGTATGGCTCTGGCTCTAGCTAAAGCTGGTGCGGATATTATAGGTTTTAACCGCGAAGACGCGAGTGAAACTGCTGAAAAAGTGGCTGCTTTAGGTCGTAAATTTGTGAACTTTGAAGTAGATGTATCTGATGCCCAAAGTCTACCAGGCTTAGTAAAACAAGCAGCGCAAGCTTTTGGTAAGTTAGATATTTTAGTGAACAATGCTGGGATTATTCGTCGTACCGATGCCATCGACTATAGCTTAGGTGACTGGCAAGACGTAATCGATATTAACTTAACTTCGGTGTTTGTACTTAGCCAAGCCGTAGCGCAACAATTTGTGGCTCAAGGAACAGGCGGTAAGATTATTAATATTGCGTCAATGCTGTCATTCCAAGGTGGAATTCGTGTTCCAGCCTACACGGCATCTAAATCAGCGGTAATGGGCTTAACTCGTGCGCTTGCTAATGAGTGGGCATCTAAAGGCATTAATGTAAATGCTATTGCACCAGGTTACATGGCAACAGATAACACTGCAGCTTTACGTGCTGATGTAGAACGTAATCAAGCAATCTTAGAACGTATTCCTGCAGCACGTTGGGGTACTCCAGATGACTTAGGTGGTCCGGTAGTATTCTTATCAAGTGCAGCTGCAGACTATGTAAACGGTTATACCTTAGCTGTTGACGGTGGCTGGTTAGCACGTTAATCACGCACCATAGATAAAGAATACTAAAGATCTTAGATCAAGAGTTCCAAGCATGCGCTTGAGCTCGAATATAAATGCTTAGAGCTTTAGTTGGTTAGTTGTTTAGCTAGTTATCTAGTAACTAAGCAATTTATCTACTAACTAAACAAGTTAGCAAGTAATTACATAAGTAATAAAGCTAATAATTAAGCTAATAATTAAGCTCCAGCTAAAGCGAACAACAAGTTTCTCTCGCGAGAAAGTTTGCAACCTAAATTCCGCA
>NZ_NRJG01000038.1 GCF_003585935.1 Psittacicella hinzii
ATGGTCTGATAGTCTAATGGTCTAATGGTCTGATAGTCTAATGGTCTGATAGTCTAATGGTCTGATAGCCAGATAGTCTTTAGCGTAATATTTTTACTCATCTGCAAAAGTTTAAACAGCTTCTTCAATTCTCTAACCACAGAATCATTATTGCCCTACTAAAAGTAAAATAGTCCTATACGCCTAAGAGTAAAACTGTCCTCTTAAGAAGAAATCTTATCAGCAAAGAAATGATCTTAACTTTAGTTATGAGTTTACGTTTTTGCCAGAATTTATCTTATGTATTACTCTTCTTTCCTCTTGTCAGCTCTTACTAACAATTGTTATAAGAGCTAAATCATCGCAAGGTCTTTTTTCTTCCCTTACAACAAAACACCAGATTTACTCGTTCGAGCTTGAGAAAAGCACCCCTTTACCGCGGCTTTTGCGGTAAAATATTAACGTGGATTAATCCCCCTATTTATCGGCAAAAAGAACATTTTTTAATTATCTTTTTGCTAAATATAACATCTAAAAGGGCGAGCTTAATTCCATCATAAATTTTTTATAAGTTTATGCCGAGAAAGCTTCTCTAGCAAATAAGTGTAACTTGAAGTTACCAATTGATTTTTTAGATATAGCTTGAGGATCTTTCTCTCTTGTCCGGGACTCACCTACGTAACTGCATGATTGGCATTTGATATACGTGAAGAGATACGTATTAATACTTAAGATAAGTTTATAGATTTTTTAGTTTACATGTGACTGTAACACAATCATGCAGGTAAGCACTGAGGCAGTGTCTCGACTGTCGTAAAACTGGGAGTACAGTTCGAGCTTTGATTAAGTGTTTACCCTTAAACAAGCAAAAGAAACTTCTCTACACAGAGTTGATGTTTTTACTTCTTTACTTAAAGAGAGGATGGTTTTATTAGCTGAATGCTAAGTTTCGTGTTGTTTATTTTTATTCTTTTTAACTTTTTTAGGTTTGCATTTTGCATTTAAAAAAGTTAATTTCTTTGGGGGAAACTTACATTTTTCTAGTAACACCGCATCATCTTCTGTGTATAAATAGAGGCCCAATCAGATAGGCTATTTTACTGTTGTACAATCTTACAGATGTACTGTTTTATTAGATGTACTGTTTTATTAGGTGTACAGTCTTATAGACGTACTATCTTACTCTTGTACTGTCTTAAAGATGTACCATCTTACTCATGTACACTCAGCAGAAGTACTATTTGAGGTTAAACCTTCTTTTAACTTTTTGGTTACCTTAGGACGCTAAGGGATAGTCTGTGCCTTTAACCTAATCTTAACCCAGACAAATAAACAGGTAGAGCTATAACTTGTATCCTACTGTTTTTGCATAAAGCAGGGTGTGTTCTACTCATTAAGATTTTTTGAGGAAATAAAAACCTTATGAAAAACACCAGAAAAAACGGCGCTAGCTCTAAACGTTTTAAAGATTTAAAAGCTAGATTCCCAGATTTTAAAGTCTATGACGCAAAAGCAGATTTCGGTTTTAATTTAGAACATTTAAGCCGAGGTGCAACTAATATCACCTCTCACCTTGAAATGGAAAACTATGACTCTTACTTTGTTGGTGGAGTGATGCGTGATCTAATTCTTGGTAAAGAATATAACGATATTGATATTTGTACTTCCGCTACCCCTCAACAAATTAAAAGTTTATTTAAAGGACGTTGCCAAATTATTGGACGACGCTTCCAATTAACGCACGTGGCTGCCGGTGACAAACGTTACGACGTAGCTACGTTCCGTGCCGATCGTGAAGTATCACGTGCAGAACTAAGTCAAGAACAACGGATTGCAGCCGACCATGGTATTCTCATGGTGGATAATACCTTTTCAACTGACGTTGGCGACGACGCACGTCGTCGTGACTTTACCATCAACGCTCTGTTCGGCAAAGTGATTACCAATGAAATTTACGACTTTTTCAATGGCATTGATCACTTAATCAACCGTCGTATTGTGATGATTGGTGATCCGGATATTCGTTTACGTGAAGATCCAATGCGTATTATTCGCGCCATCCGTTTAAGTGCTAAGCTTAATTTCACGATCGATCAAAACCTGCGTCAAAACATTTTTACGCATAAGAACTTACTGAAGTTTACTTCTGAATCACGTTTAAGTGATGAAATTAATAAAACTTTAGCTTCAGGAGCTTCGTTCAAAGTAATTGAGCTCTTTAGTGAGTATGATCTAAATAAAATTGCCTTACCGCAATTTCATCACACCGTGTCTCAAGAGCTTGAAGGTAAAGTTAAATTCTTTGCTATTAGTGGCTTTAGATCAGAGTTTAACTATGCTCTAGCTCAGCAGCATGCCTTACTGAAAAATTTACTTGATGAAGTAAATATGGATCAAACCCTACTCAAGTCGTACAGTCCAACTCTAGCGTTAACTTTAGCTGGAGCTTTAATTACAGACCAACGAGTAGCTTATGATCAACCAGTTAATCCAGCATTCTTATTAGCAACCATGCGTGCAGTAGGCTTTATTGAAGCCTTCTTACGCTATTACCATAAGATTGCTAAGAGCCAAATTCGTTCAACCGAATTTGCGCAAGAAATTGAAGATGTACTGCTCCATCTAGCCGAAGCTTCGTTTACTGAACAATGTAATAAATTAAACGGTCGCGATAAAGAGAATACCAAAACTATTCTCTGTAACTTAGCCGCACAATTTATTACTCCTGGACGTGAAGGTAATGTGCAACGTATGTACGAACCTATGTTCCGTGCTGCCTTTAGCATCTTCCGTCTGTTCATGCAGCTATTTAAAGTTGATCAAACGGTTTATGAGAACTTCCAATCTTGGAATAAACTCTATGAACAATATTTAGCCGAAGCCAAAACAACTAAAAGCGCTAAACGCCGTTTACCTGATGGCGAAATCGTTTCACGTCGTCGCCGTACTGTACCTGATTTTCCATATATGGATATTTCCGATCAGGAAGTACACACACGCTTAGCACCGGCAATGGTAAATATTCAGCAACTAATTATGTTGCACCACAATCATCGCCAAAAACGTGCACGTGGTTTAGAGATCTTAGATATCTTTATTAATAAACGTCGTGAATACTACAACCAAGATCAAGATAACTTAGAACAAAGCATTGGGCAACTTGACTCGGTTTACGTACAACAACAAATTGCTGAACAACAAGCTCTAGAGGCTAAACATAAGGAGAAAATTGCCGAAACCTTAGCGGCAAGTCCCAGTAGTCTTTACGAAATTGTTGAGCAACAAAGCTACTTCCAAGCGCCAAAAGAGAAAGAACTCCAAAGCCAGCAAAGCCAAAACCAGCTCCAAGGACAAGTCCAAGAGCAAAAAAGCCAAAACTCAAGCCAAAACCCAAGCAACCAGCAAAGCGCAACTGACGCACAAAGTAAAACTCAAGCGCAAAACCAGCAAGAGTTAGAGTACCAAGAGTTTAAACAACACGAACTCAAGCAGCAAAACCAAAGCAACTCGCAAGTAGAGTCTGCAGGACAAGCTTTTGCGGTGAATAATGAAGCTGCCGAACAAGCTGCTATTCGCATGGCTGCGCAAAAAATGCTGGCACAAACGGCCGATAAAGATCAAGCACAAAAAATTAGCAATAGCGTACCGTTAATTGCTGACCTTGATCTATATTACGATCGCGCTGAGTTTCAAACGGCTTATAATGCTGACTTCAATCAAGCTTATGCTAAAGAAGTTGAGCAAACAGCTAAAGACTCTGGACGTGTAAGATACTATACGCAAGCTGAACTAGATGAAATCTTTGCGGAATTAGATATTAACTTCTACTTACACGAACTAACTCCAGAGCCTGCTAAACGTAATGCCGCTCTAGCACGCATGACAAATATTGCTCCTTATTTAGATCAGCGAGTAATCTATTCTTATGCAAGTAATAAAGTTGCACAAGCTAAACGCCGTGAACGTGCTAAACAAATGGGCTTAAATCCTAATCTTTCAGATGAGGATTTAAAAGGATATTTCAAAAAACTCGACGAGCTAAATGAAGCTTTACGCTTCCAACAAAATAGCGAGGCTATTTACCCTCGTCGTATCCGCACGCTGAAAAAATTCTCCATTAGTTCAGCCGACACTACCAATACTTCTACGAGTGGTGAAGCAAACAAGGATACAGCAAACAACGGTACAACAAACGAGAATACTGCAAACCAAGGCACTGCGAACCAAGGGACTACAAATGCTCAAACTACTAATGACCCACCGGCAAACGTAGGAGCAGTAAACGCCCAAACAGAGACCTCAGCAGCTGTAACCTCAGAAGCAGCAAACATAGTAGATAATCGTTCTTACTTACCAGATCCAGTATTAGCTAATACTTATGCTGTTGACCATGGAGGTAATATCCTCCGTATGGAAATGGCAAAACCAGATAGCTATTACGTAGAACTAGAACGTAAACGTACTCTTTTACAAGAAGAGCAACAACGTCGTTATAACCTTGAGAAGAACAAACGCATTGTGCGTGAGTTAAAAGCTAAAGGTTTAGACTATAGTCAATACGACATCTACGATGATGGTACTACACTTAAAGATTTCTTAGACGCTAATAACTTTAGCGCTGATGAAATCCATGATCTGTTTGGCTATAAAAATGCAGAACAACTCTATGCTGCTCTTCAAGAAAAAGAACAAGCATATGTTGCTAGTAATCCACAAGCTCGTGCTCCGATTTCTTTAGATGAACTGCAAAGTGCAGCCCTGAGTTCTAGTGTTACTAGCGCAACTAGTGCAACTAGCGAAACTAGTGAAACAGCTAGCCAAACTACAGCTCATAGCCAAGCAACGTTACAAGACTTGCAAGAGAATGTAGTAGCCCTAGACAGTCAAGGTGCTCAAGAAGCGCAAACGCAAAATGCTGAAGCCTCTGCTCCAGCAACAACGCAAACTCCGGCTCGTAAACGCTTCCAAACTAGTTCAAGCGCTGCTAAAGCTGCTGCTCAAGGTTTAATTGACTTTGCGCAGGATCTAGCCCCAGAAGTAAATGTTGCAGCAAATGCTGAAGAAAATACTGAAGTAAATACTGAAGTAAATGCTGACCGTAATACAGCTGCTACACTTGCAGCAACTACGACTAATACTGCTACCAGTACAACTACAGCCTCTACTGCAACTGCTTCTCAAACGACCGAACGCAGTAAAAGTATGCGTGAAGTACTTGCTGATTTAGAGAAACATCTTGAACGTAGCTATACTATCGAGCAATACCTCAAGTACGATAAGCAACAAGCTGAAGAAGAGTTAGAGTTTGTGTATCCACAATATCGTGACTACTCTGAAGTTTATGATTTTAAGGATAACTATCTTGAACAAGAAGATGATGACTACGAAGAGCATTCTTCGAAGTTACACTTCTTAGAGTTCGTAGAACAAACTACTAACCCAAAACCAGCTCAAGCTTCTCAAGCTGACAACCAAACTACCAACTCTGCTAACTATAAAGCTAGCAAAGCTAATGACAACCTTGATGCCGCAAAACCGACAACGCCTCTTGCAAGTGGTAAAAAAGCACAAGAGCAAACTCTCTTCGTGCCACATGAGCAAGATGATGACAAGTCTGGTAACCATGGCAATGGAAACCTAGGTAGTGGTAGCCAAGGCATGTCAGGCATGGGATCTGGTTCTACAGGTTCTGCTGGAGCAAGTGGTGCTAGTGCGACTGGTAGTACTAGTGCGTCAAGTGTTACAAGCACATCTAGAGCTGCAGATAGCTCTAATGCTGCTAATGCTAATGCTCAAACTGCTCAAACGGCAAGTACTAACGATGGACAAGCACAAAAGCTCTTTAGTAGCTATGGCACAATCCAAGTACAACTGCCAACGCAACGCGTAGTGCATACGCAGAAAGCTGCGCCTCAAGTAGACACGGCTGCTTTAAGTCAATCTCTTAGCACGGCATTACAAAATGCAATGCAAGAGGCTGCACAAAAGCTCCTTGATAAAACAGGTACTGCTAACCTAGATGTTGGCGCTAATAGTAACTCTCAACCTGCGGTTAAGGTTACTTTTAGTGAGGAAGCTTTTGCTGAAGTACATCCTTTATTACAGGACTTTGACATTCCAGTAGAGATGGCAAATAGTACAACGAGTTCGCGTAACTCAACTAATAACTCAGTGGTTGTTCCAACCACTGAGTTCCCACTCTCTACTTGGCATGGTCCACAAGAAGTTCCATTGTTTGTAAATCAAGGATTACAGCAAAAATTTGGGCTCGAACCTGATCGCGAGGTTGAGCAAAAGGTTGAGCAGGGTGAAGAGCTAACAGCTAAGCAAGCTCAAGAAGAAGTTGAAGATGTGTTAGCAGTTCAACAAGAACTTGCCCAAGATCTTCAACAAGCAGAGCAAAATGCTACATCTGATTCAGCTGATAATAATCTTCATGCTTTCGAAACCAAAAACCTTAGCTATGCTCCAGCGCACTCGGTACATAATCTTTTACCAGCAGGCTCAATTGAAGAGATTTTAGAACAATATGATGCTTTTGTCCCTGGCTTATTACCTCCACAACAGCATTTACAATTGTTAGTAAACCTTCTCCATAAAGGTCATGGTATTAGCATTAATGAGTATAAGCTCTTACAACAAGCCTTAGCTTTACCAGAATCTGCACCAAGCTTTACCATTATTACCGGACAAAAACAAGCTAATGCCATTGATGTTTTAGAATCGCTCAATAATATCTTTAGCATGACGTCTTGGGGTAAAGAATGGTTAGAAAAACTAAAAGCACAACCAGAGCTCTATACTTATATCCAAAGCCTTACACCTAGTACGCAGTATAGTAACCGCTATCAACAAGCTTTAACTGCTTATCAAAAAACCTTTGCGTCTTTAGATAAAGAGTTTAATGCTTTTGAGGCTGTGAAGCCATTAGTTGATCTTAGTCTGTTCACTAAAGTTAGTAATGAGTTTGCTGCGCAAGCTAATAGAAATACTAATTTTGCGGATCTATATAAAGGCTTCAAGGCGAGCTTAGCATACGTAGATCGTACACAAAAAAGTTTTGCTAATGATCTAGAGTACTTTACGCAAGAGAACTATGATGAATTAGTTGTAGCTCATGAACGTGTAGTAGCTAATATTGAGGCTTGTTTAATCTTCGTGAATTTACAAGCACAACAGCTGGAAGTGATTAATCAGTTTAATCTTCTGATTAAACAATCTTATCCAGATTCTAACTTCTCGCGTAGTATTAACACTAGCGTCCAAGTACTCAATAAAGTAAAAGGTGTACTTACAAAAATTAATGCTTACACTCTGAAATTCCTTGAGTATTTAATTTCCATTCTTGAGAATCAAGTACACTTTGCTGAATACTGTGCTTTAACTTTACGTCGTCGTAGTTTATTACAAGCTACTTTAGCAACTAATGAACTCTCGTGCCTGCGTAAAGCTAATAACTGTCTACGTCAAGGCTTTACTTCTGAGTACTTTAGCATTATTGACTTAAACACTGAGAAGTTTGAGCAGATTAGACAAAAAGCACTTGACGCGCAAAAACAATTAGCGCATATCAAAAATAAATACGTTAAGAGTGTTGATCAAAAAGTTAAAGAATACGAAGTGCGGTCGGAAAAAATTAAAGCCGAACTCACTACCGTAAAAAATAAAATCGCCGTAATGCATTATCCTGAAATTGATAAAGCTTTCATCGAGTTAGAAAAAGTGTTTACTAACTTACAAGAGACTAAACATCTCTATCCTGAAGTTAATGAACTCTTTGCCGGTCAATTAGGAACAACAGGTAAGCTCTTTGCGGTAGATCGTACTTCTTTACCACACTACTTACATAATTTAATTCTGCGTAGTGTGTTACATGATTACATTTGTGTAACTAATTCACAACGTAAAAAAGATGAGCAAATAGCGCAACAGGGTGATAGACAAGGTCGAGGAATTAGTCCTTTAGGTTTTATGTATGAATATGCTAAAGCATATCCAGCATTACAACAATTCCTAAAAGATCATTACTCAGAAACTCCTGATGATCTAGAACTCTTAGTTGAGTTAAATCATCTGCAATTAGAACTGCGAGAACAAGCAACAGGTCAAGATAGTAGATCATTTACGCAAATTATTCAGCAAATGAATGCTAAGCTCGACCAACAAGAGCTTGAAATCTCAGCAGCAGAGTCGCAAGATACATTTGCTACTCAAGATGAGCAAGAGCCGCAAGATACATATGCAGCCCAAGATGAGCAAGCTTCTCAAGCTGCAGCTCCTCAAGCTCTTGCCACTAAGGCTACAGAAACAACCAAGGTAGTTACACCTGCTACAGATGCAGAACCAGCACAAGCTACTGTACCAGCAACTGTAACTACAGCAACAGCAGCTCCTACAACTTCTAATACTCAAGCTTTGAGTACTGAAAAGTCACAAGTTACAACTAGTGACACAACTCTAACTAATCCTCAAGGCTTAGATCTTGCTATGCCGCAAGTAGATATTCATCTGCCGAGCGTGCCTGCAAGTATGCCGAGTATTAGTCATGAGGTTGCAGCAGAACCTGTGAAGCCGGCACAAGAGCAAACAGCTACAACCGCAACAGCAACAACAGAAACTGCTGTCCAAGTTGTAACAGAACAAGCTGCAAATGTTCAAACAAATAAAGCGGTAAAACCTGAAAAGCAAACTAAAATTGCTTCCAGTCAAGCCGCTGCGGATATAGCCGAGGCTCTAACCGCTAATGAAAATGTTGCAGATAAATCTCCACTACAAAAAACCAAAGAACTTTCAGCCAGCACTCTAACTGAAGTTTATAGTGCTAATAAAACTGGAGTATATAAAGACTACGTTACTTTACCTGAAAAAGTACTAGCCTCAGCAGTAAAACAATTAAATAATTATGCTAAGCAAGTTGAAAAAACTTCAAGTAAGCAAGTTAATGAGATTAAGCAACAACTTAATCAACTAACGATTAAACAGAAATTAGCTAGTTCTGAATTAGCGCACCTTGAATCTTTTACGCTTAACTTTAAAGCTGTACAAGACACAAAAGATGCACTAAACGCAGCTAAGCTTAATACCATGAACTCGCGTGTTGAAATGCGTAAAAACGAAGTTGAGTTGTTACAAACTCAAATCAAACGTACTAATGTGCAGCTCGAATTAATGAAAGCTGAACAACAACGCGCTAATTATTTAAAACTTATTGCTAAGAAAATTGCTAACGGTAGCTACAGTAAAGAAGCAGAGAAAGAGTTTGATAAAACGAATCTGCTAATTGCCAAAGTAGTGAAGAAAAGCAAAGAAAACAAGACTAAGTACGATCAATTAGGTTTAGATATTACTAAGTCTCACAATAAACTTCATAGTAGCCAAAGTAAACTAACGCAGTTAGAAGCCCAGCTGAAAAAACTTGAACAGGCTGAGCAAGAAAAGGCAAAAGCACAAGAGACTGCTAAGCAGCAAGAAAAAGCTAAGGTACAAGCAACAGCTGCTAAAGCAGCAAGCAAAGTTACAGCTGAGGCTGAAACTAAAGCTGCTACCAAAGCTGCCGCTAAATCTGCAACCAAAGCAGAAACTAAGGCAGAAACTAAGGCTGAAAGCAAAGCTCAAGCAGAGCAAGCTGCTCAAGCTAGTGCTCAAACAACTAAAGCTGCGAAGAAAAAAGCCAAGAAAAAAGCTACATCACAAGCGCAGCAAGCACCAGCAGCTACAACTTCTACTAAAGAAGCTCCTGCAAAAGTGCAAGCTAAAGCAGAACAAGCTACACAAGTAGATAAAGAAGCAAAAGCCTCTACAACTGCTAAAGCTAAGAAAGCTGCTCCTGCTGAAAAAGCTAAGAAAGCTGCTCCTGCTGAAAAAGCTACTAAAACTGAAACTAAAACCGAAGTCAAAGCTAACAGTAAAGCTACTGCTAAAGCTGAAACTCCAACAACTGCAAAAACTAAAAAGGCAGCTGCAGAAGCTAAGCCTGAAGCTAAAGCACCAGCAGCTAATGCTGATAGTTATAAAGAGCAATCAACTGTGGCTAAAGCTTTTGGTCCACGTATGGATTTAAATTCTGCCGAGGCAGAAGAACCTAAAGACAAAACGAATCTCATTTCTAAGTTCTTTGGTTTATTCCGTAAATAATATTAAAGACTCTACAGCTAAGCTGTAGAGTCTTTTTTGTGCTCCCAATCATTTGGGGCTACCGCATGGGGCTACCGTATAGGACTACCGCGTGGAGCAGTCGAAATTCTACTAGAGATACTAGAGTAACTACCTAAAATGTCTACCTGAAGCAGCACCTTATCGGTGAAGAGATCTAACTATAACTCATCTAACCATTTATTTATTGCACTATCAAAGGCATCAAGCTCTAACTTATTAAAAAACGGCATACCGATAATTTGATAATTATCATATACATTTACATTTTCTGAAATTTTTGCTTGAGATTTGAGTTGGCTTAAGAACTCTTGCTTCCATCCATCTTGAGCAAAGAGATGTTGACCTTTTGGTTCGATGAATACTTGTGAGTAGCGTGAAGTACTATAGAGTTCATTTTCTTTATTGTTCTTCACTAAAAGTAAGAAGTCCGGTTCAAATCTTTCTCCATGTGAAAAACTATAAAGTGCAAGTTGCGCAAAGCGTTCATTACGGATCACATAAAACTCTAAACCTTTTGCTCGTAAACGCTGCGCTATTTCTTGCTTGAAGTATTTCACAAAGGCTTTTTCTTCAGAAGTACCGTAGTTATCGTTAAACACATACCAATCTTCTTGGCTTAAATCTAACTGTAAAGACTCATCTTCACAAGTGATTTGTGAAACTCCTTTACCACTTCCAGTTTCTGGAATATGAGTTAGTTTTATAGTTTTGCCATCTTGGATTACTTTACATAAGGCTA
The DNA here is from genome assembly GCF_003585935.1 of Psittacicella hinzii. Taxonomy (GTDB): domain Bacteria; phylum Pseudomonadota; class Gammaproteobacteria; order Enterobacterales; family Psittacicellaceae; genus Psittacicella; species Psittacicella hinzii. The sequence goes on from NZ_NRJG01000038.1 coordinate 10,874, forward strand.
TCGGTTTAAACTCTGTTGTGCCTATGTAGGTAGGTTTAATACTGAACAGATGTTTTTCAATTTGCTGGTAAATATTTTTTACCGCTTTTATTAAATCATCGTTAGTAATCCCTAATTGAGCATCGTGAACAATCTCTAAAGTAATATTTCCTAGATAATTATCAGCAGTTAAGAACTCTCGTAAGCTTTTTGCATGCGGATATTGTTTTTGTACAAAAGCAAAATTCATCCCATTAAAGAACTCACTTGCATGTAACAAAATACGATAATCGACATCTTTTAGTTTGATTATAGTCGTTTCACGTTTTATTTTAGAATTTAACGCTTGAGCATTTGCTTTAAAGCTAGCTTGATCATCTTTTGTCGTACTATAAAGAGTCGTTAGAGCTTCTTCATTACCTAACGAAACAAAATTATTAACCGGTAGATTAACTTCAGAACCTCCTAAATCAATGTGTAGGTCTTGCATTACTAATGCATCATGAACTTCATTTTGTCGAGTAGCTATATCTTCTAAATCTTTTACCGTACTTGCTTTATTTAATTGCTCAAATAGATTACTTGAACTTACAAATAATGAACTTGCAGCATATCTATAACTATGATTACGAATTTTTGGACTTATCGAAGTAAAGCTCTCTCGCCCTACACGAACTTTTTCATTAGTATAGACTACTGCTCGATCAAATACTACACTGTCTTTAAACTGTGGTTTTAAGGTATAGGTATACTCTATTGCTTTGCTTTCAGCCAATCCGATTGCAATTAAAGCTTGACGTAACTCTTGGATGTATTTTGAGTCATCTTTACAGTGGAAATACATCGTTTCCAGAATACGTAAAGGATTATCTATGTCATCATCAAACTTACGTTTAAACTTATCCTGGTCTTCGTTTAAGACAAACGGACAATAACGAGCTCCACGTCCGATTAGTTGTGCTTCTTTAATTGTATAAGAAGATACTTCAGGTCTTCCACCTTGACGAGGATCATAAAGACGCACTATATCAAATAGATTTAATACGTCCCATCCTTCATTAAGCATATCTACTGTAAATATTGCTCGTATAGGATTTTCCCTATCTTCTAAAGAGTTAAGTTGCTCCATTTTACTTGCTGAACTATAATCTTTACTATTAACAATAATACAGTTAGTTGTATTAAATTGCTCTTTGATTGCATTAACTAGCAGAGCAAAGTCTTTCTGATAAAAATAGGTTAAAGCACGCACTAAATCATCATGTGAACTAGTGTCCTTATTTAAATCTAGTTGGTTACTTTTTGCCTGAGAGTTTTGTAAATTAACTTGATTATATAAAGTTTCTATTTGCTCAACACTAAGAGTGTTAACCTTGTTAATAAACTCTGCATAGAATTCCTCAGACTCGTTAATCCTTTTTTGTGATTTAAACAACACTACAGGTTTTACATGCAATTGTTGATCAGCAAATAAGAAACGACGATACTCACTTAGAATAAGAGCAATTAGAGATCTTGTCCATAAATCAGTTCGGGTTGAGTAGTTCTTAAATTCTTTAGTATAACCACTTTCTCTAAAGTTTTTTAATGGATAATTGTAAACAATCTTATCACGGTATTTATCAAGAATAGCTGGATGTTTTAAATCACAGGTAGCTGTAAACTCAAGCATAATACTATCTTTATGTGCATTAAACGCTTTAGTTACAAAAATTTCCCAACTATTAAGATTTGTTTTTTCTTCAGCACTTAATTTATTTTTGGTATAAGTGTTTATATGATGACTTTCATCTGAAATAAATACTACTTTATTGTCCGAAAAATCTTGTAGAGATATACTATTCTCTTTGGTATCTTTAAGATCAATACTTAGTTTTTGTACTGTGGTAAAGCATAGGTTAATTTCATCTAAATTCGTCGCCGAGAAATTATCTACAACATTTACTTTTACTTTACGTCCTGCAATTTCAATTTCTGGTACAAAAAGAAACTTAGAAAATGAGGCATTAGTAAAGTTAGCTAAAGTTTTTTCAAGAATATTAACTTGATTAACAAAGAAAATAAAATTGCGATAGCCTTTACTATATAAATAGATAATAAGGCTAGCCATAATTACAGTCTTACCTGATCCTGTTGCCATATGAAAAAGTGTATGCAACTTCTTAGTTGCATGATACTTTTCATAGTACAAAATAAAATTCTCTAAAGCTTCTTCTTGATACTCACGTAAATCGATTCGTGGATTGAGGTTTTGTTTGATAACTAAAGGAATTATCTCTTCTTGTTCATTTTCTGGTTGTTGAGCTGTAACTTGTTTAATGTATTTACGCTCTATATCTAATTCTTTATACAAGAATGCTGTATCATCTAAATTAGTTACCTGATTTGAACGTGCTAAATTAGATTTTGTACTTGTTGTTTTTCTAGACATCTCTTATTCTCCATAAAATGAACGGCTAAATTTCTTATCTGTGTCATTTATTTTGAACTCGACATCATCTATATCTTCATAGTTTACGTACAGCTTGTTCTTATCAATTAAAGCAAAAAGAAATTCTTGTTGTTGATCAAATGGTAAAGACTCAAAATTATCAATCTCATCTTGCAATTGATTAGCTTGAATTTGGGCTTTAGTACGGTAATCGGTAAATATTTGAGCGGCTAACTCTAATATATTATCCGATCTAACATTATTAATACGCTCAATTAATTCTGAAGCATTATCTTTAAGTTCACAGTAAACAAAAGATCCACCACCTTGCCAGTTTGCGATTTGTGATACCCCTAACTTATCATTTTCTCCATTTATAACCATTTGTAAACGAGGAACAATTGTTTCACTAATATAATCCATTTGCTCCACTACTATATACTGAAGATTACGTTTATGTGCCACTGCAGCTGTAGTACCACTACCACCGAAGAAATCTAATACTATATCTCCTTTTGTTGTACAAGTATTCAAAATAAAATCTAATAATTGCTCCGGTTTAGGATTAGAAAATTTTATACCTAAATTCTCTAAGTGATCAGAAGCATCAGAGCTAAAAGCTTTGATTATTGAATATAATTTCTTTTTTAAATTATCAATTGGAGAATAAGTTACAATTACCGTCTTACCATTTTTATGCTTTTCTAAGACGTATTCACCTTTTTCTATTTTTGCTTCTATATCTGCAATTTGTTTTTCACTTTTATATTCTGATAGTTCTTCATAAAAGCATCTTCGATCTAAAGACTTATCATAAGAACCAAAAACTTTACGTACTACATCGTCATTTCTAACATGATCTTTTCCATTTATTGAGACTATTTTTCCTCGAACCTCACCTTGTGAAGTTAAAGATATGTTCTGAGAAGTATCCTTTGCAAAAATCATAACATAATCATGACCTTTTACAACGTGCTTAGCTTTACCTCCTCCAGAAGCTCTTTGATGTATTAAAGTACTAATAAAATTCTTTCTGCCAAAAATTTCATCCATAAGAACTTTTAAATATGCTTGTTCATTATCATCACATTGTACAAAAATTAATCCATCATCTCTTAAGAGCTTCTTAGATAATTCAAGACGATTTTTCATGAAAGTTAACCATGAAGAATGATTAAAACTGTCATTGTAATTAAAGCTATCTTTTCCAGTATTGTACGGAGGATCTATATAGATACATTTGACTTTATTTTCGAATCGCTGCATAAGCGTTGATAAAACGATAAGATTATTACCTTTAATAACTAAATTATCGTTATCTCTAAAAGTAGTGATATTTTCTTCAATACCAGAGCCACTATAACGCTTAGCATTACTTAATACTTTTGGTTTAAGTAACTTTGTTATTTCTTCATAAGCTAAAGTTTCATTAAAGAAAACTTCTTTACGGTTTTGCTCATCGGTTGATTGACCCCCCTCAAGCACGCAATCTTTAAATGGCCATGTTAAAACTACATCTTGAGTGTTACTTACAAAGGTAAGTTGATTATTTGAAGTTAAACCTATACGGTTTTTAAATTGGGTAAATGAACTAGGTAAGAACTCTTTGTTGTTAAGAATGTTTATAAACTTTTGTTGATTAAAAACAAGAAGATCATTAACTTTTTGGAAAAATATTGGCTGTAGATCAGAATCATTTACTAACGCTGTTAATAATTCTGCATCTAAGTTTTGAGTATCCTCAAAAATTCGCGCTTTTACAAGCTCATTAGAATTTTCTTTGGATTGATATTTAGGAAGGGAAAGAAGAAGAGAAATTAGATGATTAAACAAACTGATGTTTGTTTGTATTGTTTGTTTGTATTGTTTG
>NZ_NRJG01000039.1 GCF_003585935.1 Psittacicella hinzii
CTCTATAATAGTCCACAGAAACAACAAACAAAAACATAACTAACTAAACATAAACAACAAAGTTATAAACCATAAACTTTTTCCTTATGCTTTATAGCTTTGCAAGTTATCTTTTATTTAGTCTTAATTAATGCCAAGAGATAAACAACCTCTTTAACAAACAACAAACCTAATCAACATTAATTAAAACGCTAATCGATAACTTAACATTATTAACTTAACTCATCTTAATGCGGCTTAGTCCACTTAAGTGATTTAACTTTACCTCTATAAACAATTAAAAACACAATAAATACTACTCGGCATAGACAACATAAACACAGAGTAGTCTTTATTTGCCCTTAAGCCCACTAAGTAATGTTCATAAACTCCTTCGGGCTTAAGCTGGCAATTTATAACGCATAACAAACAAATAACAACACAAAATAAATAAACACAATTGGAGAAAACAACATGTCATTATTCAAAAAAGCAACTTCAGTATTAGTAGCAGCAAGTTTATTCGTAAGTGCTTCAGCTTTTGCAATGGGTGAACACGATAAAAGCAACGACCCATACTACAACTTAAACGCACACCCAATCGTATTAAATGCTAGCGATGCATACAATACTCCAGCTAAATCAGTACAAGCTACTGAAGGTGAGTTTGCAGTATCAGCAGATTTATTCAAAGGTGTTAACAACAACTTAGTAGTAATTAAAGCTGCACAAGATCCAGCACAAGTAGTAAATGTACACGTTGGTAACTTAACTGTAGTTACTCCAGCTAACCTATCTGCAGCACAAATTAACGATGTATTAGCTAAATTAGAAGTTGATGCACAAGTTAAAGATATCGATGTAACTGTTGCAGCTGTAGAAGCACACAACGAATACAAAAAATAATTTTACGTCGAGATAATTTCTCTAGAGCCATAAAGTAGATTAAAGCTTGACCTAAGATGGTCGCTTAAGAAGCTTGAATTAACTTAAGAGAAGCGTTCTAGTGAGAATCAGAGGTAAAACTCTTCTACACTTTATAGAGTGTACCTACCTTATGTCTTAGTACAGATCATAAAGGTTAAATTTTATAGCTTTGAGTGCACAGCGGTAGCTTATGCTACCGCTGTTGTCCTGTTTGTAATTTAAAGTGGATGTGGCGTATATGCGAGTAGAAGTGTAAAGACTAAAGCTCAAAATTCGCACACTAAAACTATAAACTTAAAGCTCCATACTACAAATAGCTATTTACTCTCCTAAAATAGCTAAATATCTTGAAAATCTATATATAAATATCTGAAAAAAATTTATGGTGAAAGCAAATTTTACCTTACGTAAACGACTCTTAACTTTAGCAATGGTTGTTAGTGGTGCGTTTGCACTAACTAATGTACAAGTAGCTAGTGCGGCGAGTACTATTACAACAACAAGTGCAACTATAAGTACAACAGCAAATACACCCGTAAATACAACTGCAAATACAGTAGCTAGCAACAAGCAAGCGCAGATTATGCTGGATAACCAAGTACGTCAAGTTGAAGTCTCAACTACGCAACTTAATGGACTAGCAATTAATGGCTTTGCAGCCACAAAAATGGCGGTACTTGAACGTGAATCGCAACCTTTAATGGCATATCTTTATCAAAAACTTGCAGGAGATCAATATATAGTCATTGCTCCTGTTACAGATAGTGATATTGAAGCTACAACCTATTCTTTACGTGGTTTAACCATTACAGTAGCTAATCATGCTTCAGTACAACAAGTTAATTATTTACTTGAACAATTAGGTTTAGATGCTAGTTTTCTAGAACTGCAGCATACTAATGTTCTAGAAAAGCCGGTTCTAGAGCAAAGCGTAGCTTGTAATTAAAAGAGCGAAGTCGCAGTAAAAGCAAGTAATACTCATAAAGATAGAGTAATATTCTACAGAGTAAAAAAATCAGGTTAAAAAAGTACTCCTTTTGTATAACCCAAAGATCAAGTGATCTTTTTTATTTGCTATATAATTGAGCAACCACTCAACTAAATGCTGTTTATTTGTGCTTAAATATCAATGTCTTGCGGTGGTAATCCGCATTTAAAGCTAGAAATTTATAAATTCATCGCTATAATTTTAATAAGAAAAACATCAAACAACAAAATAAATAGATTCTCTTATTAAACAAATAAGCTTGCTAAGGTAAACTGCAAAAATGAAGGTTGCAGAACCTTAGAAGCTTGATCACCATTTTCGATATAGATAAGTCAGTTTTTTAGTCATTGACTAAATAATTTTGGCTTTAAGGAATGAATTATGACTTTAAGTAAAAAATTAACAGCTTTAGCTTTATTAGGTGCAGTGATTAGTACTCCGTTAACTGCTTTTGCTGATACACCAAGTTCAGCGGCTGTACCTGTAGCAGCGCAAAGCGCTTCTGCAGCAAATAAAATGCCAAGCTTTATGTATCAAGGTGAAGCTCCTGAACGCATTGTTAAAGTTGAGGTAAATAACGCTCCGATTTATGGTGCTTTATTTAAACAAAAACTTGTAAGATTAGTAATTATTAAGCAAAGCGACGATGCTGTTGCAATGCAAACTTATAACCTTGGTGATTTAGCAGTTAAAGCACCAGTGGAAATGAGTAAAGAAACAATTAACCAAGTGCTAATGGCATTTGATTTAAAAGAAAGAGTACAATAAGCTTAAAAACCTTATAGTTTTCTTATTTGCATAACATCAAGTAATTTATCTTAATCGATTTACTCCGAGTAAAACTCGGAGTTTTTCCTGAAAAAACGCAGTTCAAGCTCGCTGAAAGTGAGTTTTGCGAGGAAAAAAGCTAGTCGCGCATAAGATTTTGCGGTAAAGCCGCTCAAACTCGAGATTTTTACCTAAAAAATGTTGCTAAGACTAGAAGTTATCCCCTTTAATGGTATAAGATTAAAAGAGTGCTGCAAATTAGTGAACTTAGTTTGTATCACTACCCAGAATTTGCGTAAACGAGCTGTCACAGTTGAACCTAGAGTTCGAACGGATAAGATGACAAGATCTTAGTTTACGAACCTCATTCGTCTTAGTAGTTAGGGAACTACTAGCGAATAACTTTCTTACTTTAAGGAAGTTCTTTTCATCGCATATAAGTGAAGAGTGATTACTTATACGCAAAAAATCACATTGTTAATAAAATTAGAGTTAACCTGTTAGGCCACACTAACAGGTTTTTTTGTGCGCAAAAAAAAAGTACCAAACGGCGAGTTTGGTACTTATATCCATAAGACTTCTTGTCATAGATTTGTCGATCTAATGACCATTTTAGTATAACACTAAAATCTAGCTTAATGCTTAGTAGAATAGGCCATAGATAAATACAATGAAAATAATAATCGGTAATACGTATTTAACGTAGTTAAACCAAATATTTACCGTGGTTGGACTTGCGCAGTAAGATAATTCTTTTTTCGCTTCGTCTTTTAAGCAATAGCCGGTAAAAATACATGTAGCTAGAGCTGTAAGTACGAACAGAATATTACCTGACACAAAGTCGAACCAATTAAAGATTGTACTATTAAATGCCGATGGGATATTACCAAGAATGAAAATTCCTAATAATACTACAGCAATCGAAGCTTGACGATTAAGTTTAGTTTTCTCGGCTAGGGCAGTAATTAATACTTCATATAAAGTGATCGAAGTAGTTAGAGCCGCTAGTAATAATAACGAGAAGAAGATAACCGCAAACACAGGACCTAACCACATGTGACTAAACACAATAGGTAGAGTTTGGAATACTAAAGATGGTCCTGAGTTTGGTGCTAAACCAAAACTGAAAAGACCTGGGAAGATCATAAAGCCAGCCATTACTGCAATTACGGTATTCACAATGGCAGTAATAATTGAAGTTTTAACTAAGTCTTCTTGTTTAGAGAGATAAGATGAAAGCGTAATCAGCACCCCAAAACCTAAACTTAAAGCAAAGAATACTTGTCCGAGAACGAAGATAAACAGACGAGGAGTAATCTTACTAAAATCCGGTTGGAGGTAGAATTTGATCCCTTCACTTGCTCCTTCTAAGGTTAGATTACGGATCACCATAATCAGTAAGAAGACAAAGAGCACTGGCATTAAGAACTTAACTGAACGTTCGATTCCGTCAATAATCCCTTTAGAAAGGATAAACCAGTTAACTGCAACGAAGATAAAAGTCCAGAAAGAAATATTGAGTGGAGAATTGGTAATAGCTTTTTCATAATGAGCCGTTGTGGTTGCGGCATCCATGGCTTTGGCTGTTAAGTCGAGATTACCTACGACAATGTCGTAAATATATCTTAATACCCAACCACCGATTACCATGTAGTAAGCGATAATCCCAAAACAGCCGAGTAAACCAGAGTAAGCGACTATTTTCCACCACTTGGAAATAGGCTTACCATTAGCCGAACCACCAAAGGCGTCGATCGAGTTCATTTGACGACGACGTCCAATGACATTTTCCACTAAGATCATCGGAATCCCGATAACAATCATACAGATGCAGAAAAGCAATACATATGCTCCCCCACCATTTTGTCCTACTAAATAAGGGAAACGCCATGTTGCTCCAAAACCAATAGTAGCTCCAGCAACCGTTAAAATATAAGTAACGCGACTGGACCAGGTTTGTCTTTCAGCAGTCATATTAACTCCTTGGGCTTGAGCGGATAGGATATCTGTAGAACCAAGCTTGCTGCATGAGTTTTTTATTTGAACTTTTGTACTAAAGCTAGCCTAGTTTGTTATACAGAGGGTAAAGCTATCCTCCTAGAGTAATCGGCTTAAGCCTTAAGGTCTTCTCTAGGTACACTCAATGTATATTGTAATTATTAATAACTATTTTCAGGGGAAGGCTGCAAGATTGCAGCACTTAAACTAAATTCTGGGAGATAGTTTTATCTCGGAGTTTCTAATGCATTATTAGAAAAGGAGTAAGAAGTTATTCTTACACGGTAATTATTAATTCTTAAAAAGAGTATATTACCGTAAAACTCACGATTTGGGGGAAAAATCTTTAGGGTTTTCACCTTAAAATAATTATAAATCGTCATAAATAAGAAAAATCTATAATTATCAATCTCAAGTTAAGGCAATAATTCCCTAGAGAGAACTAATAATGCGTAGAGGGTAGTTTTGGCTCAAAGTGTGGGTTACAGTTTTCACTATATAGATCCAAGAGATTTAATAGTGCTAAGAGATCTAATAGTGATAAGAGACCTATAGATAAGAGGTAAGAGCAAGGCTGAGAGCAAATTGGTGTAAGTAATGAACCTATACCTTACTGTAGACGCACTTAGCCATAAGCATGCTTATGCTTACAAAACTATAAACCTAGGTAGCAAGCTACAACAAACCAACAAATCAACAGAGATAAACTACTTGTAAGTAATACTGGAGTGCTTATGACAAGACTCTTCTTACAAAATAATTATGACAAGACAATGACAATGAATTTAGCTGAAAATAGAGAGGAAGAATTATTTACCTTAAAACGAGGATTTCTAAAGCAAATAATAAAGACGAGATTAAGCTAGTACTATTACTAAGCAGATAAAGATCGCTGAGCATAAAAAAAGAGAACTAACTTAGTCCATATGGGAAAGAAAACAGAGTGGCACGTGGCTGAGATAGATCTCATAGAGCTAAATCTTATAATCTAAAACTTCCAAGTTCTAAAGCTTGTGGTGCTAAAACTTATAGATCAAGCTATACAAGATAAAATCTTACTAACACTATAAAAAATACTTCAGCTTTACGCACCCACTGCGGGGTCAGCTATAAAGTAAATTTGACTATCGCTGGTCTCAAATAAATACCTCAAGCATGCTGCTTCTAATATTAAAAGCCTGATGCCGGTACGTAAAGTCGAAGTAGCTGGTCGGAAGAAAAAAAGGACACTAATGTAAATTACATCCAACTTCACCCTTGTAGCTTTGGATATCCACTATAGGCCAGATATAGTGAATTACAAGGACTTAAGCCCCGAAGTTGTCGTGTCCTTCAACCGACTTGACCTATCCGATAAGTACCAAGCGAACTCTATACTTATGTTTTAAATTGCTTTAAAACCTTAACTATAATTTACCGTTACCTCTATATACTTATATGCTTAAGCAATAGTGATAGCCACAAGTTATAAGTGCGGATAAGCCAAAAGTAACATAAACCTGTAACTAGAACAATTTCTGACCAAGAGTCTAGTCTAGAGGTTTATGACGAAAGTAAACAGGAGTTTACTTTCTTAAAGCCATTAGTAAACAAATTGAGCTGGGGCCAGGTCAGGTCAACTCATTTACTAAGAGCGATTACAAAATACTATAGAAATTTTTTATAGGTTGAGCTAGCAATTAGGACTAGGTTTAAGGATTAAGGTTAAGGACGAAGGTTAAGTTCTAATCTTACGTACAACCTTAAGTACAATCTTAAGTAAATCTTCAAAACTCAAATCAATAAGCAAGCTTTAGGATTAGTTTTAAGATCAAATACTAGCCTTAAACTGATACCGCAATTGCATAGATATTCTTTACTCTACACTAATTACGTGCCTACTTGCATTAGCTACCTAGTGCTTCAAGGGCTGCTACATATGGCAGATTAAATGCTTGCGCAACTCCTGCACATGTAATATGACCTTGATGCGTATTTAAGCCTTCACGAATGGCTGGATTTTCTTTTACCGCTGCGGTTAAGCCTTTAGCAGCTAATTCTAAGCCATATTTAAGCGTTGAATTAGTTAAGGCAATGGTTGAAGTTCTTGCAACACATCCTGGCATGTTACCCACAGCATAGTGCACTACTCCATCTATAGTATAAACGGGCTCATTATGAGTAGTTACACGACTAGTTTCGAAACAACCGCCTTGGTCAATAGCTACGTCAGTAAGGATGGCACCTTTTTTCATTAGAGCTAAGTCTTCGCGGCGAATTAATTTTGGTGTTTTTGCTCCAGGGATTAACACAGCACCGATTACGGCATCAGCTGTTGGTAATTCCGCGAGCAAGTTTTGACGAGTTGAGTAGAGAGTTTTAATGCGCATATCAAACATTTGATCAATATACGCTAAACGATTAGCATCAATATCCATAATCGTAACGTCTGCACCTAAACCCATAGCTATTTGGGCAGCGTTTAGACCTACTACTCCGCCTCCAAGGATTAATACTTTGCCTTTAGGAGTGCCTGGAACACCACTAAAGAGTAAGCCTTGACCGCCAAAGGTACTTTGGCTGTATTTGCAAGACTCAATCACTGAAAGACGTCCTGCAATTTGGCTCATTGGTTGTAGACAAGGTAAACCTTGAGCTGTAGTTATGGTTTCATAAGCCACAGCAGAGATCTTTTTCTCAATTAACATTTTAGTTAGCGGCTCTTCGGCTGCTAAATGTAAATAAGTAAAAAGAATGGTATTCGGTTTAAAGTAAGAGAACTCGGAGCTAATTGGTTCTTTTACTTTGATAATCATTTCCGCCCGAGCAAAAAGCGTTTCTTTATCGGTAATTTGAGCACCAGCATTAATATAGTCTTGATCGGTAAAGCCAATAGCAGTACCTGCATCTTTTTCTATATATACTGTATGTCCTGCTGCAACATAAGCAGCTACATTGTCTGGAGTTAAGCCTACACGATATTCTTGAACTTTAACTTCTTTTGGGCAACCAATAATCATAAGAAAACTTCCTTATTATATAGAGGAGGATAAATGTGCAATCAATTTTTCCTATCCTATATGCTTAGCTGGCGCTAAATGACGATTTTGTTTAGATAATTTAAATGAGGTTTAATACGTTTGCACGACTTAAACCAAACTTAAATCTGAGGATGAAGTATAAAATCGACGGATTTAGGGCAATCGAGCTAAGAGCTATTTATTTTTACCTGGGAAAGTTTTTTTGATTAAGGAAATAAAAAGATAAAGATACTCGAACTTCCTAAAAACTCTAAAAATAAATATGCATATAGGGAGAAAAATAGGTCTCCTTATCTTGCGCCTTTATTATAGAAGCTTTTAGCTGTAGTACTCGAACAAATGTTGTGATTTGCGTCACCAGACACAATTTTGCAGATAAATTTATCGATTTTTTGTTTGAGTTAATCAAAAATGCCTAAAACGAATGCAAATTTAGCAAAACTTAACAAAAAATTTTCTTACCTTAGTGCGCTCTTCTTAGTGCGCTTTCAGAAGTCTTTAAAATGCAGTTATGCTGCAAGAGACATTTATGTTCTTGCTATAAGACAAGTTAGTTTAAGATTTAGTCTTAAGCTAACTAGAGCATTAGAGACAACCGCCTAAGGGAGATAAATTTCTCTTAAAAATTAAAGCTCTGAAAAAAACATAATAATAAATAAAAGCTGCAAAAAATGCAAGTAAAATTTTAGCTTAATTTCTTGGAATTTTAGCAAATTGACGAGAATACAAACACCCATAAGCTTGCTAATTTCCCATAGCTACATAAACACATGTCAAATAAAACTTAGAGAGTTAAATTAATCCATTATTTAGTGTTGAAATTTAGCAATACGAAAGTAACGAAAGTTTAGCTTGCCAAAACTTACAAAAACGATCATCTGCGCGAGCAAAATTAATCTCATTCTCAAGCTCAGACCAAAATACTAGCCGTGTTATGCCTTCTTAGACTACTTAGATTTACGATAACTAAATGATTGGATCAATCATTTTGTTCTTTAAATGGGGCATGTGCAGGATTTTACAAGAGAAATACAAGCTTGGTATGAGAGTTAATTGCGTACTTTTGTATTCAATTGAGTTAAATTTAACTATCCCTAAATTTATTTGCTCTATACAATCGGAAGTTAATTTGTGACATTTTTAGCTAGAGGAGAGTTGAGATAACTACATCATTTTTAAGATAAATTTTACTCTTCCTCTCCTTTTACCGTAACATAAAATAACAATAGGTCTACAAGAATAACTGACATTAGTTTTAAAATGATAGGTAGAATGGTGTTTTGGAGAAGCTACAGGTTGTAATTTAACGCGTTAAAGCAACCTTTTGTTAGTTATGGGCTCGCTAATCGGTGGGTTTGCTGGAGTTCGAGACTTTAGTTGGTTTTAAGTAAATCGAGCTTAATCTTCACAACAAAATCTAATCTCAATCTTACAAAACTTAACAAGGTAACCAATCTAAATCTTAGCTAGCTTAACAACAAAACCAAAGGGAGTATGTAAAAAATATACAGGAGTTTTAACCCAAAGAAAACTAAACCTAAATTAAACTTCCACTAAGTCAAACTTGATCTAAATCGAGTGAGCTTAACCAAAATTAAATTTAACCTGAACCAAACTTTAACTAAAGCAAACTTACATAGCACTTAAAGTAAGTTCAGGCATTATGCTGCAAAATCCAGCTGTAAAATGAAGCCTCTACATAACTAAATGTAAATAACTACTAATAGCAGCACAAAAAAGTGGTCACTATCGACACTTTTGCAAGATCTTTTTGGTGATTAATCATTGCTAGGCTATAATGAGAAAAGAATTTAGGACTTAGCACAGCTTTTAGTGGTCTCCGCCAATGGTAATCTCTAAAACAAGGTGCTTAAGTTTACGCGTTTTTATGTGCTTAAGTTCGCAGAACTTAAGCGCTAACTATTTTAAGGCTAAGGAAGTGCCTTTGTATTTGTATAAGGTAGTCTAAAAACTAGTACTTAAAATAGTCTTTTCTGCTTTGATACTTTATGAGTAAAAATAAAACCCCACCTCAAGGTTTTCCTTTGCTTTCTTTTGCTCAAGGCTTAAAACTTTCACGTTTATATCGGCAGTTTTCCTATCAAACGCATAAGCGCGCTGGTTTACAACGTACCGTGCGTGACTTTGCGGGTGCTTTGGATCTAGCGGTTGCGGATTTTGCAACGCCAGCTGAAACAACTAAATGGCAAGTAGCACAAGGCTTACTTGCTTTTAATTATTTTAGTGAGCACGAATTTGCGACTAGTTATCTAACACCACTTGAAGAATTAAATGCTTATAGTGGTTATACCTTTATAGAAGTTGAAGACCTATACGAAGGAGCACTAACTGACCAAGAACAAGCTGAAATTATTGTGCAAGATCACTATCAAAAAATCCAAGTTGCAGTTAGCGGACGTATGAACCGTCAGCTCGATAGTGAACTTGAACTACAAGCGCACTATAATTTAGGCTGTCAAGCTCTCTATGGTGAACTTAAGCCTTTAGAACTTTTTCATGATTTAAGCTCAGAACAGCGTGAAGAATGCTTAGAAACAGGTTTTGCCTTAGAAAAGGATTGCTTACTAGAGCAAGTACAACCTTTTATGCGTAAGCAACATGGTAAAACCGCCCAATCTGTAAGTCAGACGCAGTTTTATCCGTATTTTATTCAAGGCATGAACAATATTGCCCAACAAGGAGCATTATTGTCTTGGCCTTTTTACCAAAAACGTTACCAAAATATTAAACAAGCCATTTCGAGTAAATTACAAGCGGCGCAAAGTCGTGCCTTTACTAAAGCCCAAATCTACTCTAATGGTGAGCTCTATCAACAAGTAAGAGATGCTTATTTAGCTAATGCAAGTAAGTTAGATAATGAGCAACTCGATAAGAGTTTACTAGATAGTAGCAAGCATAGTAGCAAGCTCGATAATAGTAAGCTTGAGTCTAATCTAAATAACAAGCTTGAGAGTTATAAGTTCGATAAGAGCAGTTTAAGAAGTCAGCGTAATAAACAGCCAACCTTAACGCTGGCACAACGTGCTGCTATTCAGCAAGAGTATGTAGCGCAAGAGCGAGCTTTAGCCTCTACTCGTCATGAGCAGAATTTACGTCCGACGGTTGCAACTTATACTCAAGAGCGCGAGCAAGATCTTGCAACCCAATCTAAGAAAGCAAAAACTACTTGGCAAGCGCTGCACCAGTTTACTGACATAGCTTATGAAGATCTTGCCCCTCAATATCAAGACATTGATCTGTATGCTGCTCAAGTGCAAGTAAGTTTTACTAATCATCAGGCATTACGTAACTTTATTATGGCGTATGCGCAACATACTCCTTATCGTAATCTGAACTTTATTGATGTAAGTAAACTTACGTGTTTAGATGGTGTCTTTGCCTACTTACCTTATACCTTTGACATTAGTGCTTGGGATGTAAGTCAAGTAACTAGCATGAAAGGGACTTTTGCGTTTTCATGGTTTAATGGGGAGTTAAATACTTGGGACGTAAGTAAAGTAACAGATATGTCATATCTGTTCTATGCCGGTTTATTTAACCAACCTTTAAATAACTGGCAAGTAGCACAAGTAGAATCTTTAGCTTATACTTTTGCCTATAGCTTATTTAACCAGCCTTTAGATACTTGGCAAGTAACACAAGTAAAAGATTTACGTAGTACTTTTGCTAGTGCTTACTTCAATCATAGTGTCGATCATTGGTGTTTACCACATATCGAGCATTATGATTGTGATACGTTCCGTACCTCAGACGAGTGTAGTATCTATCCATCAGAAATCTGGGATAAGTTAAGTCAATATCAGCAACAATTAGCGCAAGGTGTTAGTTTAGGGTCCTTAAAACCAACGCCAATTACCGCTAAGCCTGATTTTATGACCTTAGCCGATGAACAAGCGCGTCAAGCTGCTCTTGCTAAGTATATGGCGAAGTTACCGCTCAACCCACGTTACGATCAGAAAACCTTTGGCGAACTCTATCAAAAAGATCTGAGTCAAACTGGCATTAGTCTTAAGTTTACCGACTATTTGTCTTTAGGTATGTTTGTCCGGGATTATTGTAAAACTTTACAAAACTGGCAAGCAGACTTAAACTTTATTGATGTTTCTGAACTTAATAACTTAAGTTATGTCTTTACTCGTACGCCATTTAATGGAGATATCTCCCAATGGCAAACCGGTAAAGTTAAGCAAGCACAAATGCTGTTTTTTGGTAGTAGCTTTAACGGTGATATTAGTCAGTGGGATGTCCGTCAATTAACTAACCTCAAAGCCGCTTTCGCTAAAAGTCGCTTTACCAGAGATCTAAGCTCTTGGCAAACTTCGAGCCTAGAAAACTTAGATTATGCCTTTGCCTTTACTAACTTTAATGGTGATGTAAGTGCTTGGGACGTAAGCCGCGTTAATTCGGCAATCTCAACTTTTATGGGGTCAACCTTTAACCAAGATTTAAGTGCTTGGGTAACTAGTTCTTTAGAGCAAGCAGAAAAAATGTTTGCTTATAGTAACTTTAACCAATACTTAGGTACTTGGGATACTACTAAACTGGTAAATGCGAATTTAATGTTTGCCTTTAGTGCTTATAACCAGAACTTAAGTAACTGGCGCTTACCTAAGCTCGAACGAGCTATGGGAATGTTTGCCATGAGTGAGTTTAACCAAGACTTAAGTGCTTGGCGCTTACCGGCATTAGTGAATGCTAATTACTTCTTAGCCTTTACTCCTAACTTTAAGCAAGACCTTAATGGCATCTGGTTACCTAAACTGCAAATGGCACATCATTGGTTAATAGGTACGTCTTATAATTACAACCTAACTTGGTTTGTAAACTTATTACCAGCCATGGTTAGTCAGTATCCTAGTGAACTCTATAGTACCCAAGAGTATACTTCTTTACCTGTAGGTACAGAACTAGTTGATGTGCAGTTTAGTCAGTTAAGTAAAGAATTAGTGCAAGCCCTAATCGCTACTTATAAACTAAGCGCAGAAGCTAAAAGTAAGGCACATAAACTAAGCGCAGAACCTAATGGGAATGAACTTGTTGCTGTAGGTGGTAAACTGCGTTTTAGCAATGCTTGGAGTTTACGTCGTTTCTTAGAAGCGCTTTTAGCTTTAGAACCGCGCATGGATCTAAGTTTTATCTCCATTGAGGGATTAGCAAACTTAAGTTATATCTTTGCTAAGATCCCACATGTAGCTGTTAAACTCTCTAACTGGGATTTAAGCCGTGTGCAAGATCTTACGGGAGCTTTTTTAGATGTGCAGTCTCTAACCGGTGTTAGTCATTGGCAATTCCCGCAATTACGTTTTGCTTCTGGAGCTTTTTACAATTGTAAAGTGCAAGATGATCCATCTAATTGGCACTTCCCGCCATTAGAAAATTATGTAGGGATGTTTATGCACACTAATTTACATAAAGAGCAAGTAAAACAATTTAATATTGCGGCTGATTGGCAAAACTACTATGCCCTCAATGATGTTGATGAAACTCTTTTAGCAGCAGAGTTAGATGTAAGATATAGAGCAGGAATCCGTTTACTTTCTCGTCGTAGCCACGACACTTTAAATCTGGTAAACGAAAATCCAAGTTCCGAAGAAATTCGTGAATTACATCAATATTTTAAAACGCAAGTTGCAGAAGAAATGCAAAGTCAACGTTATATGTGGGTAGAGCAAGAGTAAGCTATTAGTATTGCTTATCACTATGAGTTAATCCATACGTAAAAAGTGAGCCCCTAAAGGCTCACTTTTTACGTATAGTTCATTCTTAATTAAAGCTTAAATTTAGATTAGCTTTAGCTTTAGTCTAGTTTAACTCTAGCTAAACTATATCAAACTTTAAGCTAAAAACTCATCTGCATGCAGATTAAAATAATCCACGGCTGCTACATCAGGTTCAAAGGTTTCAACAATATCAATTTTCGCTGGTGTTGCAACTGGATGAATATCTTTAGCCGCAAAAATATTCGCTAATAAATCAATTGCACCATTGAAAGTATCATAGTCTGATGAACCAACGCCAATAAGTAGAAGTTTTTCTAATTGCGGGAAAGGTTTATCAGCTTTTTCGATTTGTTGTGCTAGAGGGTAAAAACTATCAGGGAACTCACCTGCACCATAAGAAGCACATACCACTACTAAACGCGTTGCATCAGCAATAGCTTCTAAGCTTGGGCTATGTAAAACTTTAGCGGGAGTTTCTGGGTGTTGTTGATTATATTCTTCGACAATACTTTCAGCCGCGGCTTCAGCCGTACCTAAAGTACTACCTGAAATTACGTAAAATGTCATATCAATTCCAGTCAATAAGGCTCAAGTCTTGAGCAAGAAAGAAGAGGATAAAATACTAAGAGTAAGAAGAGAATTGCTTGTAGGAGGTAAAAAATAAACAGGAGTTATTGTGGGATGCAGACGAACAGAAGTTGTATAACCCTACATCGAACTCGATTTATCTTTACTTCTGATTATACGGGATTTTACGGCTAAACGGGTAAAAATAGCGGTAGATCTTGATCGGACAGTTCAAATTGATTAATCTAAAAATGTGATTTGTGTCACATATTCCTGTCATAAATGCAGATTTTTCTACTTTACTCGATAAAAAGCACTAGAATATAGGTAGATGTGTAAAAATAAGCGACAATTGACTTATTTTAAAGGCACATTGCGGGAAGTGAAAAATTTTCATTCTTCCCTACTAGGATAGTTTCGGCTATTTTAGATATAATAATCCATAATTAGTTATCCCTTAATCTAACTAAGGGCGTAAAGTCATTTTCTAGGATCAGTA
Organism: Psittacicella hinzii; assembly: GCF_003585935.1. GTDB lineage: Bacteria > Pseudomonadota > Gammaproteobacteria > Enterobacterales > Psittacicellaceae > Psittacicella > Psittacicella hinzii. Next base: position 14,488 of record NZ_NRJG01000039.1, read on the forward strand.
ACTAGCAATGAACTAGGAATGAACACTAGTAATGAACTAGAAATGAACACTAGAAATGAACTTTAGCATTTTCCGATTTTTAGCTTAACTTATCTTTTCTTCAAAGGATGCAAAGCTTATATTCTTTTTTCCGACATGTAGGGAGACTTACTTGTCGTTGGGGTGGACTTTTAACTCTTGCGAGTAGTCTATGCTTAGCAGCACCAGCTAAAGCAGGCATCTTCTTTAATACCGTAGTACAAGATACAGTCAATCCCCAAAAAACGCATTCAGGCTTAGTAAACTTGCATATGATTATGCAGAGTTATTACTCTAAAGTTTACAATGCCCTTTATAACAATCCTATTAAGTCTACCGATGACTTTATTCGGATTTTTACTTATGACATTAAAATCCAATCTTATCTGGCTGTAATTCGTACTGCTGCAGGTAAGAATATCCAGATCGATCCTAAACAAGTGCTCTCGATCTACTTAAGCGAACAAGCTCAATGGTGTCATGAGCACATTAAAAATCCTTTACAGTTTCAATGCTATACAGCAGAAGCTTTACTTGAAGCCTTTAAACAAATGCCTCCGCAAGTACTCGAAGCCTTAAATTTAGGAGCTTTTGATCCTGAATACTATCAAAAACTCTACTCGGACATTACTCTACGTACGCAAATTGATAATATCTTTGCCATGATCCGCGGTAATAAGTTTGATACTGCTTTAAAGAGATACTTTAACTCTGGAGTTATTACTTACAGTAGTCGTTTTAGTATTACCTTATAGTGGGTGATAGTTAGTGGTTGTTAGAGATCTTTAGAGATCTTTAGTGATAGTTATCTAGTTCCATATCTATCAGTAATATAGCTACTTAGTTACCTAGTAATCTAACAACTTAGTTACCGAAACAATACAAAGTCATCAATACAAAGTTATATGAATAGCTAAAGTAACATGACTAAAATAAGACTTACGTAAGTAATGCGCTGAGGTATTTTAAAGTATTGTGTAAGACTTTTGCTTTCTCGACAAACAGAACTTTACCTGTTTTTTAGGTGATGTATGAGAATATTTATCTCTCAACTCTTAACCTTAATACTTCTTGGATCTTCTCTAGTGAGAAATCAAGGACAGCATCTTAAGGCTTGGTTAGTTGCAGTTTTAAGTATGGGCTTGCTTAGTCTAAATGGTAGTGCTTTAGCTGATGAGAAGCAACCTTCTCCAGCAGCACAGCCAGCATCCCAACCAACGCCAACTAAGCCACAAGAGACTAACGAGCGGGATCAAACTCCAAGCACTAGTCCTAGTCCTTCACTAGTGTTACCTTATTCAATGGTAAGTGTAACTCAAGACATTCCGAGTAATCCCCAAGCGTCAATAGTTTTACCGCGCAAAGGGACAAAGTATGTTTTAAGTTACAATGTTAAATATAGTTTAACCTTACCCGAACTTTCAGATTGCCACTTAGCTTTAGTTTTTCAAAAGCAACTGCCGATTGTTGCTACTCCTTATAAAGTTGTATATCCGGTAACTGAAGTTAATCACTTCTTCCGGATTAATCAAGATCCTTATCACCAACAGTATCCAACGGCCAATTTCTACGAGTCGAACTATAAATCCGATGTGTCAATTGAACGTTTGCATTTTTTAATGCAAACTTACTATAACAATCTCTATAGTTACCTCTATGGACAGACCGTAGATATCCCGACTTTTGTGCGTTTACTTTTAAGTATGCCTAACTTTGGTTATTTTAAAGATGAGATTGCTCAAGTATGGGCAATCAGTTGGAGTAACTACTACGGCGCTACATCTACGCCTCCGGCTTATGATGTAAATAAATTATTCTTAACCTATATTAGTGAGCACTATTACTGGTGTCAACAAAACATTCGTGATGATGCTTTAGCTTTTGCTTGCTATTTCAATTATCAGTTTGCAGATTTAGTTTTTAACTTACCACAAAACGGTGCTCAACTAGTAAGCCAGTATGCTTATGCGCCAAGTGGTAAATCGGACTCGCAGGTCGAACATGAGTTAACCAAACTCCTACAACAAGCTCTAAAAAGTCCGGACAGTAATATCTTTATAGCTAAACTGGCAAGTATTTACCATGCCCAGTTTAAAGAGTTACAAGTTACTAAACCAGCAACTGAGCCTAAGAAATCAGCAGTCAAGCTAAGCTCGTTTTCTCGCGCTCCGGTATAAGGCCAGCACGAGTAAATTAGAGTAAACTAGAGCTTATTACAGTAATCTAAAGTCAATTGCAGTAAACAAAAGTAAATTACAGTCAATTACATAGAACTGTAATAAGCTGTAATAAACTTCTTTAAACAGTAATAAACACATTAAAAACTACATTAAACCACACCTCACAAGGACGTTTTTAAACAGACTTTTAAACATATGTTTTTAAACGTACCTCAGGTGGTAATAGATAATATCGCCTAGCAGTAATGCTCAGGCGATAAGTTTAACGGCGAAAATTTATGGTTAAACTTTATGCCGCATGTATCTTTTAGTCGCTGGTTAAGTGTAGCATTCATAAGTGTCATTAGTGCTAGCTCTTATGCTGGCTACTTTTTCAACACTTCTTCTCCATGGGCAAGACCGGCTCTGATCAATAAGTTGGCTTTTGATGAACAAGATTCACGTAGTATGTACGTGTACTCTTTAGCCTTTAAGTCAGCTCCAGAATTAGAAGAGTTTCACACCTTAATGCAAATGAACTTTGCGCGTTTACGTGATTTTCTTACTAATCAGCAGTACGAGATTGCCTACTTACCAGCTAAACTAACGCCTTTTAATGGCATGTCGTCTTTAGTGACGCAATACTACAATACCACCGGACATAAACTCGAAGTGTTCAAAGAACAAAAAGTCGGCTTTATTACCTATTTAAATGAATTAGTTGATTGGTGTAAGATTAATGGTTTTGCTGTAACTGATTACAGTTACAGTTGCTCCGTAGCTTATCGCTACCAAAAAATCCTTGAGTCTTTACCCGAATTTAAAGAGTATATAGAAGGCGATCCTTATTTCTTTGCCCGCGGACGTCCAGGTCCAGATTATCCTGCGCAATTAGTAGCTTTACGTCGTAAACTACGTAACTTTGATGATCCGACTAACAGTTTACTGCAATGGTACTTTAACTCTGGAGTAAGAGCTCCAGAACGCCGTGTTGTAACCTGTAGTTATCAATTAGGTACTAATTGTTAATCGAGAATACTTATGCAAAAACTATGGCGTCTAGTAGGACTAGTTGGTTTAGGGATAGTGAGCATTATGCCAAGCCAAGCAGGGACTTACTTTTTTACCCATAAATATCTGCAAAATCCGCAATTAAGTGTCACCGACTATGATTACTATTATGGTTCGGTAGACTTATCGGCTTTGCATATAGATATGCAGCGCAGTATTACCCAAATAGAAAAGCAATTAAATTACTACACTAACTTTACTAAGCGTGATTTAGTGCAGATTTTAGTGAGTTCTGTGCCAAGCTTTAGTCCTTATCTTAAAGCGATACAGAACAATCAACTAACTTCTTATAAACCAATTGCAGCTAATCAAACTTACAGCCAATACTTAAATGAGTATGTGGATTTTTGTACCAACCAAAGTCCAATGCGCGTAAAAACCTATCGTTACAATTGTGCCATGTTAATTAAAGTGTTTACTCTTTTAGCGCAATTGCCAGATGATTTTATTCGCGAGCTCAATCAAGTAGCAATGAATCCCGATCTAGCACGTAAATTTAGTGCCAATGCAGATCGTTTCTTACGTGCTATTGGTAAGGTTGAAGATCCTGATAGTGAAGCTAATCGTATTTTAAAATTGTATTATGGGATTAGCATTACCCAGTAAGACACATAAGTGCTAGTAATTTATAGCATAAGGCAAATACCTAAACAGACTTAAGCCCAAGTAATAAACACTTGGGCTTAAGGCGTTTAAGCTTCTAAAATTGTAAGAAAAGAACATAAAAAGTTTGGGGACTCTAGTCAGTGTCAGGTTAGGACTAAACATTAACAATCGTTTGCTGTTTGCAATCTAAGCGACAACCAAAGCTGTGCTACTAAAGCTGTACTATTAAAGTTAGACAACTAAAGTAGTGCAACTCAAGCAAATTCTGTGCTTCAGAGAGCAATAGACTATAAGCTCTCGCCCATAACTAATTCCTTAAAAGCGCTATTTTTAGGATGGCACGAATTTGGTATTAAGATTTTTGCTGCTTAACTTAAAAACGGCACTAGAGAAATGAATCTAAGATAAATCGGATAAGGAAAAGCTTTGGCTAGAACATTGCACTTGCATTTAAAGCTAGTTCTTTCCCACCTAGTTTAAATTTAAGTTAATGGCAAGGCTTTTTTATCTAATCTACCTTAAGAGAGAACCGCTTTATAACTTTTCTCTAGGTTTGCTTTAAGTTAAGAGGTAAAGATTTAAGAAAATTAGATTATGAGTATGTGCTTATGAGAATATGTTTATGTGAATATTATTAGAATATGCTTATGTTGATGCTTATGCTTGGCTAAGAAAGTTTTCTAAGTATGACCAGGCTTAGAGAAGCTTAGATATCACTCCTAGGAGTAAAAAACTTACTCCTAGGAGGCTGCGCACATCAACGATCGTAATACTTAGTTAGTAACTAAAGTACCATGCTTTTTAATAGAAACCTTCGCGTTCTTCACGTAGGCTAATGTAGATGTTTTTTACTTGCGTGTAAGCATCTAACATCATTTTGTGAGTTTCACGACCAATTCCTGATTCTTTATAACCACCGAATGGTGCACCAGCTGGTAAACGGTTATAACAGTTCACCCACATACGACCAGTTTGTACGGCTTTAGCTACGCGAATCGCACGGCTTAAGTCTTTAGTCCAAACTGCCCCACCTAAACCATACACTGAATCATTTGCAGCTTTCACTACTTCTTCTTCAGTTTCGAATTTAATAATGGTTGCTACTGGACCAAAAATTTCTTCTTGGCTTACGCGATCTTTGTTGCTCTTACTTTCTAACAGAGTAGGAAGCATGAACACACCGTTTTGTAATTCTGGTTTGTTTGCACGTTCACCACCGGTAATTACACGACAACCTTCTTCTTTACCAATAGCTACATATTTAAGAATAGTATCTAATTGGCTTTGGTTGATTTGAGCACCCATTACCGTATCATCTTCCCAAGGAAGACCAACTTTAATTTTTTCGAACTCGCCTTTAATTGCTTCTACGAATTTGTCGTAAATGCCAGCTTGTACGAAAATACGTGAACCAGCACAGCACACTTGACCTTGGTTGAAAAGAATACCTTTAGCCACCCCTTCAAGTGCTTTATCAAATGGACAATCATCAAAGAAGATATTTGCTGATTTACCACCTAACTCTAGAGTTGCTGGTACTAAACGCTCAGCAGCTGCTACAGCTACACGACGACCGATTTCAGTTGAACCTGTAAATGCTAGTTTCGCAAAGCCTGGGTGTTTAAGCATGTATTCACCAGAACGTGAACCTTTACCAGTAATTACATTCACTACGCCTTTTGGTAATAATGGGTTAATTTTTTCCATTAAAGATAAAAGGCTTAATGAAGTTGTTGAAGATGGGTGAATTACTACCGTACAACCTGCAGCTAAAGCTGGAGCGATTTTCCAAGCTGCCATTAAGAATGGGAAGTTCCAAGGAATAATCTGTCCTACTACCCCAATAGGTTCACGTAAGACAATCGATAAGTCTTCTTGATCGATATCGTTTACTGTACCTTCTTCAGCAAGTACCACACCCGCAAAGTATCTAAAGTGCTCTACTGCTAATGGGATATCAGCCGCACGAGTTTCACGAATTGGTTTACCATTATCAAGAGTTTCTTGTAAGGCAAATAATTCTAAATTTTCTTCAATTACGTCAGCGATTTTATTTAATAAAGCTGCACGTTCTGCTTTAGTAGTTTTTGAGAAAGTCTCAAAAGCTTTAGTCGCAGCAGCTACTGCCGCATCTACATCGGCATCAGCTGCATCCACGAAGGTTGCAAGTGCTTGACCATTTGCTGGGTTGTACGAAGTTAAAGCTTTACCTTCAACTCCATTTGTCCATTCACCATTAATGAGTAAGCCATAGTGTTTTGCAAATACATCTAAATTTTTTGACATACAACAGTCTCCGTGACTAAGCATGAAATAAAACTTTTTAGCAACTAAAGGTAAACTGGCGTTTCTAGGTTGGACTCGGCCCGTTGCCAACCTAGAGAGTAGACTTAGATAAACTAAGCTTTACCGTAGCTAAAAGCACGAAAGCCTTATTACTTCACTCTTGCTACGTTCACTTAATTAGGCGCACCTAAACGCAGCTTTTAGGGGGTATAAGAGAGAAATAAAAAACTGACGGGGGATTGTAACTTTAGTACGAGTAACAGTAAATCAACAAGAACTAAGAGTTGACGTGAAAGCTTTTAGTGCCAGTTTATGGATTTAGCAAAGCTAAAAAACCAAGAGGATCTTAAGTTATTTATTTCCTCTAAAACAAGTTAGAGGGTTGAAGTATAACTTTAAGAAAAGGGAGTAAAAGAGTAAACAGTTGTTAGACTAAACTTAAATGACCATTAGGAGTACACAATTAGTTGTAGTACCTCTTAAGGAGATTGTTACTAACTTAGTTAAGCTTAGGTAAAAAGCAATACTTAGCGAATGCCTAAAAGCAAAACTTAGTTAATCACTACAAGCAAACTTAGCTAATACTTAAAAAGTAAGAGTTAAGTTTAATTTCCCTGCTGCCAGCCTGTTGCTAAGTAGGTGATAAGAGAATTACCACTTGCTTAAGCAATTAAACCGATCTCTTAAGTAGGGTAAGTCTGTCTAACTATAGGAATAGTGTCATAGATACTTAAGAGCAGAAATAGAACCCTAAGCAACAAGTTCGGAAAATATTCCTCTACTTCTAACGGCAAAGATAAGGAAATAAGTTGTTAGAAGTAAGGAACTAAAAACAAAAGTGTCGCTAAAAAAGCTTTATTTCATTTAGGTTAGGAGAAATTAAAAATAAAAACTAACTATGAGTTTTACAGCAGTCATTAAATTTATGCCTAAAGCAATGATGCATATCTAATAAATTAGTAGGCATTAATCTTTTAACTTGTTTCTTTTCCTTTATTATAGGCGGCAATAATTGAAAAAATTACAACAAGGCGTTTTTTTCTTAGATTTATGGCATCCGTTGCACAATATTTTGATGAAATTGATCCAATCAATCAAAAATTAGCAATTTTGCCTAAAAATGTGAAAAAAAGTTTGGCAATAAGCGCAATAGATAAAGATATATGTGCCTAAATATGCCGATTTAAAACGCAAGTAAAACGTAAGTAGTACCTAAAATTTTACAACTTTGTAAAACACACTATAAATCACAACTTAAACCATTGAATAATCGGTAAAAATATAGGTAGCTTTTCGATCAAAATGTTCAATTTCTTCTTACGTTTTTAACCCCGAAAAAACAATACTTAGCGTCAAATTCACATCTTGAGAATAAATTTCACAAGCAAACGTAAGTTTTCACAAAAAATACGATTATTTAAATTATTTTTAATTTGTATCATTTTTGGGGTACAGCTCAACAGGTTTTTAGGACTATGAATAAGTGTTGAGAAGTCACGTTGCAGCTTATACAAACTCACGCAAGGAGGCTAGGTGTTGAGACGCCAGGGAAGTGGAGACTGGGTATGAGGGCAGTAGAGTCTAGGTGTATGGGGAGCGCCTACGAGTGAGGGAAGATAAGTTAGAGTATACGGGATTGAAATGTGGTTGTTGGTGTGAAGTGTGAGGTGTAATCATTTTTGCCAAAAGAAAAACCCAGAGAATAAGATCTCTGGGTTCATCATTTCGAACATATTTCTACGTCTATGTTGCTTAGGCATAGCTGTAGAGATAGGTACAGGTAAAAACCTGTCATGTTTCCTGTGCCTTGCGGAATATTAAGTAAATTACTCTTGCTTATTTTGACTCTTATTTTAGAGATAGAATTACTAAAGTAATTGATGTAAGCTACGCAACTGATGTTACGAATGTAAATTACTTAGATTAGTTCAAACTGTTTAAACTTTAATGGCAGTTAAATTTTAAACATTACAAATAAACTAATTCCTGCTAGTGCAAGAAAGATCATGTTAATTTACCTCTTAACTTAATTACCTAAATAATATTAGATGAGCGTAATTAACTCGACTAGGAACGTAAATTCATCTTGGCAGAGATGAGATTTACGGAGAGTTTATAAAACTTTATAAACTCGCACTGCAAAGCTGAGGAGGGATGCAAAAAGCTCCTTTAGCTTTTTAGGCTTGCTCATTATACTCTTTTTAGTCGCAATTTGCACAAGATGAGTATGGACCTGCTACTCTAATGGTTAATACTTGCTATTCTAGGACTAAAAGCTTGCCACTCTACTGATTAAAACTTACCACTCTAATGATGAAAGTCTATTACTCTAGCTTGAAAAGATTATCACTCTAGTATTGCAAGTTTATTACCTAGCGCTGCAATCTTATTATTCTCATGATACAAATTATCATTATGTGTAATCAGGTTTCTCTTTTTAGTTTTTTAGTTTTTCAGGTTGTTTGTGGGGTATTACCTTTCCTAACAATTATCGAATAGAGTATGGTTACCTAAGTGCGTGATTAGATGAGATACTTGACGACCATGCTATAATAGAAGACTGTTTTTATCCTCTGCTGATTTAAGCAGCGATAGTAACTTTCGGGCTTGGTTTAAGTAGGTACTTAATACCAAGGAAGTATTAACTCTTACGTAGAAGATAACTGATGACAGCAGATAAATCTCTTGGTGATGTTTCTCAAGAACCTATAGAAAGTACGGAGAATACAACGTCAACTTCTTCAACTCATGTATCGAGTTTTTCTATACATGATATTTCTAATCTAGATGCCCAAAAACGCAGTTCATCAAGCAATATATATTCGAGTGATGCTGAACCCGATTACGATGAAGATGATGAAGACGATCTAGACTTAGCAACCCTTATTCAAAAAAATAAAGGTCTGCAAGGTGCAGAGCAAGCTGCGCAAGATAGTGCTGCTGTAGCCCAAGATAGTGCTGCTTTGGCACAAGATAGTGCTGCTTTGGCACAAGATAGTGCTGCTTTTATGCAAGGGCAAGCGCAAGCCCAAGGCATGCTTGAGGCCGCAGCAATGCAACAAGCCATTCTTGCTGGACAGCAAGCTTTTGCGACAGAACAAAAGTATCTCCATGCCCAGCATCATGGTGCAGCAAGCTTAGATGCTTCAACTGATGACGGGTGGATGGCAGCTCTCGCCGCAGATGCGCAGACCCAACAACAGTTTGCCCAGCAAAAAGCCACTGCACCTGATGATGTGCAAGCCGCTTTAATGCAAAAACGAGGCGAAGACTTCTCTCCAGGGCAAGCTATCACTGGAGATCACTATAGTGAAAATCCTCCAGTCGAACAAGAAGTAGAACTGCCGTTTGACTATAGTGTGTACGATATCTATCGCCAACAGGATCATAGTTATTCCCAATCACCACCTATTGATTTTAGTTATGATGAAGCTACTTTTTTAGCTAAGCAATCATTAGTAACTCAAGGTGGGATGATTGACTATGAAGAATCAGAATTCCCTTTAACGCGTTTTGAGGTAGAACTCTATGCGCAATATCCTGAATTACGTCCAGATCCGATTGGTGATGCCTTTACCAAGCATAGTCTCGAATACGTAAAAGCTCTACATGCTAAAAAATTCGACTGCTACTTTATGGATACCGAGACCACGGGGATGACTCGTGAACCTGGACGTAAACCATCCGATGGACATCGGATCATTACTTTAGGGATGGTGCCGTTTTTCAATGACCGTTTAGATCTAGATAACACCGAACAAATGGTCGACTGGGTATTTAATCCAGAAGAAGTAGAAATCGAGCACGAAGCCTATAAAGTACACGGTTTTAAAAATAAAGACTTAATCCACGCACCAATTTTCCACGAGTTTGTGGATGAATTTGTGCAACGCATTATGGGTAAAGTACTCATTATTCATAATGCTCCCTTCGATTTAGCTTTCTTAAACATGGAGTTAAAACGAGCGGGAAAAAACTTCGAAGTTGAAGATATTTGTTTAGTAATCGATTCTTTAGTATTGGCACGTAGTCTGTATCAAGGACGTGCATCACTTGATGCCCTTTCAGAAAGATTTGGTGTAAGTATTCGCCGTGACCTGCACGGGGCATTACTTGACTCCATGATTCTTGCCGATGCCTATATTCGTATGCTGAATTCTTTACAAGAAGAATGGCTAATCGACAAAACTAAAGGCTTTAAACGGCCCATTATCTGGGACTTCGATGATGAGGATACTCCTCCTTTAGATCCAGAATTAATTGCGCTAGCAAATACGCTTAAAGTAACGGTGTCTGAAGAAGATTTGCAGCGCCACGAGAAATTTTGTGAAGAATTTAATATCGTAACAACCTTTGACTTGATTTCTAAAGCTAAACAACTCGAATTACAACAACAAGAAAAAGCTCGTCAAGAGGCAGAGTTAGCTGAAGCAGCTGAAGACGAAGAAGAGTATGCAGTTGAAGAACAAGCAATTGTTGTAAATAATACTGAGACAGAAAGCGCTTAAACTAATGCGCTCTAGATTAATTATGTTAGTAGAACAAAAAGCAAAAGCTAAACTTCCTACACGTTACGGAATTTTTGATATCTATGTATTCGAAGAACTTGCCAATGGCAAAGAACACGTAGCAATGGTAATGGGTGATTTAGGTGACGGTGAAAAAGTCCTAAGTCGTATTCACAGTGAATGTCTAACTGGTGATATTTTTCATAGCTTAAAATGTGACTGTGGTTTCCAGTTACATACAGCTATGCAAAATATTGCTGCCGAAGGACGCGGAGTTTTAATTTATCACCGTGCTGAAGGTCGTGGTATTGGCTTAACCAACAAAATTAAAGCCTACGCTTTACAAGATCAGGGCATGGATACGGTTGAAGCTAATGAAGCTTTAGGTTTTCCAGCTGATATGCGTGACTTTAATGCTTGTGCTGATATTTACACTTTATTAGGAGTGAAATCAGTAGAGTTAATGACTAATAACCCACGTAAACTAGATACTATGCGTCGCGATGGTATTAACGTAGTAGCCCGTCGTCCGATTGTGGTAGGGAAAAACGTTTATAACGAAAACTACTTACGCGTAAAAACCGACAAGCTCCAACATATGTTCACCCAAGATGAACTTGATAGTCAAAATATTGACGTAGATTTTGCAGCCCAAGAGCAAGCAAACTTACCTCAAGATGAGAAAGGTGCAACAGCACATAAATGTAACTGCGGTCATCATCACGACTAAAGAGCGTTGAAATTATAGTTCCTAGTTGTGGTCATCATAACTAAGTACTGCACCGTATCTATAGAGAGCGAGCGCTCCTGAATACGCTTAAGGCTTTATGCCACTTTTATCATGCCTAATCCAGAGGGACAAATCATGGCAAAAAAAGAAAAACTGCTAACAGTGGGTAAACTAGGTTCGACCTATGGTTATAAAGGTTGGATTCGTGTAAACTCTTATACTGAACAAGCAACAAACATTTTTAACTACCCAAATTGGTTAGTTAATTTGAATGGTAATATGACTCCAGTAACTGTTGAAGACTGGAAAGTTCATGCTAATCATTTAGTGTGTAAATTAGATTGCTTACATACACTTGAAGAAGCTAAGGCTTTTAATAATTTATACGTGTATGTAAAAAATGAAGATTTACCAGAACTTGAAGGTGAGTACTACTGGAAAGATCTAATTGGCTGTAAAGTAGTAAACCAAGAAGAATACGAATTAGGCACAGTAAAACAAATCCTTGAAACTGGTGCTAATGACGTTTTAGAATTAACAGCTCCTTTAAATGATCAATACGGACGTAAAGATCGTTTAGTGCCGTTTGTGGATCAATACTTAGTAAAAGTTGATATCCAAAACAAATTAATCGTAGTTGATTGGGATCCGGAATTCTAAACTTGGTAAAAACCTCTTGACTTTATTGTTGCTTTAGCATATTGTAATAAAGCCTAGAGATTCTCTAGGCAGATACCAAGGCAATGGTGTCTCAATTTTTTGGATTTGAATCTTTCGTCTAGTTTTACAAGTATTTTTTGGTCGGCTTGTAAAACTAGACGTTTTTTACATGTGTAAATAAGCAAAAAGCTTAGGTATAGCAAAATGGGACTCTCCCCATAAAATAAACTTAAGTGAAGCCAAGTAGCTCAAACAAACATTAGTAAAGTAAGACTTGTAAGTAAAGCAAACAGCTAAAACGTGCTTAAGTAAAGTAATACACCACAAACTTAGCCAAAGCAATATAAAGTAAGCTGCACTAAAACAAACTAAAACTAACTAAAACAAACTGAAACAAACCAAAACTAAATATCTATTTCGGTTGTATTTTTTCAATTGTATTTTAGATAGTTTAGTTCTACTTAATTGAGAGCGAAGTTTTAACAATTTTGCCAGATAATTTCTCACAAGTTGAAAAATACACGCTATAATATGAAATGTTGTGTCTCTCTTAGAGGCATACAAAGAATATTTACTTAACTTAAAATTATTTATCATGGTTACGAAGAGAAGTGCCAGACTTCACTTTGTAATGTTTAATCTTTCCTTTAAGCCAAGATGAAACCGGTTGCCTTTTTCTTAGGGCAAGAAACTTTAAAAGCTCGACTTTTAAAGTTAGCTAGTGTTTTATATGTGTCGCATGTAAAGCGATTCGCACGTTTATCTCAGCAAGGAATACAGAAGCTTTTCATCTGGATTAGTGTGGTTAGTTTCTTGAGCATGAGTCAAGTAACTCAAGCCCAGTCAGCACTAACTGCAGCTTCAGCTCAGCACTTAGATCAAAAAGTAGCCGAGCTTGAGCAAGTAGTAAAAGCTTTAGATCCTGTAAGTGAACATACTGCAGCATTAAGCCAAGCTGAAGCACAAAATTTCTTAGTGCAAGTAGCTCCAGAAGTATTAAAGAGTGAGCAAGCGAATCTGACAATGTCATTGACAGCAGTTTTTACTTCTCTTGCAGCTACTCCTACTGTGAAAGTTGAAACTATTGCTCATGAATCATCTGCACCAAGTAGCAGTAGTAGCAATCAACGAGCGGTACAACTTGCTGCGCATAAGAATGTAAGTGCTAGTTCTCAAAGTACTACTCAAAGCACCAATGCTAAAGCTAAACCTGCAGCTAGCAGTAGTACTAAAGTAGCACATGACCCTTTAGCACAAAAAATCATTCTTGCCTATCAGCAAGAGAAAAGATTTTTTGATGATTATCAAGCGCAAGTGAGTACGTTCTTAACAGCACTACAAAACCGTGCGCAAAAACACAGCTTCTTGTCCTATCAACAAGATATCAGATACTTAATTACTCCAATTGCTAATGCTGTTAATCAGGATATGCAATTGGTAACTAATGAGCGAGGTGAACAAGCTATTCAAAGTAATAACTTAGATCACATTGCTCAACTATCTTTACTTTGTAATAGTTACTATAATTTAGCCAGTCATAACGATGCGAGTGTCGATCAAATCTGCACTATGCGCATGTTACCAGTGCTCTTACTCAATCTTAAAGATGCTAATGAGTTTAGTTACTTAATTCTGGACTTTATTAAGCAAATTCGTGAGAATAATACGGATGAGGGAGTACTTGCGACGGATCCGTTATATATTTTTATCAACGCGTCATTAAATGACTACCGTAAAAGTAAAATTACGATTATTGATTTAGATCGTAAACTCCAAGTTATTCATGGCAATAGCTTTACTTTAGCTAATGCTCGACCATTAACTTTAGAGCAAGTAATTACTTTTAGTGCAGATAAGTTTAACTGGTTAGTAACTAAAGATTAGTTGTACCCTACAACTAGGGACTCCCAAAAATTGATATAACTCTTATAAAGATAGCATAAAAATCAAGCAAATATCAAGCTTTTATGGCATAATGCCTGTTATTAAACTGATAACAGTATATAAGTCTCCAAAAGCAATCATTTGTTAGTATTTTTATGAGCAGAAATTACACGTTACCCAATTCAAAAAAAGTTCAATTAGTAGATGCAAATAATAAAAACTTTAAAGCCTGAATTCCGCTGCGCAGCGCCCGACGTGGCTTTAATTTAATAAGGATTTTTCCTATAAAATTAACTAAAAATCTAGCTCTAAATATCTAATTTTGATATGGTAAAGCAAACGCCCGATGTTTTTATAAAAATAAAAAATAATTAGAGAAGTATTTTATGAAAGAGCCTAGATATGTAGCAAGACCAGCAGACAGAGTAAAAAGAGGTGGAGGAGTTTACATATACTATGTACTTAAGCATAAAAGAGGTAAAAACGCCCAAGGTGAAAGTTACACAACTAGCGATACACCACACACCAGCATATTACATGGTAGCTAAAGTACTTGCTGCAAATGTAGGTCTTCTAAAAGCATTAGAAGAAGTATTTGACGAGAAAAGTATTAATACAATTCTAGCTTTATCAGCTTTTTACCACCAAGAAAAGAACGCTGTAAGACAGTTTGAACAATGGTGTAAAGAGCGTAACTATGAAACGAACTGCTTATCTAGTTCTCAGGATATTAGTAAATTCTTCAAGGAAATCTCAACGAAAGTTGAAGATTTTAAAGAAGTATGGTCAAAAAACAGATACTACGATGGGATGTCAGCAATCTTCGATATAACTTCTCATAGTTCATATGCAGAAACTTACAAAAATGAACTAGTTAAACGTGGATATAATCGTGATCGCAATGATTTACCACAAATGAATTTTGCTTTAATTATTGATCCTGAAACCAAGATTCCAGTCAACTTTGACCTCTTCAATGGTAACTGTAACGATATCTCTCATTTCTCTCGTAATACCATGAGACTTCTACCGAACGTTAAAGATCCTGATATCGAGTTGGTTTTTGATAATGGTTGCTGTTCTAAAAAAGCATTACAAACGCTAAGTTATGAAAATGTTAAATTTACTACAGTGATTAGTGAAGAAAGCACTCTTTACAAAGAATTAGTAGAGAAAAGCTATGGAAACATTCTTTTTGATGGGAAATTAACTTACGATGAAGATGTTTTCTCAAAAAGATACGATACAGACTATCTTGGAGTACCTGTAAATGCCCACGTATATTTAGATTACAAGCTACTACATGAAAAGAGAAAAGCTCTAAGAAATAAGACCGATGCTTTAAAAGAAGAAGCAATAAAGTATCTTGGTAATCCTAAGAAATTACTGTCTCGTTATGGATCTGTTCTTGAGATAAAACCTCATGGTGACACTGCTTTAACTGCTAGTGACATTTGTGTAGATGAAGATAAGTACCGTGAACTTCAAAAGAAATGTGACTTCTTCACAGTGATAACGAATACACCAAGAGATTCTTTATCTGTACTAAACATTTATAGAAGAAATTACGTCGAAACAATGATGCATATTATTAAAAACGTTCTTGGATTTAAAACCTATAGAACTCACACTTCAGAAGCTTCTATCGGTAAATAACTTACAGCGTTTACTTCTTTAATTATTTACAATCAATTTACTGATGCAGTTCGTAAAGATCATACTCTTGCTACTTATTCGATAGAAGATATGATCAAAGAGCTTAATAGCAACCATGTGCTTAAATTAAAAACGGTAACTTAGAAGTTTCTGTTATGTCAACTTTACAGAAAAAGCTACTTAAAGCAGTAGGCATCTCAGTAGATGACTTTACGGATGCGATTAAGAAAAATATTTAAAAAAAGTCTGGCGTTTTATTTTAATTTGCGGAATTCGGGTTCTAAATTTTATCTTTACAAAATAAAGGTCTTAGAAAAATTTCTAAGACCTTTAGCGTTTAAAATTTGCAATAAATTGTATATGGTTTGCTAGTGTGTTTTGTGTTTTACTATGTATTCTGTTCTAATTTTATCTAAGATATTGCATGTACTAAATTATTTAGGAATAATTAAGGCAAGTAATCTAACCCATTATCAGGAGTAAAGTAGAACATTAAAGGAAACACTGAACGATATTTTAAAATATCCACATTATCTGTATTCATGGCATAAATATATAAACTATTACTCCAGCAAATACAAATAAGCATTAAGAAAAAGAAAATATACGTAAACTTTGAACGAAAGTGTAAGTGGAGAATCCGTCGCCAAATATAAGCACTAAATAGTACTTCAAATAGCAAGATAAACGGAATAGCAATAAAATACACATTTACAAAGTCTACTTGATAACGTGCATGGGCTAGCAAGAGGTCAACAAGATTTATCCACCGTAAGTGTTCGTAAAAAATGTTATATACCGCTTGATCGAGCATGAGCAGGCTGATCAATAAAGTATAGTAAGTGGCAACTACTAGTCGGTAATAGAAGTCATTTTTAATGATAAAAACTACGAGTATAGGGATCACTAAACTAATAAGTGAGAGTAGAAAAAAATGACTAAAATTAGTGGCTAAAAAATAGCCCATACTAATAGCATTATGAATATGTAAGCCAGAAATATAGCGTAAGCCTAAAAGCCAGAAGATAACTAGATTACATAAGACGAACCAATATGCCCATCTTAAGTTCATAATGCGGCGTTGGCTAGGAGTTAGATATTGAGTAGAATTTAAGAGAATATGCATTAACTTCTCCTATTCAGGCAAAGTAAAATCATGTTCAACAATAAACTCAAGAGGACTGATATTTAGTTCTTGCAGAGTTTTAAGAGTTTGACTAATGTATTGTAAGTGCGCAAACTCATAACCTTTAGAGAGCATGCCTCGAGTTACTTTGGCTTTCACTTTAGGATCTTTAAGATCTAAGTTGTGAAAGTCTTTAGCAATAAAGAGTGCAAAGGCTTGGTGCTGCCAATTAACTTGCGCTTGTTCAAGTGCTTGCTCAATGTCTTCGTTGCTAACACCTTTTTGGCGTAGTTTTTGACGAATATTCTGTGGACCAAAGCGCGAGAGCGCTTGGTCGTGCACAAAAACTTCGGCAAAGCGCTTATCGCTTTGATAGTTTTTGCTTTGGCAGATTTCTAAAGCTTGCTCACTCTCTTGTGCTTCATAACCTTTTTCGCGCAGTTTTTGTAAGAGCTGATGAGCTGAACACTCTCGCTTAGAAAGCAAGTAAATTAAATAGTCATAAGCTGTTAAACGTTTAGCCATATTTAAATTTCCTGTAGTTAAGCATACAGCTTTAAGATTATGGTTAAGAAGTTTAAAGCTGTGCTTATATTATAAGTCTTCTCTAAGTTCGAGGTAAAACTATCATACAAGGATGTCCTACAATTGAGTTAGTCTGGTAGGAAGAACAAAAACATTTAAGGCTTCGAAGTATTACTTCGAAGCCTTGATAGTATAAGTTTAGGATAAGCGTATAGCTTAACTCGATTTAACTCAACCAGGCTCAACTTGACTTAGAGATGAGTTATAAACTCATTATTTACGAGACAACCAACGATTTTAGAAAGTATCAGCTTCTCTAAAGAAGTGACTAGTCATGCTTTATCTGTAACTAGAGAAGAGCTTACAGCTAATTTTTAGTCAATGCTTATAGGTTATGTTTCTAAGCGATGTTTCTAAGCTATGTAAGCTATGTAAGCTATGTTTATAAGCTGCGTCTCTAGCTTACACTTTTGAGACTATATGGCATATTATTTTTTAGATTGTATGCCATACGACTTTTTAGACTAGGACGAGATTACTTGTGACAAGCTATTGCTTGTCAGCTAATTGACGTTCAACAATAGGTAATAGTTTCTCAAAGCCAGCAAATTTTGCTTCCTCAACTATATCTTGGATAATATGATTAAGTAGAGCTGTAACTTGCGGGCTATGGTAATTAACTAAGTGCTCATGATTAAAGGTAATCGTATAAGCACGGTTTAGCGTAAATTCTTGCGCTTGTAGATCTCCAGCGTAGAAGTTAATGCGCACTTGCTGTATATCAAAAGCAGCTAAAGCTTTCTTTAAAGTTGGATCGCTGCTAATTAGTTCAAGGTAAGTTTTTACGATTAACTTAAGTTGTTCGCTATCTAAGTTATTTTGTTTTGTAGTAGGTTGTACTCTTGCTAAGAGTTGAGGTAAAATTTGTGCTTGTTGCTCTTGGAAAGCTTTACTTAGTTGTGAGCTAGAAATAGCTTTACCTTCGCTATTAATAAAATAAGCATAAACCCCTAGAGGTAATGAACACGAGCCACCTAGTTTAGCACTAACCGTACGCTCTAAGTAACTAAGCACATAATTAACTGGATCATTTAAGAGTGGGGCTAAAATACTTGGTAGTTGAGCTTTATCCCACTGAATAGCAACTATACCTTGTCCAGGAGCACTTACCCAGTCAAATTGATCTAAAATCTGATAGTTGTAATTAGCGAGTAAGCCTAAACGTTCAAGCCCAGCACGTGCCAAAATAATTGCATCATAACCTTGCGCAGGATCATCAAGTTTAGCTAAACGTGTATTTACATTACCACGTAAAAGTTTTACTTTTAAATGAGGATACTTATTAGCTAAAAGCGCACGACGACGTACTGAAGCTGTACCGACTACACTATCTTGAGGTAGATCCTCTAAGCGCGTCCATTTACTGCCAGTTGGAAAAACAGCTACATCTTCGTAGTACACACGTCCTAAATAAGAGTAGGTATATTTTTGATCTGGGGTTACAGGTACATCTTTAAGCGAATGCACGGCAATTTGCGCTTGACGCTGTTCCATTGCTTGTTCAAGCTCATAGGTAAAAAGACCTTTACCACCAACCTTAGCTAGAGAAGTTTCGAGCTTTTTATCACCGGTTGATACCATCGGTAATAAAATTGGTTGGAACTGACTAAATACAGGATGCTCTGCAATTAATTGTTGTACCATGCGCGCTTGCCATAAAGCTAAGTCGCTATTACGAGTGGCAATAACTAAAGGGAGTTGCTGATTTTTCATATACATAAACGTCAGCTTTACTACTAGTTCAAGCTGAACTCAAAAATAACCGAGAATAAATGATAAGTGCTAGTTGCTGCAACTAGCCCTTGCTATTATAAGCCAAGCCTCTAAAGGCGAGAAAAAAAATGTCATAAAAAAGCCCAATCGGAAAGGATTGGGCTAATACTTTTAGGAGTTCATAACTTAACATTAAGTTATATGAAATATGAAAGATATATTAATAACAGAAACTATAGTAAATCAATCACTTCATTAATTTACTTAAGATGAATAAGATATGAATTAGATTACACTGGATGGACTAATTTGCAGTGTAAAATCGAGCAATATAGGTTGATTATAACAGAGTTATTCAGCTTTTGCTGCACTTTCGGCTGCTTGTTCAGGAGCCATACGTTTAAGCGCAATTTTATACACCACACGCATGAGCCAGAAGGTCGCAAAGACAAATACCCCAGCAATCATATTCGAAGCTAAAACATCATGTGCATAATGATAGCCAAGGATAATACGACTCACTTCTACGCAAATACCCCAACCAAGTACCCCAAAGGCTACTAACCAGAAAGTTAGTTTCTTCGCTGCATATGCCATTACAAAGAAAATCATTACCCAAGTGGCCGCAAAAATACTATGACCTGATGGGAATGAGTATGGGCTTTCAGCAACTAAGTGATTTAAAGCGTTACGACGAGCACTTTCACCATCACCAACCATGTATGTACTTTCAAAATATTTAATGAAAGCTTCTTTACCTTCTTTGCTAAGGTCGTAGTAATAGTTGATAATGCCTTGAGTGGTTGATTGCGCTGACTCATTAGCAGCTGCAGCTTCTGGAGTTTCCTCGGTTGTAACTTGTACACCTTTAGCAGCTAACTCGGCTTTATATTGTTGATCGAAGTTTGCCACAAAGTGCTTATCACCAATATCAGTTAAACGGTAGGCGATTTGATAAACAAATGGACGAGGTTCTTGGAAAGTGGCTTTTAAACCCTCTTTAATAAGTTGAGTACCTGCTACAGCAAAAGCACAATAAACCGTAATAGCAATACTTAGCGGTAAGTTACGATAGTAAAACGAAAGTAATACTAATAAGAAAATGGCAGAGAGAACCATAGCCGACTTAGTATTAGCCGTAGCTGTAATATATGACCAAAAACTACTGTGTGACGCTAGTTGATTAAGATCCCATGCATAACCCATAAAAATGAAGACACAAGGAACTGCTAGCAGAATCACAAACGGGATATAAAAATAACTAAATTTCATACTATTTTAATATGCAAGCGCTAAGCTAAAGCGCTGTGATCTAAAACTTAAGTTTAGAAATATAAGTCTTGCATGAATCGCATGCAAGCGAAAATCTTTGGCTTATTTTAACAAAAATATGCCTCAGGTGAGGAAAAATTCAAGTAAAAAAAGCCACTCACATTTGCGATAGAGTGGCTAATAATCTATATAAAATATCTTTTGAAAAAATTTAGGTTAGCTAGCTATTGCACTCCATACATGTCAATTAGTCTGGGTGTTTAAACTAACTGCGAACTATTTTACTATACTTTTGTCATTTTTGCACGAAAATACAGGCTTGAGCAGAGTTAGCTTGGTAAAAATGTTAGCGTAAGGGAACAAAGTAAAGACAAATTAAATATAATCTCAATACAACTTCGATACTATCTTAATATAGCCTTAAGACAATCTCAATATAAGCTTGAATACAATCTCAATACAACCTTAGTACAACCTTAATGCAATTTCAATACAACTTTAATCTTTAAGTTGTATCTGAGCTGTACCCCGAAGATCATACAAACCAGATTTCAGACTGATCTCAGAATAGACCTAAGAATCGACCTCAAACCAGACCTCAAATTAGATCTAAAACCAGACCTCAAACTATACCTCAAACTAGACAACAAATCAGATCTCAAACTAGACACCAAACCAGACACCAAATCAGACATAAAACTAGACACTAAACAAGATCTCGAGCTAGAGGTCAGTTGTATCTCAAAATAATACAAACTAACCCCCTTGCTGTTTAGCAAGGGGGAAGTAAAAATTGAGATTTGAATTTGAGTTTTAATCTAGGGAATAAAACTTATTCACTTCTTATTCATCTAGCAAATTAGTGAGCACGATAGTGACCTACACCATTCTCATCTTCTTTGGCTGTACGAGTCATCATTTCTGCAGCTGAAGTGTGTTTACGCAGATTTAGTTCGTTTTCACGTGCAACTATTTTTCCACGTAGTGAGTTAGTGTAAACATCTGTAATTTCTAGATCAACAAATGTACCAATTAATTCTGGTTCACCAGCAAAGTTAACTACACGGTTGTTTTCGGTACGACCTGTTAACTCCATAATGTTTTTCTTCGAAATACCTTCAACTAACACACGTTGTACAGTCCCTAACATACGACGTGAATACGCCATTGCTTGTTGGTTAATACGTTGTTGTAATAGGTACAGACGTTGTTTTTTCGTTTCTTCAGAAACGTTGTCTTCGATATCAGCAGCAGGAGTACCTGGACGTGCTGAGTAAATAAAGCTGTATGACATGTCAAAGTTCACATCAGCAATTAAGTTCATCGTATCTTCGAAATCTTGATCTGTTTCGTTAGGGAAACCTACGATAAAGTCTGAAGAGATTTGAATATCTGGACGAGCTTCACGTAGTTTACGGATAATGAACTTATACTCTAAGCGCGTGTGGTTACGACGCATTAAGTTTAGAATACGATCTGAACCTGATTGTACAGGTAAGTGTAAGAAGCTTACTAGTTCTGGTGTATCACGATATACATCGATAATATCGTCAGTAAACTCAATTGGGTGTGAAGTAGTAAAACGTAGACGGTCAATACCATCAATTGACGCTACTAAACGTAGTAATTCAGCAAATGTACAGATCGTACCATCAGCTTTTTCTCCACGGTAAGCATTTACGTTTTGTCCTAAAAGGTTAACTTCACGTACCCCTTGTTGTGCTAGAGAAGCAATTTCATATAGTACGTCATCTAATGGACGAGAAACTTCTTCCCCACGGGTATAAGGTACAACACAGAACGAACAGAATTTGTTACAACCTTCCATGATTGATACATAAGCAGTTGGACCTTCAGCGCGTGGCTCAGGCAGCATGTCAAATTTTTCAATCATTGGGAAAGAAACGTCAATTACGTTTTTCTGTCCGTTTTGAATTTGCGTAATTAATTCTGGTAAACGGTGGATTGTTTGTGGACCAAAGATAATATCTACATATGGTGCACGTTCTTTAATGTGTTCACCTTCTTGTGAAGCCACACAACCACCTACACCAATAATTACATTGCGGTCTTTTTTAATGTTTTTCCAACGACCTAATTGGTGGAATACTTTTTCTTGTGCTTTTTCACGAATTGAACAAGTATTTAATAAAAGTACATCTGCTTCTTCCGGCACTTCTGTTAATTCCATGCCTTTAGTAGCTTGTAAAAGGTCTGCCATTTTTCCTGAATCATATTCATTCATTTGGCAGCCCCATGTTTTAATGTATAGTTTTTTGCTCATAAATAATCGAAAATAATAAAACAAAGTTACATCAACATAGTGAGGGCTGATACAAGCATATAGTGCTCGCGCTCTACAAGAGATAGCCATGCTATAAAGTTAGAATCTAACTAGCAACATAGCGTGATATTAGCAACATAGCGTAATATTAAGCATTGTAAAAGCGCTGAAGCGAAGATGCTCTTACCGAAATACCTCAACTCATGAAGAAGAATGGTTGCGACATTCTTCCTAATAGCAAAACGCAAAAGCTTAAGGGTAAACTTTATTCCTCATACTTAAAACAAAATCACCAATTGATCCCCTTATGCTATTTATTCCCTAATTCTAATTAAACCTCTTATGTTACTTATTGCCTACTTCCAAGTTATTGCCTACTCCCAAGCTCAACAATTAGCGTTTTTTGCCCTTGTAGTAGCAATGAAATTAGCAACAAATTAAGCAACCATGGAAGCAACGATAAAATCAACCAAGTAAGCTCAATATAAGCAACCAAGTAAGCCCAATATAAGCAATCAAGTAGACACAAAGTAGACACAAAGTAAGCACAATGTCAGCAATCAAAATCGATCAGCATTGCCTTTACAATAGAGCTACTTATGTTGCCGGTGCTGTAGATTAGACTAGAGACCTAGGTGGATTTTGTTATAATGAGGACACCTTAAGCTCGCTAGGTTAAACTTATCCAACTTATATTTAATTAGTTACTAACTTATATCTAATTAGTTACCAACTTATACTTAATTAGTTAATTAGTAATTAACTTTATAGTTAGCATTAGTGGAAGTGGGAGTATGTAAAATCTAGCTTGAGCAAATTTTGCTAGACAAATTATACCAGCAATTAGCTAGCTAAACTTAGACTTTTAACCTATGAGGGAGAGTTTAGAGTTAAATGCAGCTTTTTATTGCAACAAATACAATTTATTCTTATTTTGAGTGTAACTAGTGAGAACTAGTTCGTTTTAGGAAGTAATTATGGCTTTTACCTTTAATTCTGCTGCAAAGACAGCATTACAAGTAACTGCACTCGGAGATTTAGAGGCTTTAAACTTAACTCCAGCTACTCAGAGCTCATTAGCTAAACTGCAAGAGCAACAGGCTCGTGCTGTATTCATTGCTGGAGCAGGATGCGTAGGTCTGGCTACAGCCTTAGCTTTATTAAAGCAAGGTTATACGGTTGTTTTACATGACCCACAAGCATTAACACCTTGGTCAGCTGAACAACGTGATGTAAAGATCTTTGCGGTTAATCATGTTAATGCCTCTTATTTAGATTCTTTAGGTGCTTGGGACTATATTAAAGCCTTACGCGTAAATGCTTATGACACTTTAAGTTTATACGCTGAGCAACAGCCAGAAACTTTCTTTACCGCTCAGGAAGTAGACATTCAAGAACTGGGATATATGGTGGAGAATGCGGCTTTAGTGCAAGGTTTATTACAAGCTTGTCAGGCATATGAGAATTTTATTTTCTTATCGCAAATTCAAGTAACCAATGCCCAACGTTTAAACTTAGCTGGAGAGTTTAATGTTTCAGAGCAATATAAACCTCTTGCTAGTCAACATGCATGGCATATTACTTTTAATACAGGTTTAAGCTTAGTAACAAACCTAGTGCTTGCTGCTGATGGCGCAAATAGTTATTGGCGTCAACAAGCCAACATCGGTGTAGATACTCATAGCTATCCAACTAAATGTCTGCTTATTCAAGTGGAAACAGATGCTGCAGTAACTAGTAAGTATGCGCATCATACTTGGCAGTATATAGACGAGCATGGTCCTAAAGCTTGGCTACCTGAAAGTGAAAATACAGGAGTGCTTTGTTGGTACGACCAAATCGAAACCATTGATGCTTTACAGCAAATGCCATTAGCACGTCTAACAACGCAAGTATTACAAAAATTTCCAAGTGATCGTGTAGGAACTGAGCTTAAAGTGTTACAAGCAGTAAGCTTCCCTTTAGCTCGTAAACGCGCGAAACATTATTGGCAAAATAATGTTCTCTTGCTCGGAGATGCAGCACATACAGTTAGCCCATTAGCTGGACAAGGTTTAAACTTAGGTTTACAAGATGTGCAATGCTTAGATCTACTGTTTGCGAATCGTGACTTTAAATCTTTAGAAGCACTAGCTTTAGCTTATGCTCGCGAAAGATTTACAGACAACACTGCAATGCAAGAGTTTCTTTCGTTCTTACATCATACTTATGTATCGCAATTAGGGATCTTTAAAATGATTAAACCTAATCTCTATCGCATTTTAAGTATTACTCCTTTAAAACATGAAGCTCTAAACTATGCAAATGGAGATCGTAGTGTACATCGTAGTGTGTTTACGATCCTGAATAAATTAAGTAACTTCTTAGCCAATAGTCGTACTAAATCTGGGAAAGACGAAGCTGGCTTATAGCGAGCGACAGCGTAGATCTAACTTGCATACCTAGGTTTATTTCTAGGGTAGAAATTGTCTTAAATACCTATTCAAAGACTTACGCTTAAACTTGTCTTAAATCCCGATCCACATATCTACTCTTTAACTTGTCTTAGATACTTATACTTAGACTTGTTTTAGTTACTTAAACTTGTCTTTGTGGTGCATCACTTAAGTTATGTAGGATTAAACTTACGCAAACAAGAAATATCTAAAGTAAAGAAGGCTAATCATCTTGATTGTTCGGCTGCTGGCTTGATAGGATGATTATAATCTAGATCTATCTTCGGCAAGGCTAAGAGTAGAAACAAGAGAAAAATAGGCAATTAAAACGCATGAGAAAAGATATTCTCATGCGTTTTAACATATAATGGCTGTATCAAACTGCAATATAAAATTATAGAAATAAATTACACGATAATCCTAAGTTTAAGACTTAGGCATTATTTGTTGTAATAGGTCAGAATTTCTGAAATGTCAGGATGGTTTTGGAAAATAATGCTTGTTTTTCAGCTCTATAGCTTGAAGTTGCTTACATAGGTATGTTATAATGACAAACAAACAAACAAACAA
>NZ_NRJG01000004.1 GCF_003585935.1 Psittacicella hinzii
TACCGCCCACCATTTTTACAATACATTGAATTGCTAGGGGAGTAGTTCAATTGGCAGAGCATCGGTCTCCAAAACCGAAAGTTGTGAGTTCGACCCTCACCTCCCCTGCCACTATAAACAAGTTTTCAGCTATAGGTGATTCACTTATAGCTTATTTTTTTTTGAAACTAAATGTGTTAGTGTTTAGTTTTGATTTCATGGTAATAACTCCTTAAAGTTGATATTGTTGATTGTATTCAGAGCTACTTAGGTAGCTCTTTTTTAATATCTGGAATTTGCTAATCTGAAGTGTAGGTTAGATATTAGTATGATGAAATTATAAAGAAATTGTAAAAGGCTTAAGAGGTTTACTCTTAAGCCTTAAATTGTGTAATTTTTGGTGTATTTTGTAACTTGTATGAGCTAAAACGGAACTTGTATGTGCTAAAGTTTAATTTATTTACTAGTAATAGTCTGCGCTCTTTTAGCTACATACGGACGAGTAATATAAATATAAATCAAAGTTCCTACAGTACAAATGGTAGCAATTAAACTATCGATATAAATAACACTTGCTCCTTTGTGGTTAGGTAATAGTGCTGTACTAAAGACACAACAGCCAGGTATTACTAAACGCGCAAAAGTTAATAATGAGTTAGCTGTTGCTAACATTTGTGGAAAGATCATTAAGTATAGCGATGTAATATTTGCTAAGAGCATACCTGTAAAGAAGTAACTAATAGCAAAACACATAATAATGGTGTAAGGACTTAAAAAGAAATAAGTAATTACAATGTTGAATATAATACAGCCACTTTGGCAAAGACTAGCATGTAGCCAAACTTGTCTAGGTTGCCATTGACGACGCATTAGGTATACGTTTAGCCTATTGCCTAAAATAGTTGTAAGCATAGGAATTAAAAAGCATGTACCTACAACTAAGGGAGAGATTTGGTACTGTTTAATTAAGATACTAGGAACTATAACCGGAAAAGAGAAAATACATACCGAATAGCCTGCAGTAAAAGCAATTAAGCTAATAGCACGAGGATTCTTTAGAATTGTAAAATAGTTATGCCAAGTATTGCTTAAGTTATAGTTAAGTTTGTGTTTTTGAGCAAGAGTTTCAGGAACTTTCAGTAAATAGATGCTTAAAGCAGCAATTAAACCTATAGTTAAACTGTAAAATATTGCTCTCCAACCAAAAAACGAAGTAATAATCCCACCCCAAAATGGACCAAGACCTGGAGCAAACATATAAAACAAAGTTATCCAAGAGTTGTAAATTATAAATTTACGAGGAGGATAAATATCTTTAAGAATTACGCTTGCGACCAGTCCTAATCCTGCAAAGGTAAAACCTTGCCACATTCTAAAACAATATACTTGCCAACCTGGTTGCACATGGACAAAAAAGATATTAGCAATAATACCTAAGCTAGCACAAACTAAGGTTACAGGTTTGCGTCCCCAGTTATCGAGTAAAGGACCCCAGACAAGTTGTCCGATCCCCATAGCAAAGATGAAAAAAGCTTGCAAGGCAACAATATTTATTTGTAGTTCATTACTCAGTTGTCCGATTGACGGAGAAAAGGAAGTATTTTCAAGACCTGGAATTACAGAAAAAGCTACCATCAAACTAATAAGTAACCATTTAGCTGGTAAGTGTTGCTGTAAGTTTTGTTGATGCGGCGTTAGCGCATCGTAATCAGGTTGCTCTTGTTGCTGATCATTGAAACCACGAGCTTGAGGGATTTCTTGTTCAGGTTGTCTTGTTTCTTGCTCTGGCTTTTTTGTCACTTGCTCGGATTGTCTTGCTTCTTGTTCAGGCAGTGTTGCTTCTTGTGCGGATTGTACTTTTTGTTGTTCCGATTGTATTGACTCTTGATCCTGTTGCGAGCTTTGATTAGGCTGATTATTAGTTGCCTGTTGCATATAAATAGAGGTAAATAAACTATGGCTCATTAACTTTTGTTAATAAATCTATAGTTATAAGTGGTAAAAGTATTTCAGATTCTCTTATAGCAAATAGTCGACTCTGTATTGAGAATATTGTAATTAGTATTAAAGCACTTTCAATATTACAAATATAGGGAGTATGAATACTCTTTGCTAAGAGATTAATAGTTGCTATTTTACAAAATCTCTTAGGAAAAAGTTCAAGTCTAACTAATTACGAACCTTAAACCAGTTACTCATTGATTGAGCTCTGTGGTACAGCTATCACTTTCTCAACTTGTTAGTAGTTAGCTTTAGTTTGATTCAAGATTAATCTCGAATTGATCTAAGGTGAATTAGTTCTTAATAAAAAGTAAGTAACTAAATGTTTTTAAGGTTAAGAATTTTATTCTAAAACTTATAGTTTGTGCGGTTTTTCTTGCTAGGCGTGGTAAAATAGTAGTACTTTTTTGCTTTGTCAGAAATTTAAAACTTGTAAGATTAGCGATAAATTATAAGTCACCATAACCCTTAAATTTAGTTCTTTTGCGTGTTATTTTACTCTACTTTAGAGCTTTAAGCTTGTTAAGCAGTTATCGTACATAGAGATAAGCTAACTTATCAAATATTCTTGAAAAATATGCTTATCAGATAAACTTGTCAAATACGCTTATAGATAAAAGATAAAATATCTAAACCTTAATCTTGTGAAGGTTGTTGGTAGGTTTTAGGTGTGTAAATCCAAGCTTTTATGACTTCTAGGTAAGTTTTACTAAATTTAAGTGCATTTTAATTACTTTTTACTTTTTTGCTTTCTGACAGTAAAGCCGATACATATTAAGATTAAGATAAATAGCTTAGCGGCTTTAAATTACAATTACTTTTTTGAACTTATTTGCGTGTCGCACTTTATGACTAATGTGGATAATTTTTCCAATTCAAATGTAGAGGTTTCAGAACCAACTAACGAACGTTCTTTTGGACGTTTTGAGTTTAGTTCTTTAGAAACTGTGCGTAATCGTTTAATAAACCTTACGCGTAACAACCGTCTTATAAATTTTCATTCTAGTCGCGCTGTTCTTTTAGCTGATAAAAGCTTAAATCAAATGGTACAACGTTTTAGTGGTGCCAAAGAATACACAGTACAGTTTTTTCCCCGTTTAACTTATGCGCAATTTCAAGCTTATTTAGATTGGTTACTTGCAGATAACCAACGTGTGGCTTGTTATCAAGTACAAGTACAAAATGGCAAACTGGTATTAGCTCAAGCTTCAGCTGATAATGAACAAAAAACAACGGCTTTTAATGAATCATTAATTGCTAGTCTCAAAGCTCAAGTTGCTGATAAACGTGACCAGAAAGAAAAGACCCACCAAGTAGTAGCGCAAGTTCTCGCACAACAAGAACAAAGTGATTCTCTTGTTACTCATAATAACTATGCTCTAAGTGAAGTCGATGATGATCTAGAAGACTTTATGCCTTGGGATTCAATCGAACTCGAAGATGAAGAGCAAGTTTCTCATGCCCTACAAGAGCAAGCACAATTACAAAAACAGTTTGCTGCGAATGAACTTAAGCCTGAACAACTAATTCCCCTTTTCTTAACTAATCCGCAAGCTCGTGCGGCTTATTTTGCGAGCAAAGATGATAAAGCTTTAATTTCTGAAACTTTAGAAAAAAGCATTAATTTAGCTAGCTATGCTCAATATGCCTTACAGTTAGATAGTGTTACTTTAGGTTTAGAGCAAAGTGCTAATCCAAATGTAAACTTAGCTAAATACGATTCACGCGTACAAGTATTAGGCTGGGAACAAAAAGCAGGTAAACAAGTTTACAACTTTTGTCGTAATAACCAAAAATCGATTAAAGAAATCGGGGCTGGGATTGTCTTTTTAAGTGTAGGCATGCTGGAGTATATTGATATAGATAATACTTCTTGCTTTGCACCTTTATACTTAATTCCTGTAACTTTAAAAGAACGTAATGCGACTAAAGGTAATGCTGTATACAGTATGGTGTATACAGGCGAAGAGATTATCGAAAACGTATCTCTAGCCGAAAAATTACGTACAGATTTTAAAGTTTACCTCCCTAAAATTAATCGTAAAGAAGATCTGTTACTCGAAAAGAAAAAACTTAAACTGCAAGTGCCTACTTCGTACACCGAACAAAGCATTGCTGAAGAACTTGCGAGTTTGGAAAATGATGCAAGTTATAGTTTTTTAGAGTATGTACAACGTGTACAGCAAAGTCTTGCAGAACAAAATTATGAATTTGCGCTGCATGAACAAGCTTACTTAGCAACCTATCAGT
The DNA here is from genome assembly GCF_003585935.1 of Psittacicella hinzii. Lineage (GTDB taxonomy): Bacteria > Pseudomonadota > Gammaproteobacteria > Enterobacterales > Psittacicellaceae > Psittacicella > Psittacicella hinzii. The sequence continues at coordinate 4,231 of NZ_NRJG01000004.1, forward strand.
TTGCTAAGCAACGCATGTACTTAGATCTTGATCCTGAAGAATGGCCGGTTCATGCCAGTCTTGATCAGCACCCGTTAATCAATGAACTGTTCAATGAGAAAACCGGTGATAAAGAATACGCGGTTGGAGAAATCGATCAAGAATATAACATCGATGAAATCGAGCATATTCATGATTTATATCCAATTCTAGCTGAAGCCGATTCATCACAGCACTCGGCATTAATTGACGTAGTGCAAGGTAAAAACTTAGTAATCGAAGGTCCGCCTGGTACTGGTAAATCGCAGACGATTACGAACATGATTGCAGCCTTAATGAAGCAAGGCAAAAAAGTCTTATTCATTGCCGAGAAAATGGCTGCGCAAGAAGGTGTATTACGTCGTTTACAAGATTTAGGTCTAGGTGACTTCTGTCTTGATTTACATGATACGCATTCGAGTAAAAAAGATGTTTTCACTTCGATTGCTCAACGTATTGAAACCTTAAATAAGTTTAATTATCCTGAAAATTTACCTAATGCCATTGCGCAATATGAGTTACATAAAAATACTCTAAATAGCTATGCGCAAGAAATAAATAAACCGTTTAATCAAACTGGATTTACGCAACAAGAGATTCTTGCGGCTGCCGGTTACTATAAACAGTTTAGTTTTGCTAATGGTGGTTTAGGTTTATTTGATGAACAAGTTACTAAAGACGAACAAGCAACTACTGCCTTTTTCACTAAAACTAACTATCAAAACATTATTACCGAGTTAGATAGTTTCACCAACATTATAGCCGGCTTAAAAGAGTCTTTAGTACGTCAATCACGTTACTTAGCTAATACCCAACAGCATACGGACCCAGTAATGGCTCTGCTTGAACGTGCTGATCAAACGAGCCAATATGACTCTGCAAGTGCAATTAATTTAGGGCAAAATCAAAGCTTTAAATTAGGTGGTAAGGCTTCGAGCACGCAAATGTCACTAAGTGCGCAAGAGCTTGAGAACTTACGCATTCGTGATCATCTATGGTACGGAATTAGTTCTAAAGAACTAAATAGCTTAAATAGTAGTGACATTACTCAAGCGCTATTTGTATGGCAAAAAAGTTTAGTAGAAATTAAAAACTTCCTACAAACTTTATTACGTACGCACCAAGTGCCACAAGATGATGTCGTTGGTCCTAATGGTGATTTATTAGCGCGTGGTAGTAGCTCGGCTGACCTTGAGTTAGCGCATTTAGACTTATTAGCTCTAGATGTATTTGCGCAAAAATTTGCACAATTACCACTAGCAGCCATTAGTGAGTATTTAGATTTTACGTTGCTGCAAGAGTTACTAACTAATCCTTTAGCAAGTGATTCAGCCTTTGCGCAACTGCAAACAGATCTAGAGCACTTAGAGCGCTATTTAAGTTTTAATGCGGCGCAATCGCAAGGCTTATTTAACTATGCCTACTTAGAATGTGTAGTAATGGCAGCTTCACAGCAAGAACAAGAGTTAGATTATAGTAAAGTAACTTCGATTCCAGAATTACGTACTAAACACTATTCGCTGCGTGATCGTCAACAAATTCTAAGCAATCCGCACATTGGTAAACTGTTTGCCTATTTAGCTAAACAGGTTAAGCTTTGTAGTCAGTATATTGCTAATCTAGGACAAATTAGCCAATTACAAAAAGTAAACAACGCACTCGAAGTTTACTTAAAACGTGATGTGGAAAACCAACGTACGGCTAATGACTTTATGTCGCGTTTAACCGCAAGACTAGCTGGGACGTTAGAGCTTAATTACTCACAATTAGTAAAACTAGCGCAACTATTAAGTGAATTACCTCCAAATTTAGTGAAATATCGTCACATTAACTATTTAAGTCCGTTAATGGAGACTAATTTCTCGGAGCTTAAAGAATCACTTAATCAGTTAAACTATGAAATTGCGGCTCTACAAATGGATTATGACCTAGCCCACTTATCTTCATATGAAGAATTTGTGGCAATGCGTCAAAGTTTAATTAATAAGCCTAATTTCATTATGCGCATGTTTAGTAGTGAGTATAAGAATGCTAAACGTCGCTTGAGTTTAGTAACTCGCGGCATTAGCTACGACGATATTACAACTGAGCGTATTCTGGCGCGTATTGATTCTTATTATGCTAAATTACGTCAACTGCAACATGCAAGTACGTTTAAAGAGTTCTTTGGATCACTATATAACGGTTCAGAGACTAAACTTGAACACATTGACATTCTGCGTCAATGGACAAATAAAGTTGTAGATTTTTGTCGTAATGAGCTTAATAACTCACAACTAAGTCCAGTAATTGCTTATTTACTAAGCGAAGAAGAGTTCTTTGGCGTAGTTGAAACTGGGCAAATTATTGCCGATGACTTTAATCGTCTGCATCAAGCTGCCCAAGAAGTAAACTCGTACTTAAGTTCGTCAATTCTTGATTACAATCAATTAGCCGTAATTGCGCAGCAATTACATCCAGCTTGTCAAACCATTCTTAAACTAGTTAATATTGATTTTAATCCGACGGATTTAATTACGCTGTTCCAAGATGGCTTAGCTTTATTCCATGAACCACAATATGCCTCAAGCAGTGCTTACACTTATCAGTCACCATATTTACCTGAAAGTGTAATTGAACAATTAGCTTCTTATGACTTAAGTCTAGGTGATTTACATGGAATTGCTGTAGATCAAGAGGCACAAAGTGAAGTTAAACAACGTCTAACCCAAGAGCGTCCACTTGGTTTTGTGGCTGCAAATACGTGGTATATTGCGCAACAGCTTTTAGGCTTATCTCGCTTACTAGGAGACTTAAAAGCTTCGAATATGCAAGCGATTGCTGGTAATCGTCAACAAATGGACGATTTAGAAACGCAATTACAAGTAGGTTTAAGCCTCAAGGAAGTATTACGTACTGCGCGTAGTCAACAAAAACAAGCAATCTTAGCGCCGATTGAGTTAAATATTACTTCGCGCGGTATTCTCAATATGTTTATTGCCTTTAATGGTATTGCCGAGTTTGTGAAAGCGCAAGATAAGATGGCAAGCCTTAGCAATAGCATTAAGAATGCACGTCAAGCATTTGCGGCGTTTGTGCAACTAACCGATTTACAAGAAAAGTTATGGATTGGTCAAAGTACTAATAGTTTAATCGACTTAATTGTACGCAACCAGTTAGCTTTAGACTGTGCTGATGGTTTAGTTGAATGGTTAGACTACTTAAATGCAACCCAAGATCTTGATCGTCTAGGTATTAGAAAAATTGCTCATTATGCCGAGCAAGTGCCTAACTTAGGAGATCATCAACTTGCGGATATGTTCTCGCAAATTTTCTTTAATTTCTTAGCGTGGAAAGTGATTGAAACTTCGCCAATTTTACGTGATTTTTCATCAATTAACCACAATGCAATTATTGAAAAATTCATTCGCGCGGACGTAGAATTAATGTATGCGCAGCGTCAAAGTACAGCTCATGCTATTGACATGAATACGCGTCCATTGCCTGGTAATGAAGCGAAACGTCCGGCCGAATTAACGGAAATGGCATTGCTTAATTACATTGCCAAACATCCAAATTCGCGCGCTTCGATTCGTGACATTATCTTTAGAGCGGGTAATTCGTTACAAGCTTTAAAACCTTGTTTTATGATGTCGCCGGCTTCGGTAGCGCAATTCTTAACTCCAGGTTCAATAGCCTTTGACGTCATGATTATGGACGAAGCGTCGCAAGTAACTCCAGAATATGCTTTAGGTGCTATTGCGCGTACCAAACAAGTTGTAATTGTAGGTGACCCGAAACAGTTACCACCAACCAACTTCTTCCAACGCAGCAACGAAGAAGCAAGTGCTAATCCAGAAGAGATGTTAGTAACTGAAAGTGCTAAATCGATTCTCGATGTAGCTACGACTATGTTCCCGACCCGTGTCCTACGTTGGCACTATCGTTCAAAACATGAGTCGTTAATTGCTTTCTCGAACCAACAATTCTATGGCAGTAAGCTAGTTGCCTTCCCATCTCCATATGCTCATCATCCTGATTATGGAGTTAAATTTACTCCAGTAGCTGGTAACTTTACCAGTAAGTCAGGTAACCTAACCGAGGCTAAAGCCGTAGCACAAGCGATGATTAATCACTTAATCACCCATGAAAGCGAAAGCTTAGGGGCTGTAGGGATGAACCAACGTCAAGCAAGTTTAATCGAACGTGAGTTCAATAAACTCTTGGCAACCAATCCTCAAGCCCAAGCGGTGTATGAAAAATGGGAAACAACAGTTGAGCCGGTATTTGTGAAAAACCTTGAAAACGTACAAGGTGACGAGCGTGATGTTATTATCATTAGTTGTACATATGGTCCAACTAAGGCTACGAATAAAATGCTTGAAAACCATGCCCAAGGTTTAGCATACTTAGGTGATAATCTATTGCCACAAAGATTTGGTCCGATAAATATGGCAGGCGGTAGTAAACGTCTAAACGTTCTATTTACGCGTAGTAAAAAACGGATGGAGATTTACAGCTCGTTTGGTTATGAGGACGTAAAAGATAAAAGCGATACTGTGGATTCAGGAGTAAATGATTTACGTATTTTCTTAAAATATGCGCAAACTGGCATTCTTGATAATCCACAAGCTACAGCAGCGCATAAAGTTGATAGCACTCCAAATTACATTACTCGCTCGTTAGGTTATGCATTAAGCGACACTTATCAAGTGGAGTCTAATGTTGGAGTTGCAAACTATCATCTAGACTTAGCTTTCCGTTTACCTCAAGGGGAACGTTACCTCTTAGGTCTAGAAACCGATGGTGTAACTTACGCGGCTGCTAAATCGGCACGTGATCGTGATCGCTTACGTACTTTAGTATTAAAACGTTTAGGCTGGAACGTAGAACGTCTGTGGACGGTTGACTGGTTTAAATACTCGCAACAAGAAATTACTGATGATGTACGTCATATGCTTTTACGTTTAGCACAAAATAATCAACAATAACGCAAGAACAAGTTTGCATAGTTTGCTAGCCAATGTTATTAGTTTGTATCATTTTTGGGGTACAGCTCAAACTTAGATCATTTAGATTCTTAAGATCTAACTGATTTAAATTGCTTAACTATGCACGAATGTAAGTTCTTAGATTAAAGTTTCGGTTAATTGTGCCTTAAACCTTAAATTAGATATAATAAAAGCAACCATATCGGTTGCTTTTATTTTTATATGCCCCATGACAGAAGTTAAATTTTTTAATTTACCGCCTGCTTATAAAGACCTAGCACAGCAGACGGTGCAACAAATTTTTCCGCATTTTCCGAAAAAACTAGAAATTTATTTTCCGTATAGTAAAGGATTTGCCAGTCTTGGTTTTACGAACCTTAAAGCGTTTAAAGATTTTTATATCCAAGACATTCCTGAATATAGAGAGCCTTTAAGTAAACGAGATACTTTACGTATTTGTTATTCTCCTGTAAGTGTCGTAAGCAGCCCCATTAGTTCTGAAGCTGCAGAATACTGCAGTTACCACATGGATATAGCGATTGGTGCAGAGAATGTTGAACGTGTTCCACGAGAAAATTATTTCCGCTTACCTAGTTGGTGCGTAAGACTATTTGGTTTTTGTCCAACTATTGCACAAATTCAAGAAAAAATTAATCAGCTTGAAGCTAAACGTCAAGCTAATCCGTTTTTACGTAATGAGTTTATGGGATGCGTACAAAATAGTAATCGAGCTTACTTTGCTAAAGGTGTTTTAAACTTAATAAACATTTCGTTAATGGCAGATGGTGTTTTTAAACATTTGCCGGTATGTTTTGCTGGACGTTTTAATCATAATGATCTACGCCTAACGCAACAATATGCAGGTGATCAAGTAGCATATTTAGAAAACTTTACTTTCTGCTTATGCCCTGAACGCCTTAACATCCATAGCATTGTTGGACAAGACCTAGCTATTGCTTGGGAAGCTGGTTGTATCCCACTTTATTGGGGAGATCTAGGTTTAGATCAAGAGTTTATTAACCGTAAGGCTTTAATTGAATTTAGTACGGTAGAACGTCAGCAACATCTTAAAGCCCTATACCATGCTCTTGCCGAGCCTGAAGCTATACTGTCGCAACCTATTTTCAACGAAAATGCTGCACAACTAATTTATCAACGTATATATGCTCCGATCTATGCATATCTAAGCAAGATCTTACAAGTTGATATTTTAGATTATAGCGATTTAGGTGATCCTGCACGAGCGGCGCAGCAATTTAGCCACGATGAGGCTAAACCTGAAAATTGGTTTATCTTTACCCACAATACTTAAAAACCTCAGATTTAAGATCTTAAGTTAAAAGCTCTGTGGGAGTATGTAAAGATGTCTATTAAATCCCAATATAACAATTACTAAAATCTAGACCGAGTGCTACCTAAATTCCTAAAATAAAATCGAGTTTACAATAAGAAAATCTATGGCATACCTTGATCGCTTAGCTAAGTTACCATCATGTAATATTACCTATCTGAAATACAAAGATAAGTATTACTATGTAATTTATAACTATGACTATAAACGAAATAGTAAAGGCATTCCTCAATCTAAGAAATTAACTATAGGCAAAATTGCGAATCCTAAAGATGAATATTTTCATCCTAATGAGAACTATGTAAAAGTCTATGGCGATAAGGTTGAGTTTGTTAATGCCAAGCCTGCATTTAATGAACCTAAAGCAGATATAGAAAAGGAATATGATCTACGAAACCAGCCGATTAAAAGCATTGAATATACTCAGCCGGTAGGATTACATCTTGCTGTAGAACATCTAGCAATGACTGCAAATCTTTATAAGATTTTACGTAAAGTATTTAACAACTCAGCGCCACTTATTTTCTCATTAGCGACTTATATCCTAAGCAAAGGTAATGCAATATCTGGTTATGAAAAGTGGGCGCAAAAGCACTACCTTGCTCCAGAGTTAATTATTGATAAGAGAAGAATTTTAGATTTCTTTGTTTGGGATATTAAGGAAGAGAAAATCCATGAGTTTCTAGAGCTATGGCAAAAAAGTACGCATGATGAGGAATTTGTAGCATACAATGCAACCTCAAGATTAACCCTTAGTCAGATGATAGGAACTGAGCGTAGCTATAACGAGGAGAACGACTTTACGAAACAAATAAATGTCGGAGTTGTTTATGGCTACAACTCAAAATTAACTTTGCACTACTCATGGAATTAAGAAATAGTTGATTATGAGACAGACTCTTTTTTCATGTTAAAGTTAACTTCAGCTTTTAATGAGAGAAGAACTAAATTTGTTATTAATCAAGATAACTACTCTGAAGGTAATCTTAAAACTTTCGACGATCATAACCATAGTTTTATAAGCTTCATTCCAAGTGCAACTTCTTTAGGCAAATCATCTATTGATCAAGCTATTGAAATTAAATTAGGTTATGAGCACTGTTTACCTGGAATTCCTGAAGTAAAAGCTATGGTTAAAGAAGCAGTAATCAATGGGGTTAAATGTAAAGTACATACCTATTTTGATGAGATGCAAAGAGTAGAAGCTTTGCTTAGTTTTGACTCAGAGATTAAATTTTATGAAGCAGAGATAAAGAGTCGCATTACAGCAAAACAGCAAGTAAAATCAAACAAATACTTCACCGTGCATTGTTTATCAGGTGATAAGCAGCAATATACGTATGAAAGAAACCTAGAAGCAATCAAAAAAGAATATGCAAAATTAGGATATTTCTGTTTAGTTACTAACGAACTAGATTTAACTTCATTAGAAGTTCTTAATCTTTATCACAGTAAAGAGATGGTTGATAAATCTTTTAAAGATGTAAGTCATATACTGCAAAGAAGAATTAAACCCGAGGATATAGACACTGCAAACGGTAGAATGTTCGTTTTCTTTATCTCTTTAATTCTACTTAGCATGTTGCAAAATAAAATTGCTCAAAGTGGCAGTAAGATTAAAGTAGCAATCGAAGAAATCATTGCAGAATTAGACGATATCAAATACTTTGTAACGCACAATGAAAAAATTCTGCACCCTCTTACAACTTTACAGAAATCTCTTATCGAAGCTTTAGGTTTGAATTTAGATTTGAGTCTAGATTTAAATTTAGATTTTGTTTAGACATTGCATAAAGATCTCATGCTGTCTAATAGTTGGTGAACTAAATTTATATTTTAGGAATTTAGGATTTTGAGATTTTAGGATTTTAAATTTAGATATATACGCAAAAAGACGAGGCTAAGCCTCGTCTTTTTTAGGATTATACGTTAAATCTAAAGTGCATTACATCACCGTCTTGCACAATATATTCTTTACCTTCTAAACGTAGTTTACCTTTTTCTTTTGCACCTTGCTCACCATTACATGCTACGAAATCATCATAAGCAGTAACTTCAGCACGGATAAAGCCACGTTCGAAATCAGTGTGAATTACACCTGCAGCTTGTGGAGCTGTAGCACCTACTGGAATAGTCCAAGCACGTACTTCTTTAACTCCAGCTGTGAAGTAAGTTTGCAATTGTAATAGTTTATAACCAGCACGAATTACACGATCTAGACCAGATTCTTCTAAACCTAAATCAGCTAAGAATGCTGCTTTTTCTTCTTCGTCTAATTGTGCGATTTCAGCTTCAATAGCAGCACAAATAGGTACAACAACTGAGCCTTCTTTAGCAGCTAAAGCTTCTACTTTTTCTAAGTAAGGGTTATCTGTAAAACCAGATTCATTTACATTCGCAATGTACATCACAGGTTTTAAAGTTAAGAAGCTGTAACTTTTAATAAGTTTTTTCTCATCTTCACTTAAACCGATTGCACGTAAAGAAGTACCTTCAGCTAGAGCTGCAGCACATTTATCGATAACTTCTAATTCTGCTTTAGCATCTTTATCGTTACCTTTAGCACGTTTAATTAGACGTTGTTGTGCACGTTCACAAACTTCTAAGTCTGCTAATACTAATTCAGTGTTAATAGTTTCAATATCATCTAGAGGATCGATACGACCATTAACGTGAATAATATCATCATTTTCAAAGCAACGTACTACGTGACCGATAGCTTCTGTTTCACGGATGTTAGCTAAGAATTTATTACCTAAACCTTCACCTTTTGAAGCACCGGCAACTAGACCAGCAATATCCACGAACTCCATAGTAGTTGGAATTACACGTTCAGTTTTTACAATATCTTGTAAAACATATAAACGTGGATCTGGCATAGGAACGATACCAGTGTTAGGTTCGATTGTACAGAATGGATAGTTTTCGGCTTGAATGCCTGCTTTTGTTAGAGCATTGAAGAGGGTTGATTTACCAACGTTTGGTAGACCAACAATACCACATCTAAAACCCATGGGGAAAATCCTTATTTGTTCAAAATGAAAGGATCATCTGGCAATGAGCTTAGGATGATCCTCTAAAAAAATCTTTGCTGCTGTATTATAGCAAGTATTTCATTTCTCTGCTGATTTACCCAGCAGCTAAGGTAAAGAAGTTAAGAACACTTTAGTTACGTATTAAGTGATTACGTATTAAATAAGTGTTTGTAATTACTAGTCTTGCTAAGTATTAGCTTTATAAATTGTTAACTTTAGGAATTATTAAATTAACAATGATAAAGCTAATAATTATTTACCTTTTTGATTAAAAGTATTCATAGTTTTATCAAGACCTTGTGAAAAGGCATCTTCGATACCACGTGCAGCTTTCTCAACCGCTTGCGCTAATAAAGGTCGTTGTTCAGCAGATGGCTTACCTAGTACATAACCAGATACTTTATTTTTATCGCCTGGATGACCAATACCTACTCGTAAGCGCCAGTATTTATCACCTGCAAAACGATGGATATCACGTAAACCATTATGACCTGCATGACCGCCACCAAATTTAAAACGCACTTCACCTGGCTCAAGTGCCATCTCATCATGAATAACTAACACTTCTTCTGGAATGATGTTATAGAAATTCATAAATGGCTCTACGGCTTTACCTGAAGCATTCATGTAAGTATTTGGGCAAATAATGCGTACGCGATGATTATAAATCATAATTTCACCGACGTCGGCAAAGAATTTTTTATCAGTTTTTAATTGACCATTAAAACGATCTAAAAGGGCATCGATAACCCATTTACCCGCATTGTGGCGAGTTTCTTTATATTCATTACCCGGATTGTTTAATCCGACGATTAACTTAATTTCTGCCATATGGTTAGATCGAGAGGGTGAAACAATTATTTCGCTATAAGTTCTCTATAGTTCGTACAAAATTAGTATACGAATTATTATAAGAAATTTTGCTTTTAGTTTACGCAAAACAGCACGATTATCTCGTGCTGTTGACTATTATCTCATACTAAAAGGTTTAGTTGTAGTTAGACGTTTTGGTTGAATGCTGCGCACTTGTGAAACTAACACTAAAATTGCAATAACTGCTAGAGTTACAAAAAGAACAGCAGTCCACTCAACAAGGTTTAGACCCATATAACTTGGACCACCTGCATTACAGTTACCGATTGGAGTAAAAATATTAGGGAAGTATTTTTGTGGTAAACCGTAGAAGTGATCGAATACTAACGGGCATGAGTCTAAAGTAAATGGGTTTTGTTTAAATTTAGCAATTAAATTTAAGTGTAAGTACGAATAGTAAGTACCCATTAATGAACCATAGACAAAGGCTAAACAAGCAACTAAGCGTAAAAATAAATTACGCGGATTAATCATGCCGATAATACCACCTAAAGCCACAATGTAGAGGTAAAAGCGATCTATTACGCAGTAATAACAAGGCATTTCATGGAAGTAGGTTTGAATGATATAGGCGTAGGCATTAGTTCCTGCACCAATAAAAAACACTAAAAACCATGGAAAACGGTGTAAACTCCAACGCTTTAAAAATTTCATGTAAAGTATAGTAGGCAATAGCCAGAGAGCCTACTCCTCCAAAATCAAAAATAAGTGAAGATAGAGATATAAGTGATCCTTATACCGGCGTTTAAAGAAATAAAAAGATAGCTAAAAAGAGATTGTTAAAGCTAATACTTTAACTACAAACATAGCTACTTAAGAGCTAGGTAAAGAACTTAGTCTTAAGTCACTTACCTAGAGTTTAAGATAAATTAAAGCTAAAAGAGAGTTAGCTAAAGACTATTGGATTTAGCAAATCTTGTTATTTTTATTATTAATCCAAGCTGCTTTTATATGGTTGTCTGTTGCAAACTTTAAAGTATCTGATTAGAGTTAAAACTATAACTAATACCAAAAGTCTACACAAAAGTCTACACAAAAATTTAATCTAAACTCTAACAAACAATAATCCTAGCAACTTTAGCTTAGACAAAGGTTTAAGATAAAAGTTGCATACTTAAAACAGTTTAATCAATTTTAACCTCTATATTATACGGCATTCTAATCCTTTTAGGGGTAAAGATCGTCATCTCACAATTTTATCGAGTATAGGGTGTAGTAAGTGAATTGTTTCGACAGTAAATCGGACTGTTTAAAAGTAACAATTTACAAGGTCATAAAACGAAAATTTACCAACGTTTACTTATATAAGATAGTGTTTTGTCGAGTTTTTATTCTATGGGTTTTTAAGAGCTTAGCAATTTCTGCATAGAGACACTTGTTAATATAGCTTTAAATTTATAAATTTCTACTGCCACGATGAAGAAAAAATAACTGACTTGCAGACTAAACAATGACTTAATAAAAGTCTGCGTTAGTTATGAGGTAATGATATAATAGTGTATTGTTAAAATGCTGGATCAAAGGTTATCTAGCTTGGGAAAATTATTTATGATTACTTCTTTTTAAGCAGCAGTGTTAGGCAACGCGGCGCCAGCTTAAAGAGCGTAATATAATTTTTTTTTCACCATATAAAAGAATTCGGATAATTGAAGTATGTCCTCAAATACAGAAACCAAATATATCTTTATTACAGGTGGTGTAGTTTCGTCACTAGGTAAAGGCGTTGCCGCTGCATCAATTGCGGCATTACTAGAATCTCGTGGTGTAGACGTGACCATGTTAAAAATGGATCCTTATATTAATATCGATCCAGGTACAATGAGTCCAATTCAACACGGTGAAGTTTTCGTAACCGAAGACGGTGCTGAAACTGACCTAGATTTAGGGCACTATGAGAGATTCATTCGCACCAAAATGTCAAAGTTAAACAACTTTACTACTGGTAGAGTTTACTCTGACGTTTTACGTAAAGAACGCCGTGGTGATTATTTAGGTCACACTATTCAAGTAATCCCGCATATTACTAATGAAATTCAAGAGAAAGTAATTGCAGCAGCTAAAGGTCACCAAGTAGCTATCGTAGAAGTAGGTGGTACTGTAGGTGATATCGAGTCATTACCTTTCTTAGAAGCATTACGTCAACTATCATTCCGAGTTGGTCGTCAAAACACTGCGTTTATTCACTTATCATTAGCTCCATATTTACCAACAGCTGGTGAAGTGAAAACTAAACCAACCCAACACTCAGTAAAAGAATTATTAAGTATTGGTATTCAACCAGATATCTTAATTTGTCGTTCAACTGTAGCTTTACCAGTGCATGAACGCAATAAAATTGCTCTTTTCTGTAACGTTGATGAAAAAGCAGTTATCAGCATGAAAGATGTTGATTCAATCTATAAAATTCCTGCTTTATTATCAAGCCAAGGTTTAGATGAGCTATTAGTTAAACGCTTTGGTTTAAATGTTCCAGCTCCTGATTTACGTGAGTGGGAAGAAGTTATTTACAAAGAAGCTAATCCAATTTACGAAGTGGATGTAGCTTTAGTAGGTAAATATGTAGAACTTCCGGATGCTTACAAATCAGTAAACGAAGCTTTAAAACATGCTGGTTTATTTAACCGCGCGAAAGTAAAAATTCATTACGTAGATTCTGAAACTGTAGCTGCACGTGGCGCTGACGAAATGTTAGCTGGTTACGACTGTATCTTAGTTCCAGGTGGTTTCGGTAACCGTGGAGTTGAAGGTAAAATCCTTGCTGCTCAATATGCACGTGAACACAAAATTCCTTACTTTGGTATTTGCTTAGGTATGCAAGTAGCAGTAATTGAATTTGCACGCCATGTTTGTGGTTACACAGATGCTAACTCTACAGAGTTTGATAGCAATACAACTAACCCAGTAATCGGTTTAATTTCTGAATGGGGTGTTGATGTACTTAAAACTGGTACTCTAGAACAACTAGGTGGTACTATGCGTTTAGGTGCTAACCGTATTGATCTGAAAAAAGGTACACACATCTACGATCTTTACAATGGTAACATGGTAGAGCGTCACCGTCACCGTTATGAAGTAAACTCTAAATACATCCCAGCTTTAGAAGAGCATGGTATGGTGATTTCAGGTACTTCAGAACACCACGGTTTAGTAGAAGCGATCGAATTAAAAGATCACCCATGGTTTATTGCTTGTCAATGCCACCCAGAATTTACTTCTACGCCACGTGAAGGTCAACCATTATTTATTGACTTTATCCGTGCTGGTATTGAATATCATAACCAAAAAGCAAGTGGTAAATAATTTACCCTTTAAAAGGAGAGCCCGAAACGGCTCTCTTTTTGCGTTTATGCACTACTAAAAGTTCTTTAAATGTAACAAGGTATTTGTGAAACTTGTGTGAATTTTATAAAATTGTTAAATTTTATGTAAATATTTGTGAAATCTTTTATTGCTTTAGCTTAAGATCACATAAAAAGCATAAAAGTTAAAGTCTATTGAGACATATTTCACAAATAATACTCTTGCTTAAGGCTGATTTGGCTAGATTTAAGCAAGAATTAGTCCAATAAATATCAGTACCAGCAAAGATCTAGTAATGACTTTACTATAGATTGTCTAAAAAGATTTTACGAATTTAATTTTGTCCGTTGAGCTTGCTTTAGTAGGGGTATCTAAGAGGATAGGGGTAATAAGTTGTTATGCATGCATGATTAGTTACTCTCGGTAATCTCGGTTAAGTGTTAGAAGAATAAGCGATAAAAATTGAATAAGAATAAGCGATAGAAATAGACTACGTAGCTTTTATCATTTTTTAGATACGGTGTATCTCAAGTACAGTCTAAATCAAGATAAAGACTGAAGTTAAAACTATCTTATATTCTAATTTGTTTCTTAAAAATATTAAGTCCGGATAAAGTAATCTAGGATACAAAAAGATAAGGCATATAGAAACAAGGCTCACTGATAATACTGTTTAAAGTCGCTAATTACAAACCTCAAACTACTTATTGCTAACTATTAAGCCTTAGCTATTAATCAATAATCACCAACTATAGCTAAATAAATCTCCATAATATTTTTTTAGACAGCCTTCTCTACCTAGTTTAGACAACTGAAGCTAATCTTTTCTAAGAGTATAATTTTACTGGACTAGAGCGTCATTAAGAGCCAAATCTTCCTATTAAAACGGCTTTAAAGTTAATTAAAATTCTAAAGTTAATAAGTGTACAAGATTTTGTAAACCTTACGAGTTTTAGGGATAAACCTAGTTAGGTATATGGTTATTTACAAGCGTGGTAAAACCTTAGTTAAAATTTTTAATTTCATAAATTAGATCTTACACTTCTTTACACTAAAAAGTTTCTATTTTGCAGTCTATACAGTAAAATACAACGGCAAATAACCATAAATAAAAGTAAGTGTTTAATGTTAATCGCATGTTATTTTTTACCACTAAGACGTGGGATAGGTTATAATATGCGAAATTAATCAACCGCTGAAGCTTATTCTCAGGTGGGTCTACATTAGGAGTAGACAATTTAGCAAACTTTTTCTTTGTACTGGGAATAGGTTAAGTTAAATTAAATATAAAGGTTTAATTATGTCTTCTAAAATTGTAAAAATCATTGGTAGAGAAATTATCGACTCACGTGGTAACCCAACAGTTGAAGCTGAAGTACACTTAGCTGACGGTTCTGTTGGTTTAGCAGCTGCTCCATCAGGTGCTTCTACAGGTTCTCGTGAAGCTCTAGAATTACGTGATGGTGACAAAGCACGCTTTTTAGGTAAAGGTGTATTAAAAGCTGTTGCCAATGTCAATGATGTAATCGCTCCAGCATTATTAGGTTTAGATGCTTTAAACCAAGCTGAAGTTGACCAAAAAATGTTAGACTTAGATGGCACTGATTTCAAAACTAACTTAGGTGCTAACGCTATTCTAGCTGTATCTTTAGCAAACGCTAAAGCTGCTGCAGCAAGCAAAAAACAACCTTTATACGCTCACATTGCTGAGTTAAATGGTACTCCAGGTGTTTACTCAATGCCATTACCAATGATGAACATCATCAACGGTGGTGAGCACGCTGATAACAACGTTGATATCCAAGAATTCATGATTCAACCAGTTGGTGCGAAAAACATCAAAGAAGCTATCCGTATGGGTTCTGAAGTGTTCCACAACCTAGCTAAAGTATTAAAATCAAAAGGTTTAAATACTGCTGTAGGTGACGAAGGTGGTTTTGCTCCTAACTTAGGTTCAAACGCTGAAGCTTTAGAGTGCATTAAAGAAGCTGTAGAAAAAGCAGGTTATGTTTTAGGTAAAGACATCACTTTAGCTATGGACTGTGCTTCTTCAGAGTTCTTCAACAAAGAAACTGGTAACTACGAATTAAAAGGTGAAGGTAAAACATTTACTTCTCACGAATTTACTAAATACTTAGAAGAATTAGCAACTAAATACCCAATCATCTCTATCGAAGATGGTCAAGATGAATCAGATTGGGACGGTTGGAAATACCAAACTAACGAATTAGGTGGTAAAATCCAATTAGTTGGTGACGATTTATTCGTAACTAACACTCGTATCCTTAAAGAGGGTATCGAAAAAGGTATTGCTAACTCAATCTTAATCAAATTCAACCAAATCGGTTCATTAACTGAAACTTTAGCTGCAATTAAAATGGCTAAAGACGCTGGTTACACAGCAGTTATTTCACACCGTTCTGGTGAAACTGAAGATGCTACAATTGCTGACTTAGCAGTTGGTACAGCAGCAGGTCAAATCAAAACTGGTTCAATGAGCCGTTCTGACCGTGTTGCTAAATACAACCAATTAATCCGTATCGAAGAACAATTAGGTGAAGCTAAAGCTCCATTCTATGGTCGTAAAGCGGTTAAAGGTCAATAATTAATTTATAATTAATTACTTAGAACCCAGAGAGAAGTCTCTGGGTTCTTTGTTATGTAAAAATTATGGATTAGTTAATGACAATCCGTAGAAAAAGGAGTACAATAAAAAAGACACAGAATTTTTTATTTCTTAAACCTCACTTTTAGCAGTGAAAGTTTATGCTCTTAAGGATTTAAAAAATGGTTAAAATTAATGTTATTCCGTCTTTAGTACCAGAATATGCTAAAGGACAAAACCCAATTTTAGTGCTAAACGAACAAGAACAAAGCTATAACGTTTATGTACTTAAAGAAAATGCTGCAGGACAGCCGGAAAAAATTTCAGTTGAAGAACGTATAGAACTGTTTCGTAAACTAGGTCGTACTTGTCGTACTTCTCCATTTAGTGAGTTTGAGTTAGACGAAAAAATGTGTTTACGTGCTTGTACGGCTTTTGCGCAAGGTTTCTATGAACCAAACTTTGATTTACAAGCTAAGAAAACCTTTACGATCCCAGCTGCGGTAAAAGAAGATTTTGAGCGCGTAGACAGTCACTTAACTTTCTTACGTAACTTAGTAAACGAACCTGCTGAAACTTTAACTCCAGAAGCTTTAGCAGCTAAAGCGCAAGAACGTATCTTAGCTTCAGCGCAAGCGGTAGGTAAAGAGCAAGCTTTAACCTTTACTTTAACTAAGTTTGATCAATTATTAGAAAAAGGCTACGTAGGGGTGCATACAGTAGGTCGTGGTTCACAAAATAAACCATGCTTACTTGAAGTTGACTTTAACCCTACAGGTAAAGCAGATGCTCCAGTAACTTTTGCTCTTGTAGGTAAAGGTATTACCTTTGATACAGGTGGTTACTCATTAAAACCAAGCGATGGTATGTCAACCATGCGTTCGGATATGGGTGGTGCGGCTTTAATGACTACAACCTTAGCTTTAGCTATTGCTTCAGGTCTTGATAAACGTACTAAACTATTTATTAGTTGCGCTGAAAACATGGTGGGCTCAAATGCTTTCCGTTTAGGTGACATTATTCGTTATCCAAATGGCGTAACTGTAAGTGTTGATAATACAGACGCAGAAGGTCGTTTAGTATTAGCAGATGCTTTACAATTAGCTTCAGTTGCTAATAACGGTGAACGTCCGGCTGTGATCTTAGACGCAGCAACATTAACAGGTGCTGCTAAAGTAGCAGTGGGTACGGATTATCATAGCTTATTAAGTTTTGATGATGCTTTAGTAAATCAAGTGCTTGCTGCAGCAGATGAAACTAAAGAATTATTCTGGCGTTTACCATTAGCTGAATTCCACCGTAAACAAATAAGCTCACCAACAGCA
The DNA here is from genome assembly GCF_003585935.1 of Psittacicella hinzii. Lineage (GTDB taxonomy): Bacteria > Pseudomonadota > Gammaproteobacteria > Enterobacterales > Psittacicellaceae > Psittacicella > Psittacicella hinzii. Next base: position 21,708 of record NZ_NRJG01000004.1, read on the forward strand.
ACTATTAGTAACACAGGTTCAGTAATGCAAAGTGCTGGTGCTTCAACTGCTGCTGCATTCTTAAGTTACTTTGTTACTGATTACAAACAAGGTTGGTTACATATTGATGCTTCAAGTACGTTTAACCGCCGCGGTGGTAATGAGTTTGCCGTAGGGGCAACGGGTAAAGGTTTACTGACTTTAAGCAAATTCTTACTTGATTACCAAGCATAGTTAAGCAGTACTCAAGTATTACTTAAGCAGTATTAAGCAGGTACTCAAGCAAGTATTTAAATAATTTATTTTTCTATAGTTGTTTGCATAACGCTTAAATAATAAGCTGGACTAAAGCAACTATTACAAAATGAGTTGATTAGTTGGATACAACTAGAGATTTATAATCCCTAGATTAACGTTTCTAGGGATTGTAAATCTCAATTTTTCTAAATAGCAATTTTAGATATTACTTCGATAAGTGCGTTGAAAAGGATTAAAGTTTTACTTAAAAAAGCTAGAGTTGTCTGTTACTAAATATGCCTGTAAATGTATAAAAAACATAGACAATAAAAACATAATTATGTCGCAGCTAGCTATTACATTGAGGTTAAAAGCTGGTATAATATAACCTAGTTTGTCGTTAGGCTAGAGCTCCGTAGACGACAAGTACCTCTAAGAGTTTAGAGGATTTTAGGAGAATAAAATACCAATTATGATTACGCAAATTAGCATTGCTATAATTGTGCTCATAGTAGTAGGTGTTATTAGCTTATATGTTTTCCGCGTGCGTACCGGTCGTGATGACTTTAAAGGTTCGCAAATGCAAGCTATCTATACTATGGCAAGTCAATTAGCAGATCGTGAGTTTTTAGATGCTAGTTTCCTAGAAATTTATCATACCGCGATCACTCATACTTACGATTTACCTCAAAAAGTACTAACCGATAACCTTAGTGCTTTAAAACGTTGTTTTAACGATAAAGAATTAGCCTTACAGATCATTACTGATTGTTGTAAAGATTTACCAGCTGGGGATAAAGCCAATCTTTTAGCCCGTGCTATTAGCTTAACCGGACAAATTGAAGGGCATGCCTCAGTATTTAGTAAACAAATTCGTATTCCGAATTCACGTGTAACTCAAAGTTATCGTGAGCTTTTACAACTATTACAAATTTCAAGTGAACAAGTAAAAAACGCTTTACAAGAGCTTAATCAAAAAAGCAAAAAAGCGTCTAAAACTGTACAAGCTTAAACTTGCATTAGAACTTAAAGTACTGGTTTTACTTGCCTAAAGCAATTAGCTACTTGAATTAAGTAATATTAGATTTAGTCTACACTGCTAATTTATAACAATTTATTAACAATTTAAACGCACTTTGGTGCGTTTTTATTGTTTGTTTGGATAATGTATGGCTTATGATTTATTAGTTGGCTGGATGCTATTGGTTATAGTAGGTAATGCTATGCCAGGAGCTGACTTCTTCTGTATCACTTCCGTAAGTTTACGCTCACGTCATCTAGGGATTTTGTGTGCTTTAGGCTTACAGACTGGGGTAATCTGTCAATCGCTGATTGCTTGTTTTGGTACTATAACCATTGCTAATTACAATATGACAGCCTTTAAAGCAATTCAAGTTATAGGTTCGTTATATTTACTTTATTTAGCTTATAAGATTTTAGTTTCGGTATTTAAACGTGAACGAGAAATTAAAATCCTCTATGCCCAAGCACAGGCCGAGGGTAAAGATTTAAAAGCCTTAGATAAAGATTTACAAATTGAAGCTTCAGCAAGTATGAATGGCTGGCAAGCTTATCGTACAGGTTTTCTTTGTAATATTTTTAATCCTAAATGCTTTATCTTTATGGCGACTGTATTACCGCAATTTGTGGATACCAGTTTAAATAATGTCGGCTATCAAGAATTTATTTTATGTTTGGTGAATTTAGTCCTTGGGATTATTCATTGGATTTGTTTAGCATTTTTAGTTAGTTATCTAGCTAATAAGTTTGCTTCGGCTATGTTCAGAGTGCGCCTTGAAAAAATTGGCGGCTTCTGTCTGGGCATTATTGGTTTAGGATTACTCGTTTCTTTAGTGTTTTAAGCTAATGTTAGATCTAGGATGGTGTTATGAGTTATGAATTATTAATTGCTTGGATAGTGATATCCATAGTAGCATTAGCTTTACCAGGTCCGGACTTTGTATATATTACGTCGGTTTCATTAAAAGAACGTCGTTATGGGATTTTTGGGGGCTTAGGTATTCAATTAGGGATTTGCTGTCACCTATTTTTAACTTATATTGGTGCAGTAACTCTCTTTAAAAATTACCCTTTACTCTTTAAAGGGATTCAAGCTTTAGGTGCGGCATTCTTAATTTACCTTGCAGTAAAAATTATTGCTGGTTCAATTGGTGAATTACGTAAAATTAAAGCTGCAAGTAAAGCGGCGCAATTAGCAGCTGAAACTCCAGATGCTGACTATTATAAATTAGATAAAAACGAAGAAATTTCGAATATGGCATGTTTTAAACGTGGCTTTTTCGTAAATATTCTTAATCCTAAAGCTCTAATTTTCTTATTTAGTTCGGTATCGCAATTTTTACGTACTGATTCTAGTTTTTCAGAAACAACGCAATTTCTAATTCTAAGTGTGGTACACGTAGCTTTAGGGATTATGTGGTGGACTTTTTTAGCAACGGCAGTAAACTTCTTATCACGTCGTTTTGCAATTCCATCATTTAGATGTAAGATCGAAATCGGTTCTGGAGCAATTATTTTCTTTATTGCTTTAGCTCTACTAATTCGTGTAGTTTATACTATCTACACTGGTGATAACTCAGGTTTATAAAAGTAGAATAGATCTTACTACATTCTTAATATCAATAAAAAGCTCGAGTTTAAAAACTCGATCTTTTTATTGATTAATCTTTAGGAGTAGGCGGTAAGGTTTTAGGACTTGAATTATTTTGTTGTAAAAGAGGTTTGTTTTGCGCACGGGTATAAATACGTAAATTATCTTGTGATTGATAACTTGTATATGCCGTATGTCCAGCTACTATTAATAGCGCTAAAGAAATAGCCGCTACAACCCCTTGCACAAACATAGAATTACCAGCGCTAGGTTTACCAGCAAAGCGATTAAAGCCTAAACGTTTAATAATATTTACAATCTCAACCGTAAAAATTAAACCAATACCAGTCCCCACTGCCATAGTCATAGCTGAAGCTACACCCCACCACCATAAATCAAGAGCATAACCTAAAACTAATATAGCTAAAGCTCCAGAACAAGGACGGAGAATAATTGACAGTGACATAAGAATACGATCACGTAAATTATCAAGTTTGTTAAATTCGTCCCAGTTTATATGGTTATGACACGAACAAGATTGACCATGCTCATGATGGTGTTCACCTTGCTTCCCATCTTGTTGTGTATGTGCTGAAGTATGCGAGTCATGCTTATGTTCAGGACAAGAGCATGCTTCATGAGTTTTATGCTCATCATGCTGGAGTGAGCTGCAATGATGCTCTTTAGGTTCGTCATGATGATGCGAACAGCAATGATGCTCTTTATGCTCCTCATGCTGGTGCGAGCAACAATGATGAGCTTTATGCTCTGCATAACTATGTTCATGACTATGTTCATGTGAGCATTGGCTATGATTACAACTGGTACTTGTTGTGTTCTTGGTTGGGGTATTATTTGTCGTTGAGTTTGTAGCTGTATTGGCTGCTGTAGTGGCATGTTGCTTACTTAAACGATAAATCTTCACTAAACGTATAAGACTACGCACTAACCAAAATATAGCTAAGGTACTTAACATCAAGCCACTAATTAGCCCTAAATGATCATTAATGGCAAAAACATAAGCCGAAGAACTCGTAAATAAGTATAAAACTACTGAACCAATAACTACCGCTGTTACCCCTTGTAACAGTGAAATAGTAAAGCCAAGACTAGCCAGTTTCCAAAACTTTGGATTAGTTGCAAGTGAATAAGAACTTAAGACAAATTTACCATGTCCTGGTCCTACAGCATGTAATACACCGTAGAGAAAACTAATTCCCATGAGAATAAAACCTGCATGAGGATTGTTCTTGGCTTGCATTAAAAAGTTAGCTAAAGTATTGTTAAAGTTACTAAGAACATTAACAATCCGAAAATAAATAGCATTAAAACCAAAGAACGTAATAAATAAAATTACTACTATAGCAATAATGGCATAGATATATTTTTGCATGTTGTTATGGAGTATATGGACAACCTACATACACCGTTTGGGTAAAATATTGTCCAATGTTAGGGTCATTAGGACTAGCATCTGGTGGTAAGGAATTGGCGTAATCCACCATAGCTGCGTTTGGAGAAGCTAATTCTAACCCTGCTGAACATTGAGGAATTGTTTTAGGATTAGAAAAAGTTATAGATTTGTGATTAACGTAAGACATATCAATATAATATGACGGATCATAGGTTTGTAACATAATATAGTCTTTATCGCTTAAGATCACTGCATTTTTAAATGGTGCAAAATAAATCACTTCGACCCGATTTTGTTTATTGATTTTAATATCTACCATACTAATTGCATGCGCAAACTCAAGATTTTTAGCTTGCTTAGATAAACCATTTAGTTTAGCGATTGTAAAGAATTTGTTATCTTCAATGCTAGTAGCAATTTCAGCCCAGAATAAATCTGTACCTTTTTTCACATCCGCTAATACAGGTGCCGAAGAAATATTATCTAGCTCCATAGTAAAGAGCAGACCATAAATGGCTGTATGGTTAGCTTGCAATTTAAACGTAGGGTAAACTACTTTATCCCCATAGTCACGTGAATTGAGTTTTAAATTTGCAGGTGGTTCATTAACTACCACCAGTTTTAATCTTGTCCAAGCGTGGGGGTGTGCTTGTAGGGGACTAAGATTTAAATGTAAAAAGAAGAAAATTAAAGGAAGAGATATAAAACGTAAAAAACGAAACATCTGGTTCATAAAGTAAACAAAAATAAGAGAAAAAGTTTGCTTTATTATAGCCTAAAAATCTTAAGCGACTAGAATAATCAAAGCCTCACTAGCATTATAGTGAGGCTTAAGTAATTTATATTTTAATAAAAGACGGTTTATGTACTTTGGAGTAAGTTATTTTTACTGTATGAGCTGTATTACAATATTAGTTTAATTATTATTTTAGTCTAAGCTTAGTTTAAGTCGATTTTAAACTTGAGCTTAAGCTAGTTTACTTTTATCGCGCACGGCTCCTTTATCAGCTGAAGTTGCAAAATGCACATAAATCTTCAGAGCCGTACTCACTTGGCGTTGACGGTTTAACGGTTGCCATGCTTTCTCATTCCGTGCAAGCATAGCCTGACGACGTGCAGCAAGTTCTTCTTGGCTAATATTTAAATGAATACTACGTTTAGGGATATCAATCGTGATTAGGTCATCGTTTTCGACTAAGGCGATATTGCCTCCTGAAGCTGCCTCGGGAGAAATATGTCCAATTGATAAACCAGATGTACCACCAGAGAAGCGCCCATCGGTAATTAAAGCACAAGCCTTACCTAACCCCATGGATTTTAAATAAGAGGTAGGATAAAGCATTTCTTGCATACCAGGTCCACCTTTAGGACCTTCGTAACGAATTACGACTACATGTCCAGCTTGCTCTTTACCGCCAAGAATACCTTCTACTGCTTGTTCTTGACTTTCAAAGACAATAGCTTTACCGGTAAAAGTAAAAATACTTTCATCCACTCCAGCAGTTTTAACAATACAGCCATTTGGTGCAAGATTACCAGATAATACTGCTAAACCTCCATCTGGGAAAATACAATGCTCGATATCACGAATACAGCCTTTAGCACGATCTAGATCTAGATTATCCCAACGACAATCTTGATTGTAGGCTTTAGTGGTGCGAATACCTGCCGGACCAGCTTTAAAGAAGTGATGAAGGGCTGGATCATTATTTTGCATTACATCATAGGTTGCTAATTGTTGCTCTAGAGGCATGCCTAGAACCGAGAAAGTATCTAAGTGTAAAAGATTTGCACGAGCAAGTTCTCCCATAATCGCCATAATTCCACCAGCGCGATGAACATCTTCGATATGGTACTGATTAGTATTAGGAGCAAGTTTAGCAAGATATGGAACTTTACGGCTTAAAGCGTCGATATGTTCCATGGTAAAGTCGACTTCGGCCTCTTGTGCAGCAGCGAGTAAGTGGAGAACGGTGTTTGAAGAGCCTCCCATAGCAATATCGACACACATGGCATTAGTAAAAGCTTTAAACGAAGCAATATTACGTGGTAATACTCGCTCATCATCTTGGAAGTAGTATTGTTCACATAAGTCAATAATACGCTCGGCTGATTGCAAGAACAGATTTTTACGTTCTACGTGAGTAGCTAAACAAGTACCATTACCTGGTAAACTTAAACCTAAAGCTTCTGTTAAACAGTTCATCGAGTTAGCTGTAAACATCCCCGAGCATGAGCTACAAGTTGGACAAGCTGATTTTTCAATGGCAGCAATTTCTTGATCGTTACAAGTAGGATTAGCCGCTTGGATCATGGCATCAACTAAGTCTACACGAATAATTTTATCCGAGAACTTAGTTTTGCCGGCTTCCATTGGACCACCTGAAACAAAAATAGTAGGGATATTTAAACGCATGGCAGCCATAAGCATGCCTGGAGTTATCTTATCGCAGTTAGAGATACATACCATGGCATCGACACAATGGGCATTAATCATATATTCTACTGAATCAGCAATCAAATCTCGCGAGGGTAAAGAATATAACATTCCTTCATGTCCCATCGCAATGCCATCATCTACGGCAATAGTATTAAATTCTTTAGCAACAGTACGTCCAGATTTATTTATGTGATCTGCAATTAATTTCCCTACTTCACGTAAATGGACATGACCTAGTACAAATTCGACAAATGAGTTTACAACGGCAATAATAGGTTTACCAAAATCATTGTCTGTCATTCCTGTTGCACGCCATAAAGCACGTGCCCCAGCCATATTGCGACCTTGCGTACTAGTCGCTGATCTTAAAATTGGCATTTTTCTCTCCATCAAAAACAAGCAAATAAACAATAAGTAAATAAAATTCTACGATAGTAATGCCAAAAAAAGCATTACTATCGTAGGTACTAAAGATTAGTACCGTCTATTAAAGATTAGTACAATCTAAATTAAAAGAGCCCTCTTAGTTGGATAAATAACTCTTATAAATTATTTGTCAGCAAGAGACTCACTTATATAACTTAGCACATGCCAAGGTAAGAGTAAATAGGGAGTTTATGATCTTAAGCGCAATTTATTCCAAGATTTTAGCCCAAATATGATAAAATTAGAGCAAATAAACGATGTTTCACAAGTTACACCCTAGTCAAAAGTAACTTACTTAAATATATATTTGCATTCAAGAAAAGGCCATATCCGATATGAGCATTAAAGATACCCAATATGACTTAGCTTTTATGATTGCCATGGAAGAAGAAGCTATGAGCTTAATTCGCCAAGACAATTATTTATTGGAAAGACTAGAAGCTAGCGTAGAAGCTGGTCAATTTGATAATGTAGAAGACGCATTACAAGACTTTGTTGACTCGGCTGAACGTATTGGTAACACCAGATTTTTAACTATTGAACTTGTAACCGAAGTTCGTGACGTAGAAGTAAAAGTAAAATGCTTAGTATGCCTAATGGGCATTGGTAAAGTAAATGCAGCCATGGCAACTACCTTAGTTTGTTCACAATTTAAAGTGGATATGCTAATTAACTATGGTTTTGCTGGTGCTATTGGTCCATGCTTACCAAATACCATTTACTTAGCTGATTCTGTAAGCTATGGTGACGTAGATGTACGTGGTTTTGATTATCAATTTGGTCAAGTGCCACGTGATGAAGTTTTCTATAAAATGCCAGCTAAATTTACCGCTCGCTTATTAGAAGACTACAAACGTTACTCTGGACGTTGTGCAATGGGACGTATTATTACAACTGATATGTTCATTAATGACACAGCCCTAAAAAATCGCATTGTAGAAAATGTCAAAGAAGCTCAAATAGCAACAGGTTCAACTAGTGAACTATTATGCTTTGATATGGAATGTGCTGCGATTGCGCAAGTGGCTAAAGCTTACAACAAATCTTTACTAGTATTTAAAGAAGTATCTGATAGCGCAGATGAAACTGCTAACGAATCATTTAAAGAATCTGCATACGAAGGCGCAAATCAATCTTTACAACAAGCGATTAACTTTATTTTTATCTCATTACCAAGCATTTGTATTGGGTTAGAAGTTAAACGTGAAAATGCTCGTCGTTTAGCGCAACAAGCTGCATAAGTAAAATGCTATAAGTTAAATACTTTAAGCAAAATACTTTAAGCGAAATGCTTTAAGCGAAATGCTTTAAGCGAAATGCTCTCGACACAAACGTCAAGCTCATAAATTTTACATAAGTTAAAGGCACTATCGGATGATAGTGCCTTTAAAATTATTTAATTTTTGTAAAAGAGTTGTAGTAAGTGGTACTACTCAAAGTTGGTAGTTTAAACTAAAATTTATAGCTTAAGTAAAAACGACAAATAAACAGTACCCTAAAAACGATACTTACTTTAATCTCTAGTTTATGCAACAGCAGCCTCAAGCATACTTTGCTCTAGTTTTTTTAATACCGCTGGTTTACGTCCACGGCGCGCTTGAGGTTTTTTGAGCGCTTGTTCTTGCGCTTTGGCTTTGGCTTTGGCTTTGGCTAAACGTCTTTTTTCACGCGCAACTGCACGAGCTTGTTGTTTTTGTTCTTGGTAAGCTTGCATTTGCTCGTAAGCTTTAGCAAAGCCTTTACTGCGCGCAATATATTCTTCGGCAGTAAACATAAGTGCATTAGGAAAGAGTTCAGGAAAGCGCTGATTACATTCGATGTACATAGTACTTCTACCGACAAATTTGCCAATACAAACGCGTTTAGAAGTTACATAAGTACCAGTATTGTCTTTTTTATTGCAGCGTTGAAATTCAACGGCATAATAAACATAACGAGTGCGTCCTCGGCGCGTAACTTTAACTCTTGTTGGTGGACGCATCGCATAATAACGTTCTTTGGTCATAAAGATACGAAGGCAATATTAAGTTAGGACTATTGAGACAAGATTATAGTCTTTATTAAAAACTATAATTGAAACCAATATGTAAGGTTAAGAGGTAATATGCAGCATGATCTCCATGTTTAAATACATATGTTCCTTTTAAACCAGCGGTAAAACTATCAAGATCATAACCTACACCTAAAGAGGTGTATGGTGTTAGGATATTAGTTTTTACTTTATAAAAATGGCTTGCAAACTCACTATTGGTCATAGTCGCTGATTCAGAACCAAAGGTTTGGTTATAACCTAAAGAATATTTTAAATATACCGTGTCCCAAAGATAATAGCGGAAAAACCCACCTAAATTAATGAGGTTTTTATGCGCTTGAGACTTATAGTAAGTCGTGCCCGTTTCTGTATTCACTACAGTTTGGGAGTCTGAACTATTTAAATAAGCGTATGAGAGTTCGGCTCCAACGACAAACTTACGAAAAGCTGTATCTTTAAGGCTTGGGGTATTATAAAAGGTATATAAACGTCCAAATTCTAGACTAAAACCATAAGCAGCATTTTTACTACTGGTAAATGAATTAGTGAACTTAGTAAGTCCTTGTCCACGATTATGCGAGTAAGTCCCATAAAATGTCGTGGCATGAAGATTCCATTTATCAAACGTAAAAGCCTGACTAGTTTGACTTGTAGCTAGTAAGGTTGTTAAGGCTGCAGTGCTTAAAAATGTAAGTTTAGAAAGAAATGAAAAGTTAAAAATTTTCGGCATATGTAATGTCTGGAAAAATTTGTGCATATGACTTATATATCTTACCTTAAATTGAAAACCTCAACTTAAGTTTTTGCAGCAAATGCAAAAAATAGTCGCCAGTAAATAACTGACGACTTATTTTTACTGTAAAAATCTTAATAGTAATAACTTAGAGGAAACTCTTCGTTTGACTCATCTTCTTCATTTGCAGCCATATCTTGACGATGACGTTCAATGATTTCAGCGTCTAGATCTTGGTCGGTTAAAGTTAAGAGACGAGCTAAATAATTACGGTAATTAGTCTCTAAGTTTTCAGGACTAGTAGCTTCAACACCCTCTTCGAGTAAGTGTCCGTCTTCAATGTTATACACTAGTCCGGTAATAGTTAATTCTTGTCCACGAGCCCATGCGTCTTGAATAATCGAACTACGTCCAAGATTCCAAATTTGTTCGGCAACATTAAGGCGCGTCAACACTTCGAGCATGTGCTCTTCAGTTAAAGAGTTAAGTAAAGTTTGATTACGCGTATACAAATCTTGAATGTGCATTAACCAATTTGAAATTAAGCCTGTAGCTTTTTTACTGGCTGCAGCTTTAATTCCTCCACAATTGCTGTGTCCACAAATAATAATATCTTTTACTTTTAGGGATTCAACAGCGTATTGTACTACTGACATACAATTTAGATCTGTATGGATAACCATATTAGCAACATTACGGTGTACGAATAATTGCCCAGGATGATTACCTGTAAGCGTTTCGGCTGGTACACGTGAATCCGAACAACCTATCCATAAAGTATCTGGCGTTTGTCCGTGTGCCATTTCTTTAAAGTAATTCGGATTATGTTTAATGCGTTTTCTTGCCCAACGTTGATTATTACGAATCATCTCCGTAACTTTTCTATCCATAGAGGCCTCCCTTAACACTAGTCGAGGATAGGGGATACTAGTGTTCTCTTTGAATTTGGTGTATAGTCTTAAACTGTTAATAATAGGTAGAAAATGCTATTAAAAACGTTTGTTATTATATCAAAAGCTCCAAGATGGTAAATAAAAAAGAGATCTAGCATTAACTAGATCTCTTTAAGCATTAAAAGAATTGTTACAAATATTTTATAAATGAATTTTTACTTATTTAGTAGCGTTAATTGCTTGTACTGCTGTTAAGCAAATAGTGTACACAATATCTTCTACTAAAGCACCACGACTTAAGTCGTTAACAGGTTTACGCATACCTTGAAGCATCGGACCAATTGATACTACATCGGCCGAACGTTGTACAGCTTTATATAGTGGGTTACCACAGCTTAAGTCTTTGAAGATAAATACGTTTGCTTTACCTGCTACTTTAGAGTTAGGTGCTTTTAAAGCTGCTACAGTTTTGTCAACAGCTGCGTCGTATTGTAATGGACCTTCAACGCTGATATCTGGACGTTTTTCACGTACTAGAGCTGTAGCTTCTTTTACTAAATCAACATCTGGACCTGAACCAGAATCAATAGTTGAGTAAGAGATCATTGCTACACGTGGGTCTAAACCAAATGCTTTAGCGTTGTCAGCTGATTGAATAGCAATATCAGCTAATTGTTCTGCGCTTGGATTTGGGTTTACCGCACAGTCACCATATACGTATACGTCTTCAGGCATTAACATGAAGAAAATTGAAGAGATAATTGAAGCACCTGGTGCAGTTTTAATAATTTGCATTGGTGGACGAATAGTATTAGCCGTCGTGTGTACCGCACCTGATACTAAACCGTCAGCTTCGTTAGCTTCAAGCATCATAGTACCTAAAACAACGTTATCTTGTAGTTGTTTAACTGCTAACTCTTCAGTCATGCCTTTAGCTTTACGTAACTCTACTAAACGTGCTACATATTTGTCACGTACGTTTGCTGGGTCGATAATTTTTAATTCAGTAGGTAAAGTTAAACCTAATTTATCTGCTTGCGCACGTACAGCATCGCGTGAAGCTAAAAGAATACATTCAGCAATTTTACGTTCTGTACATTGAATCGCAGCTTTAACTGTACGTGGTTCGTCACCTTCTGGTAATACGATACGTTGTAAGTTTGACGCTGCTAAAGAAGTTAATGAAGAACGGAAACGTGCTGGAGAAATACGTGGGTATTCGTGTTCAATTTTAGTTAATTCACCAAGTAAATTATCTAAAACTTCGTAATCTTGACCGTCTTTATTTACTGCTAATAACGGTAGATTTTTAAGATTCCAGTCTTGTTGTAAGTAGCTTGCTAAATTAGAAGTTACTACAGCTCCTAATAAACGATCAGTGTTTTTACCGTTTAAGCTTTGGGCAACAAATGCACCTAATTGCGCACTTAAAGCGTTGTAAGTAGCAGCTAAGCTCTTATCTACAACTACAATATCAGCGTCTAAAGTTGTAGCTACTGAGTAGTTGAAATCAGTACCTAATAGGTAATGTAATTCACCAACTACTAAGAGAACTTGTGTATCAGCTGCAAAAGAATCTTGCAGGTTAACTAGTTTATCGAAAAGAGCATCTGTATCATTAGCTGCAGTTTTTTCTACTGCTTTTTGTAATGAGAATGCGCTTTTAACTTCAAAACCGGCAGCAGCTAGAGGATCATTTTCAACCTCAAATACACGTAAAATAGCTACTTTATTACCACGATCTTGATGTTTTTTAGCAACAAATTGAACTAAGTTTTCTACTTGTGCTTCTTTGTTCGTAGGAGCGAACAGTACTGTTCTTAATGACATTTTTAATAAACCAATAAAATATTAAAAAAAATATGTAATACAGCCAAGCAAAGGGTGATTGATTATATTCTGTTGTATTACTAGTATTGTTATTACTGACTAGAGTTGCCTTGATAAACTCTAGTCAGTAACCTAAAAGATTTTTAGCTAACAACCTAGTAGTTCTTGGTTGTATCTACCTTGAATAAGAGGCTCAAGTCTGGAGTAATCCAGACTTGAGTTGTAAATAGGATTTGTAAATAGACAAATGCTCGAATGCAATTATGCGCGAGTTAATGCGAATGTATCTTGAGCGATTAGTAATTCTTCGTTTGTAGGAATTACCATAATTACTGGAGTGTTATCTTTAGAGATTACACCTTCTTTACCAAATTTAGTATCAGTGTTACGTTGATCATCAATTTGGTAACCTAATAGACGTAATTTATCGATTACTAATTTACGTACGTGTGGAGCGTTTTCACCAATACCACCTGTGAAAGTAATAGCGTCGATGTAGTCTACGTTTAGGATAGCTAAGTAACCACCAATGTATTTAGCTACGCGGTGAGCAAATACATCTAAAGCTAATTTAGCACGTTTGTCAGTGTAGTAGTTGTCTTCAGCATAACGACAGTCTGAAGATACACCAGTAATACCTAATAAACCTGATTGTTTGTTTACTAAGTTATCAAATGAATCAGCAGTTAAGTTTAATTTGTTGAATAGGTATTTGATTGCACCTGGATCTAAGTCACCAGAACGAGTACCCATTACTAAACCTTCAGTGGGAGTAAAGCCCATTGAAGTTTCAACAGATTCACCATTACGTACTGCACAAATAGATGCACCGTTACCTAAGTGACAGTTAATTAAGTTCACTTCGTTAACTGGTTTACCGATCATTTTTGCTAAAGTCTCGGTAATGTATTTGTGTGAAGTACCATGCATACCGTAACGACGAACACCATGTTTTTCATATAGTTCGTAAGGGATTGCATAAGTGTATGCTTCTTCTGGTAATGTTGAGTGGAATGCTGTATCAAATACTGCAACTTGTTTGTCTGCTAAAGCTGGGAATAATTCAGTTGCAACTTTAATACCTAGTAATGCAGCTGGGTTGTGTAAAGGTGCATATTCTGCAGCTTCTTGGATTTGTGCTACAACGTCATCAGTAATTAATACTGATTTAGTTAATTTCTCACCACCATGTACTACACGGTGACCGATAGCTACTAAACCTTCTAATAATTCTGGTTTAGCTTTTAATAAATTCTCTACTACGTAGTTTAGTGCTTCAGCATGACCAGCGCCAGCACCTAAGTTTTGTTCACCTTTTTGACCGTCAAGTTTCCATTTAATACGTGCTTCAGGTAAGCATAAAGCTTCAGCTAAACCTGATAAGAAAACTTCACCACTTTCAGGGTTCATAATTGCAAATTTAATTGAAGAAGAACCACTATTAAGGATTAAAACTAAATCTTTCATTAAAAATACCTTGTTGTGAGGATATGATTAAAAATATGTAAAACAGAAACGGCAATAATTACTTTAACCTTAGTTACAGTAAAAATAAGCGTAGGCAAAATATCTAGCCAAAGCTTAAAGTTTTTTTTAGAAGCTTAAAGGTTAAGAATAAATTGATGGTTATTTTTGTTTGTTCATAAGATAGAGTTTTGTCAAAAAATGATAAAACCCCAGTCGGATCACAAAAAATAAAACCTTTAACCTAGCGTATGTAATTAAGTGTTAAAAGTAACAAATCTAACTTAAGAGCTTACTAAAGTTTAACTTTTGTGTAATCTTTAGTAAAAAGTAACTTAAGTTTTGCCATAGTATCCTAGTGTTGTTTTTTAGAACCTTATGCTCAAAAACCGCAATTCTCTGTACCTAAATACAAACTAAGGGGTAGAAAATGTTATAGGTATTTTTGGTGGTCTGGGATCTAAGGTAAACACAAATTTTTTTGTATTTTATCATATTTTGAGCAATAAGGTCTTAATTTTGGCAATAGACGCAAGGTAAAATTTGGTAAATTTAGGGAGTAAAAGTTTAATTTTAGGTCTAATTTCACCAAAGTTAACACGCTATATTTTATAAGTCTATATGCCTAAGAGTTGACTGTGGTGTCCCCCAAATGATATACAAAATTCATACTTTCAATGAACGAAAATATGTCAAATGAAAGCATTTTTTTTATAATTTTGGGTTAACTAATTTTTAAATTTAATGTATAAATCCTATGACTGTAGTTTATTTCTAATTTATTGAACTAAGTCTTAATGGGGTTTAATTTTTACATTTGGGAAAGACCTAATTGAATAAGCCCTCCCCCAAATTCGTACAAAAAT
>NZ_NRJG01000040.1 GCF_003585935.1 Psittacicella hinzii
CTTACTTTAACTGGGTGTTTTGCTATAGATGTACTTATGCTCTTATGTACTTTTTCTACACACAGGGCATTTTTACTTGTGTATTGTGCAACTATGCATTACTTTATGCATTACGTCCCATGCACGTCCTAAGCTTTATGCTTAATCACTCCCATGGCACGACCTAAGAAACGCACTGAACTTTCATTAAAAGTACGTTGTGGGTTAGCTGCTTGTGGTTGATGTACTTTATAAATACGTGATTTATTACTTGCCACAAAATCTACATAAGCAAGTACTTGCGTTTCTACCACTTTACCGTGCTGGAGAATTTCTAGGGCATATACGCCATCACCAGAGAACTTATCTTGTTGATCGATAAGTAACACATCTTCGCTTGTAATCTCTGGAGCAAGATTATCATCAAGTACTTCAAGCAGAAGAGTTTTTGTTTTGCGATAAGATTTTAAATCTACGAGAGGCGTAAAACCTGCGTAGTTCGTTAAGTCAATGGCTTGTCCACCATCATCGACCAATAAATTCGGATTAAGAGATTTTTCTTGTGTCATAAGATCCTTAAAAGTTTGCCTTAAATTTTATCATACCCTTGCGAAGAAAATAACAGATTGTCATGAGGTTAGGTGCATTTATTTTAGATAAAGTTTTAGATACAACACAGCTTAATCTTGAGGAGTTATATGCTTATTTTTATTCTGATTTTTAATAGGTCTATACTCTTTTCATACCTTTATTACTGATTTCAATCTTTGCTTTAATACAACCGTTCTTTTTACCGAAAAATCCATTAATAATCAGTTTTTTAACCTCTAAATTTAGTAAAATATAAGAACAGAACAAAACGGAATAAGCAAGCCTTTTACTCTGAACTACGAACAAGAAAAACCTACGAACAGATAAGCATAACTTATCTTTTACGGAACACATTTATCTCACAAGATTCTAGATAGAAAAACCTATGTCTTTAGCTACCAAAGTGCAAGCTTACTTTGTTCTCCTTGCACGTTTTCATCCACAAAAATTTAAATATCGGGAGGAGCAAGTACAACTCGCTTGTGCTATTGCCGAGCTCATTGAAGCTAGCCCTAAAGCCGATATGCGAGATCCTCGCATGCGCGCAACTATTGCGCGCTTAATGACAGAAGCTTCGTCCGAACAAGAACCAAGTTCTCCAAGTACAGCACAAAAACTCCAACATGGGATGGTTGGAGCTAGCTTCAATGCGCCTAGAGAAAGTGAAAATACTGAAGTACAAACAGCTTTAAAGATCTATAGCTTTTTAGATCAAACTGTTAATCAGGTAAAAGAATTACAAATCGATAATCTACTGTACAACCAATTCAAAATCTGGGATAAGTTAGAACAGATTCGTGTCGAAGAAGATAATTGGGACGATGAGGAAGATTATTACTTTGGTGCGCCAGATGATTATAACAACTACCAAGGTAAAAAGCGTAAGAGTAAAAAGAAAAAAGGCAAAAGTAAAAAGAGTGCTGCTAAATCAGAATCCTTAGATTACGATGATGACGAGGATTTGTTTGGTGAGAATCAAACGCAAGCTTTAGATCGTATCAATGCCATTTCTGAAGAAATTAAACGCATTAGTAAAGAAGACTATGAAATGCGTTTAGAAGTACTCGAAACTTTAGAGCAAAACTCTTGGGAAAAAATTGTTAAAACTTCAGAACGAGAACAAGAAGTTCTAGCTAAACGCATGGCGCAAGAGATTGTTAATAAGCTCCATGCTGACCCTGAGTTTATTCGTGCTTATCAAGAAAAAGATCTGCTCTTTACTATTGACGGTGAAGAAAAGCTTGATCAGCTAAAGCAAACTGCAGCAAAGCAAACTGTAACCAGTAAAACTAAAGGCAAGAAAGCTGCTAAAACTGCAACTACAGACAGCGTTGAGCTTGTAGCTCCGAGCAAAGGTAAAACTGCAGCACACACTGCAAACACCGCAAAAACAACCAACACTGACAACACAGCTGACACTACAACAGCTGAAAATCTAAACGAGGCGACTGCAAAGCTACAAAATCTGTTAAGCGAGCAAGATACCCAGACTGCTCAGCTCATGAGCGATAAGCTCGAACTTAAACAAGTAGCGCAACAGGCTAATGAAATTGACCTCACACAAGAACAAGAGCAAGTGGAACAAGCACATAGCCAAGCGGTAGTGCAAGACATAAAAAATCCAGCTTTACGCTTAGCAGCTCGTGCTTTTTTAAATCACCAAGCACGTAATATTCAACAAGACTTAAATACCCTTGTGCGTGAAGCTCCAACTGGTACTGGTAAATCTTTAGCTTACTTAATTCCAGTACTCTTTGCGAATCAGCGAGTGCTAGTTTCGACTTATATGAAGTCGTTACAAGAACAGTTAATGCGAGATCTGCCTGGCATTATCTCTTTAGTGCAAGGGATTAGCAAAACCGCTAAAGAACTTGAGATTCGCATTCAAAATAAGCTTGAACAACTACAAAAAAGTAAAGATCCACAGCAACAAGCTGAATATAAACGTCACGTTAATGATATTGACCGCGGTAAACGCAAAATCATTGCCGATCTGGCACAAGGGATTGTGATTAAAGATCCACAAGATTTTGATTTAAGATTCTTAGATTTAGACTGGCAACTTGAACATCTGGATAATATTCGTTATGCCGTATTTAAAGGACAAACTAACTACTTTTGTCCGCGCAACTTAACTTATCTCCTTGATCCAACCGATCAACGCGTAGAGTTAATTGCTGGCATGTACGAACATGAAACCCGTTCTACGGCCAAAGAAATTACCATTACTTCAAAATCAACTAAAGCGATTATTCCTGAAGAACGTAAAGTTGAGTTCTATAAGAATACGTTAAATAAACTACGCAGCTGGTATCAAGAAAAATGCGAAGCTCGTGCTCAACATACGGCGGATTTTGATAATGTACCTAATGATATTCGCATTCGTGAAGATCAACGTCCGTTTCTCTTTTTAAATCGCCGTGAATGTAGTATGAACTCATGTGACTTTAAAGACACTTGTCCATACTTACAAGCTAAAGAAGTAGTTAAACAAGCGCAAGTAGCGATTGTTAACCACAATACGCTCTATGCTCAAAGTGAAGCAGAATTCTTAAATGAAAATCGTCAAGCAATTGTGGTTGACGAGGCGCATAACTTACCACACGTATTAGTAAATGCTGATACTAATCATATGCGTCCGGATGACATGCAAAACTTACTCGACGAGCTACAAAAAGATATTCTTAATCACACCTTTAAGTTTAAAGCTACAGACTTTACTAATCCTACAACCGATTTACATCGTGAAGCTTATGGGCATCTCAATGACTATCTCGATAGCGAAAGCATCTATGCTACCCAACAATACTTAAAAGAAGTTGAACCTTTATTACCTGGCATCGACTACTTACCAAGTATGTGGTACTTAGGGCAATTCTTTCGTGCGGCTTATGTGCCAATCGGACAAGGGAGGAATGAGTTTAATCTCTTTGCGACGCAAATTGAACAAGAGATTGGTTATTTAGCGAGCCAAGATTATGTAACTTTTTGTAATAATCATTCTATCTGGGCAAAGCCAGAATATAGTTACTTAAGTCCGAGCACTTATGCCATGTTTATGCTTTATCATGAACATGCAAGTATAAGTAATAAAGCAACCTTACTTACAAGTCTGGTAGCTTTAAATACTTATCTCTATGCAACACCTGAGCATAAAGCCTCTATCTTAGCGCGAGCCAAACAAGACTTACAAAATCTAGCTCTGGCAGGAGAAGAACAGCTAGCACAACAAGAGTTAGCAACTACGCAAGGACAAGATAATCTTGCAGAGGCAAATGTAGCAGTCTCTAACAACACCCAAGTAGTTAGTACTGTTAACTCTGAGCTTGAAAGTGATAACGTAGTTGCTGCAAATACTAGTACCCTTACTAGTCTAAACTCTAGCACCAATCACACTAATCCGGAAGAGACTACTAATACCAGTAGTAAACCTTTACTCCATGATAACCTTGAGTTTGTGCAACGTTGCACTAAACATTTATATGCAGTACAACAGACACAAAAAATGTTAAGACAACAAATTCGTACTACACCTTTAACTCTACCGCAAGTAAAAGCCTTACAACAAGAGTTAATGCAAAAAGTACAATTCCAAACTCTTGAATGGGTAAATCCATTTGGTTTAGCGGTAAACTTAGAGCGTATTCCTGGCTTTGCTGCCCGTGAGCATCAAAAAGTCATTGGGTATTTTGAGAATCGTGTGCGTCAGGGTAAAGTTCGTTTAACTGGGGTGGGTGTGGTAAATAAAACTCCAAGCCCTAACCAAACAACGGCTAATGCGAGTGCGAGTAAAAAACCTCAAACTACTTACAAGGCTGGATCGTTTACGAGCATTTTTGGCAATGACGAGCCGGAATTAGATAAACACGGACGCATTAAAGCTCCAGAAACCCCATCTCCGGCTGCAAAAACTTCAACTACGGCGAGTCTAGGACAAATTATTGCCCAAGAACAAGCACAAAATGAAGATATTGCCGCTATGGAAATGACAAGTGATAATGAACTATTAGGCACAGAATGTCAGTATGCTTATCGTCCTAAATCACTACCAAGCTTAGCCTTAGCTTCGCAAGGACGACAAACTCTAGCTGATATCTTTTACGAACCCTTAAATCAATGGCATTTACGTAAAATAGCTAAGCAACAGTCAGCTTATGAACAAGCCTTAAGCGCATGGGAACAAACCTTTGCGATTCAAGAGCTTACAGCTCTTGATAACCAAGCGCAAGAAACCATGAAACACTTACGTACCCAACTCATGGGACTAATTACCCAAGAGAAAGTAATAAGTGAAGCCTTAAAGCAAGTACTCAATAAGCAAACTGCACAAGAGTTTGCCAAGTTAGCACAAGCAAACGAGTCGGCAAGTAACAAGCAAACTAAAAATGATCCTCAAAGCGATCCTGCAAGCGATCATAAAGATGCTCCTAAAGCTGATCCTAAAGTTGCTTCAAAAGATGCCTTTCAAAGCAAGCTTCAAACTACCCCTGAGCTAGAAAGTAGTGTTGAACTTTTTAATACAGCATTGACTGATAAGGAGCAAAATTCTGAAGCTCAAGCTGTAAGTGAAGTGGATCAAGAGCAGGAAAAATCAGCTGCGGCTGCTTTAGCTGCTAATGTCGCTACTTTATCTAAAGAAGAGTTACAACAGCTACTCAAGCAAACCACCAAGCAGCGCCAAAAAATTGAATTGCAAATTACCGATTGGCGTTTACAAAGTGAAAAACACCAACTTAATTTACAACAAGCCCTCGAAGTTAAACCTTTAGCTCCTTTAGCATTGAGCGATATAGCCCAACCGCTAAATCTCAAAAAAGAACAACTTAAAGGCATTGAAAAATTAAGTGGTAATTACTTACGACGTCAAATTGCCGGAGTTAGTTCAACCATTAGCTACCTCAAAAGCTTATTCCAACAGTTTGCGCAAACGATTATGTTTATTTGTGAACACAAATACGACAGTGATTGTGAAAAACGCGCACCTGCAGGCTCTAAAGCTAAGTTTGGTGTTATGAGTGAAAATGGTACTCCTTACTATAGTACTGATGAGTATCCATGGGCACAATTAGCCTTTAACTTACGACATAAAGCATGTCCGTCACAAACGCAACTTACTTATGCTCAAGTGGCTAATGTTATGGAGCTAGCAATTAATCCACCATTTAGAGCTGAGAACAACTATGTTACTAAGCTCGATAATGTGTTTGGCTTAGCGCGTCCGCAACCAACTCCGTGGAGTTTAGCTAATGCTGCTTTTGGTGTATATAAGCGTTTGTACCAAATTATTAAACCAGTAATTCTGCGTAAACTTGAAGAACTTGAAAAAGAACTCGATGATCTACAAGGGAGAAAAGATGATGAAACACAAAACCATGCACGTAACTCCATTAAACGAGATATGTATGATTTTGGTTATCGTCTTACACAATTAAATAACTTGTATGAGCTATTAGAGCACCTAGTAGTTAATCCGCGCTATGCAGACTGGTTAGGACAAAAATATGCTTATATTCGCGTAGACGTTGATCGTAATAAGAGTGCATTAGACTTTTACTTACAACGTTTAGACGCTAAAGAGAGTTTTGCTAAATTACGTAATAGATTTTTCGGCGCTAAGTGGATTCTCACTTCAGCAACCTTATCTATCGGACGTGATTGTAGTCGCTTTACTAATACGCTTGGTATTAAAGACGCTGACGTGGGCATTGTTGCTTCACCGTTTCGTCATCAAAAAAGTACCTACTTCTACGTTCATGGTAAGCACCCTGAAAGCCTTAGTGCTAGTCGAGCCGAAAGTGCCAAAATTGCGCAAATCATTTTTGCAAATCAAGGACGCTGCCTATGGTTATGTACTTCAAACAAGCGCGTCAACGAAGTAGTCGACCAAGTGTCACACGAACTCCAAAAGCTCGTGGCTTATGAAGTTGAACAAGCATGTAATAATTTGGGCGTTAAACCTAACAAAGCGCAAATGACCGAAATCATTGAGAAAATGAATTTCCAAGTCCTAGCGCAAAGTAAAGATACAACGCACAAATATTTAATTGATCAACTACAAAACGCACCGCGTACAGTCGTAGTTGCTACGCGTTCGTTCTGGGAAGGAGTTGACATTAAAGGTGATAAACTCTCATTACTCATTCTGGATAAATACCCTAATCCGCATCCAGGTGCTTATTATCAAACCCTAAAAGAATTGTATAGTGATTACAAAAACTACTATTACGAACAATTCTATGGAGCAGATGCTTACATTACCTTTAAACAGGGTATTGGGCGTCTAATTCGTTCTGAAGACGATTATGGTCTAATTGTGTTACTCGATAAGGTAAACGATTATTTACGCCATAAAATGCCTTTAGACTATGATAATTATCATCTGGATCTGCAAGGTAACTTAAACCAAGCCGTAAACTTCTTACAACAGCAAAGTGAGAAGTTTGCGCAAAACAATCCAGAACAAGAAAGTGCAAAAGATAAGCTCGTGGCACTAATTAAAAGTGTTACCAAGAAAAATGGTTTTAGCATTTAGCTAAAATGGTCTTAGCATCTAATGAAAATGATTTTGGCTTAGCCACAAGCACAATAAAAACATAATATTGAAGCCTCCAAGCATACCGCTTGGAGGCTTATTTTTATTTATTTTTGTTTTTGCGCTTTTGAGATTTTTGTTGACGACGTTTAGCGTGCTCTTCACGCACAAACTTATGCGGGTCAACTTTAGCACCTGTAGTTTGTTCGTCCCACGGTAAAGCAGGTTCAGCTTTATCTGTAGGTTCACCCTCCATCATCGCCGCTAATTTTTTATAGTGCGGACTCATGGCAAGGAGAATACGAATGGTCGTAGTTAGAGGAATTGAAATTAGCATGCCGATCGGACCTAAAATCTGATTCCAGAATAATAAACTTACCCATACAACTGTATTTGATAAGTTTAAGTGACGCGACATATAACGAGGTTCAATAATATTGCCTGTTACAAAGTGAACTACTGTTAGTAAAGCTGTAAAGACTACGGCATTACCTAAAGTATTTAACACAAATACTTGCACTACCATTGGTGCTGAAACGATAAATACCCCGATATTCGGAATAAAGTTAAAGGCAAAAGTTAGTACCGACCACATTAAGGCAAACTGCACCCCAAAAAGCAAACATAGCACATACACACAGATTGCGGTTAATAATGAGAGTAAGAATTTTTTCTCAATATAAGTCGAAACTGACGAGAAAATATCGTATACGTGTTGCAGACTTTGCGGACGATTACCTAGCACTGAATTTAAACGTGCTTGCCAGAAATCTACGTCAATAAGAATAAACACTAATGTCAGTAACACAATAACCGTACCACTAAAAAAGCCGGTTAAGCTGTACCAGATTTTTTTGAAGAACTCTTGATACCAAGAAGTGTTTACTTGATCGAACAGACTCGTAAACGAGTAGTGATCATGCGCATCTATACCTAGCTTACGAATAAGCGGAATAATGTAGTCTTGCGCAGCATCAAGTTTCTTAATTGCCGTAGTGGTAATGTATTCAATATTGCTTAAGAACTGGTTAATCGTGTTATTAACCACTAACCCAATTAAGCTTAGCACCATGGCAAAGCCTAGGAAAATCGTAAATAAGGCTAAGAAAAATGGTAGTTTTAAACGATGCGACAGAAAGTTTACCATTGGACGTAAAATAATGGCAAATACAATCGATAACAACATCATGTTCACAAAATCATCAAAGTACTTCATAAAGCCAATGAGGATAAAGAACATGGTAAAGTTAAGCAAGTGATTAGGTTGGGCTGTGGTTTTTATGCTCTGATAGTCTGAATAGCTGCGTGCTTGACTAGCATGAGTTTCACTAGAGCTTTTGTTGTCTTTGTTAGATTTGTTATCTGACGATGATTTCGTCTCAACTTGCTTCTTTTCAGAAGAGGTTGTTTGTGATGAGCCTGAAGTCTTTTTATCTTCCGGCTCAACAGGATTAGGGGAATTAGCTGCAAAATGCGAAGTCATAAATTCATAAAAATGAGCTAAGCCATCAGTTGTTAAAGGCTTAGCTCTTAACAACTAGATACCTTAGCGTAGGATTGAGAAATCTTGTTAATTAAAAATAAGTAAGAAAGATACTTAGAAAAGATATTTAAGAAAAATACTTAAGAAATAGGATCATTCAAGAGCACTTGAGCTGTGATAGATCACTTTCGGTTTTTCTTTATCTATCTACTAAAATTTAGTAGCGTTTATTGCTGTTGTAAACAGGAGTACTGACTTCAACACTAAAGCGACCATGCTCACCAACTGGAATACTGATGCCAGCGCCATACACTTCATTAGTAAAGTTATTTACGCCATTGTACGGTGAATTGCTGCGATAGAACGGACGCATATAGCTCGCGCGATACGCATATTGTACTATTCCACTAGTTGGAGAAAAGATGGTTTTACTAATCGATGAAATAGGAAGATTAAAACTTGGATACCAAGCTGCATAATCTCGTCCTAAACGTAAATCAACTGGATTTACATAAGGATAAGCATTGAAGTAGGCTGAGTTGAAATAAGCAGCCTTATAAAACGGAGAAGCGCTCCCTAATTCACGATAGTAAAAGCTTCTTAGAAAAGTACTAGCGTTATACCAATAGTTATTCGCTAGGTTAAAGTTATAAAATAGCTCTTTATTTCTTCCTTCTCGTCCTAAACGATAAAGATTTAACGGTGCATTCTGATTAGGTGCTAACCAGTAAGACTCTTGTTTACCAGTCGTAGCATTAGTATGTACTACTTGGGTATTACCATCGCTAGTATTGATGGTAACGGTATTACCTGGAGTATAGGTTTTAGGATTAGCTACTTGCGGATTAGTTACTAAGAACCCATTATCCTCGGCATAGGTTACAGAAGTAAAACTAAAACCTAAGCCTAAACTTACTATTCCGAGTAAAAATGTTTTACTAAAGAAGTTAGCATTGATATTTAGTTTATGAGCAATAGTGCCAGAAAATCGTTTGTGGTAAGCTTGCATTTCTTACCTCCTAGGAGTTTGTTATTTGTTTAATGTTTGTGCTCTTATTTTATACGATTTTGTGTGGATCACTATAATTTTTTACTAAATAATTACTAAATATCAAGCTGCAACTCTGTAGTGCAATTCTCTAATGAGCAATACTTATTTTTAACTTTGGCGATTATAATAATTAAAGAAAAGAAGCTTACAAACTAAAACCACCGAAACTTTCCTTTAAAAAACTCTATGAAGTATTTAAGGTAAGATAGGCTAGGATAGGATGGGATAGGATAGAAAGTACGTAAGCTTTAACTAAGTAAAATCTCTCTTTAAAAATAATATTGCCTAAAAGAATAGGCTAAAAGACGAAATAACCCAACAACGTAGCCCTAACACACTAGCAAGACGTTTTTGGTAACTAATTTGTTCTTTTAGGTACTCATTAGTTTGAAGCTTAGTTTGAAGCTTAGTTTGTTGAGCTAAAATCTGCTTAACTTCTTGCTCAAAGTAAGACAGTAATTTTACTTGATTTGTCAGTACTATACTACAAATCACACAAGCAATAAGTAAAGCCATAATAATCGCTTGATTCACTAAATCGATATTGTATACCAGTGCAGTTAAGATAGTTATAACTAAAACTTGCACCACACAACGATTAAAAACTTTATTTACACGCGTAATTAACTTGCTTTGTGTTTCTTCGTTTGCAGTAATAAATTGGTTAGCTGCAGTAAGCTCTGGAGATTGGCTATATAGCTCTAATGCTTGCTCTTTGATTTTCTCTATCTGTTTAAATAAGTCATTAATATCATGTCTTAATCTTCCCTCTAATGCTCCTAAATTATTGCGCACTGCAAGAGAAAAAGCTTGTTGTTTTGCCTTGTAGTTCTTATTATCTATATCTGTACTTAACCATTGACATAACTCATTTAGCGCTTTTAATTGTGGTGCAGAGAAATCTTGAAGAATTTGACAAAACTCGGTTGAATCTTTAGCTTTTAAAGCTATTTCTAAAGGCTCGCTATTAAATAAAATCAGGATATTTTGCAGAGAGTAAAAGTATTTACGATTGCTCAAAATCCGTAAGAAATGGGCAACTTGTTGAATAACTTGCTCATAGAGATACTTTTGGGAACTAAAGACTAACCATTGATGTTCAACAATCTGTTCCCAAGAATCTTTATCCCACCAAGCAGCTACATGCTCAAAGTAACTTCGGTAACTCTCGTAACCAAAGACATCTATTCTTGGCTGAAAGGTAAAAGTATTTGTCTCTGGATCAAAATTAAACACTCCAGTAAGTGCGAATTCATCTTCTTCCTCTAAAAGGATCATCGCCTCTTTATTTTTTGTGTCAATAGTTCCTACAAGGACATGAGATTCTTTGCCTGCTTGAGGTCTAATGTCTGTTGCTAAGGCAAAAAGTCTCTTTAGACTCTCGTTTGCGGCTTGGAGATTGGGTTGTAATGAGCTCATATTCTTTACCATCTAGAGAAACTGGATACACTGTACACCACAACTGTACACCGCATTAAGTGCTTGCTACTTTTTAGTTAGTAAGGATTATAGTTATACTTGGGTTGTGGGTATGCTTGGGTATGGTTATGCTTAGGTATAGTTAGGTCCGGTTAGATTCCCTCCCCAAAAATAACTAATTTTCATCTACTTCCTATAATATATAGCATAGGTAAAATCATGAATTGCTCTCTCACCTTACTCAAATTTTAGCTTCATTTATCATTAGCTTAAATTTCATAAGTTCGCTTTTTGCTTCAAACAGACGATAATTCTCTTAGCACTTAAAACAAAAGGAAACTTACAAAAATCTGCCATGAAATAGATATACTTAGGTCTCATACCTTGCGGTATGAGACCTAAGCATATTAAATACAGGTATATTTTTCACTCACCTTGCGTTGCAGCTGGACGACTATTTACTTTCATTTCTGAAAGTACTGCATCATTGCTCGTGGAGTATTGTAAATAACGTATGGTTGGTTTAATGCGATAGTTATTACTTGCGGTAAAGTTATCTAAAGATAATTCAAAATCACCTAAACATTTAGTGATCAGATCATCCATATTACCTGGTAAAGAGAAAACATTAAAATTATCACACACCGCATTACTAAACTTGTACTCTTTTAAGTAAGGGATATTTACATAACTTACGTAAAAGTGTACCGGTAAGTCGTAACCGCCTGTTAGAGGGTTATATTCGGCCTTATCACTAGCTTCTACACTTAAGATTTTATTGTTCATCTTATCAATGAGCGTCAAAGCTGCATTTACTTTACGTTGTAACTCTTTAAAACGTTTTTCGTTTTCCGAGCTTGGAGTTACTTTACTACTTAAGTAAGTTGCTAATTCTTGCAGTTTAGCTAATGCTAAACCAGATTCAGCTAGGTTTTTATTTAGAGTAATTGGTGTAAAGTAGTTCTCTTGCATTTCACGTGCCAGAGGAGTGAAATATGGACCTAACTCTCCATTGTTGTATACACGTAAATGTACTAATTGGTAAGCTTGTGCATCATCAATAGTACCTGCTTTAGTAAAAGCAGCAGGATTAGCTTGACGAATTTGTTGTAAATAATTAGTTAAAGCTTGGAACTTAGCTTTAGTGTCTAGTTTTTGTAACTCAGAAGCACTTAATTTAGCTTTGTCTACTCCACCGACTAATACTTGCTCTAAGTCTTCAAGAATTGGTAATACTAACTCTTGCAGTTTTGCCACTTGTTCTACTGGCACAGCAGTTAGTTGTAATCTTTGTTCGAATGCTCTTAAAGCTGGATTTATAACCGGAGTACTAAGTTGTTTAATGCGGAATAGACTAAAATCTAATAAAGCATAAACTTGCTTAAAAGCTTGACTTACTTCTTGGCTATAAGCCATTAAATCATTTTTGAGTGGATTATTCGCTAGAGGATTTACTTGCGGTAATAACTCAAAATAAGTAGCTTTTTGATAGAGCTGATTTAGTTGATCGAGTAATTGCGTATATTGCCCAAACTTACTAAAGATCGCTAAATTTCCTTCTACATTAGCTGCACGTAATGGCACTAAAAGCGAAGCAAAGTCTCCACTAATATTCCAGTCAGATTTTACACTTGCCGGTTGCACTGTTACTAAAGTTACTGGAGGTGTTACAGTTGCTGCTGTTGTTTCTGCTGTAGTTTGGGCATTTGCATTAGCTTGTTCGGCAGCATTGCTTTGTTCTACAGAATTGCTTTGTTCAGATGGCTTAGTTTCTGGCGTTTGTTCAGCAGAACCAGCTTCTGTAACTGGAGCAGGAGTACTTGGCTCTTGATTACTTGGCGCTGTATTACTTGGAGCTGCATTTGGAAATGCAGGAAGACTCGCTGGAGCATTATCTACAGCAGGAGAGCTCTCCTCATTTGCACCATTGTTGGCATTATTTTGCTCATCTGTTTCCGGTGCAGTTGGTAATGCCGGATCAATTGTTGCCTTATTCTGTTCAGCTGCGCTAGCTGTTTGACTAGCTAAGCTCGCTTCTCTTAAATTATCTGCTTTTTCAGCTTGGAAGAGTTTGTATACGGTAGTAGTACCTAAAATACTTGCTACTACCACTAAAAGTAAAGTACGTCTAAACCCTTTAGGTTGAGATTTCATAGAAAATACCTGTCTATCTAGAGAAAATGATTGAGCCTAGAGATCAATGATCTCTAGGCTCTCTTATTATATTACAGGATTTTATAATGATAAACAATTAGTTATTGCTAGTTATTTCTAGTTATTTCTAGCTATTTCTAATGATTTAAAGTTTTTAGAGCAGAACTCTACTCTACGAGTTAGTCAGTGCGACCTTACTCACCTGGAGTATCTTGCGGCATCCTATTAGCGTAAGTATCAACAAAGTTCTGAATCGCTTGGAGATACGACCAATAACAGCTATAGAATAATTGTCCATTCGATTTTTTTGCTTTAAATAAACTAAAATCACGACATTGGGCATTATTTAAGCTGTTAACTTTGAGAATTGGTAATTCAAGCGGACGTAACTCTAAAAATAGTAAAGATTCATATTTACCAAGATCATCATTATAAGTTGCTTGATTAATTGGACTGAATGTAATTAGTTGGTACTGTAATTTATTGTACGTACTAACCGCTTCGTCTAATTTATATTGCATTTGCTTGTAGATCTTGTCATTAGCGGCACTTGGTTTAATTTTTTGAATCCAAGTATATGGAGCATAGAACTGTTTAATTTGTTCGGCAATCGTTGCCATATAATCGGACAGATTATATTTGCCTACTTGGTTTTGTGCAGCTACTTCATTAAGATCAATAAAGTAAGGATGTAAATCACCAACTACTTGGGTATAAATTTTACTTGCTTTAGGCACACTATTAGCCGAGCTTACAGCATTAGGAGTTTTTGTTGCCGCTTGGCTTAAGGTTTGCTTGATCGTTGCTATTTGTTTACTAACGTCAGCAACCCAAGTGCTTGCGAGTTTAGTTTTAGGATTATTGAGTAACTCACGCGCAGCCTGTACTTGCGTTAATAAAGTACTAAGTTGCTCTTGTAAAGTTGTCGCTAAAGCTAAAGGTAAAGGAGTAATGGTTAAGTTATTGGTATAAATACCATTTGCCTTATTTAGCTCTGGTTTAGTTGTTTGCGTTAATTTAAATAACGGGAAGTTTAACTGCTTTAATAAGTCAGCAAACTCTTGGCTAAATTGTGTTTTAAATTGGTTAAGTTCAGTTTGTTTCTCGGTTGGTAAACTTGCTGGAATTTCCGGTAATTGCTCAAAGTAATAGTGCAATTGTTGTAAACCTACCACACTCGCTAATAAACGAGGATAAGAAGAAAGATTTTGCGTCAGTAAATCTTGCTGTACTGCGTCATTCGCACGAATTTCACTTATCATCATACTTAAATTATCAGCAAAGGTTACACGCTGGTAAACTTGAATGTTTCTTGGCATAGTTAACGCACGATAATTAAGTACAACAAAGTGGAGAATAATCACTTGCAATAACAAAACTATCCCCACAATAACTTTACCCCATTTGCACCAAAAACTTGGTCGGGTTGAAGTTGTTTCTTGCATCTATGGTTACCTATAAAAATATTGTCAATTATGTAAAAATGTCTCGACTATAGTACTAGCTCTAGTTAGTCACTATGGTGAGTAAAAAATACGGTCAAGCTTCTAAAGAAAAGAGAGATATACAATCTAAGAGATACGATCTAAGAAATACGACATCACAGATACTTTCTAATAAATGCGACTTAGTAGCTTTATAAGTTTGAGAAAAATTAGTAGTACCCTTTAGGGGTCAAAGGGTTGTCAGAATTTACTCAAGTATAACATAACCTAAGAGCCACCAAAACGTAAAACCCTAATAAATAATTGCTACTTGTCGCTTTGTTAGTTTTACGCGGCAAACATGTGCAAGTTATGCCATTAGCTGTCGAAATGATTACTCAGCTACAAGCTGTTGCACTTCAACTTCGACTAATTAAGCAACAAAAGTCGTTGCATTACATTTTGCTGCAGCGTATGTTCTGATGTGCTGCTTTTTGTTGCGGTAGCCCCAAATAAAAAAAGGCAGTGGTTAACTGCCTTTAGGTCTATTTACATTTTATTCAATTGTCATTAAGATACACTTGAAAACAGTATACTTAACGTTTTGATGCTGATTACTAAAACCTGTACTTAATCCACTTGTTTTAGAGTCTCACGACTGGAAACTTATGCATTAAGAATTTGCGAAGAGTTTGCAGTTTACCTTAAACTTAAGTGCATAGATTAAAGCATAATTGATAGCATTGACCGCTCAAGATTTTTCACTTGCTCGTTACATACCACTCTAATGATAATCATCGACAGTAGTAGTTCTAAGCACGAAAAAAATTACTGTTTTAAAGCTTGGTTATATCATAAACTAATTTTTTATTTTTACCACAGCAAAAGTTCAGATTTGCCAACTGGATCACACTTTTTTCAAAATTTAAACGTAAAGTTTCGTAAAATTTGCGTTTTTCTGATCGAGATGATCATAAAATGCGAGTTTGCAGAAAAATTTTGCAAACCTAAACTCCCAAAATGCATAATGACAAAGCCATTTTAGTTTTTTTATGTAAAAAAGATTTCTTCTTCTAATTACTTTAACAAGTTGGTTTGTCTGTCTATAAAATATGAGCAACTTGTATACTAAAGGTATTTCATTTTTATGGAATTT
>NZ_NRJG01000041.1 GCF_003585935.1 Psittacicella hinzii
CTTCTAGGGATTAATTTTTTCGACCAAAAAGTCTGAATTAAGCTAGTCAACTAGGAAAAAAAGTATATAATGATAAGTATCTGTAAAATAATATATACTTTTAACAATCATTAACAATCAAGGAATTTACCCATGCTTTTCAATGTTGTAGAAAGCTTATTTCATGGTAAAGAAGACACTTTAGTTCTTTTTACCAATGAAAAAAGAGAACTTTTAAAAAGCTCACAATTATCTCCGCAAGTAGTTGAAGCTGTGGCAGAGCTATTAGTTTTAGATAATTTCAAAGGTAAAGCTGGACAAGTTAGTCATTTTTACAATGTACTAGGTTTAGAAGGCTTTAAACGTGTAATCGTTGTTGGCTTAGGTAAATTAGAAGATTTATCTGCAAAAACTCTTAAACGTGCAGCAACTTCGCTAGTAACAGCATTAAGTGCTGTTAAAGCGACGGCTTTAACTGTACTTTTACCAGAAAGTTTATTAAGTGGTGAGCGTCCAATTTATCGTACAGCTTACGTATTCGTTGAAGCTTTAAACTTTGCACGCTACCAATTCAAACGTTTCTATACTTTAGATAAACCAGAAGAAGGTCACTCTGACACTTGTTCTTGTTGTACGGGTGTTAAATCTTATCACTTTGCAGTTGAACCAGCATATACGGCCGAGTTTGAACAAGGTTTAAACGATGCTCGTTGTGTATCGGCAGGGGTAAAATTAGCACGTGATTTAGGTAACTTACCTGCTAACGTTTGTACGCCATTCTACCTTGCTGCGCAAGGGGAAAAACTTGCACGTGATTACGATAAAATCACGACCGAAGTTGTAGACGAAGCACAAATGGAAGCTTTAGGTATGGGCTGTTACCTTGCTGTAGGTAAAGGTTCAGTTAACCGTCCATATATGACAGTGGTGAAATATATGGGTGCGCCAGATCAAAACCTACGTCCTTTTGTGTTCGTAGGTAAAGGGATGACATTCGATACAGGTGGTTACTCAATTAAACCTGCTGCAAGCATGGAAGAAATGAAGTACGACATGTGTGGTGCAGCTTCAGTTTTAGGTTTAATGAAAGCTGTTGCAGAGTTAGACTTACCTGTAAACGTAATCGGTGTAGCTGCTGGCTGTGAAAACTTAATCTCTTCAACAGCTTACCGTCCAGGTGACATCTTAAAATCAATGAGCGGCATTACCGTTGAAGTTAATAATACCGATGCTGAAGGTCGTTTAGTATTATGTGATGCATTAACTTACATCGGTCGTTACAACCCATTAAAAGTAGTTGATATTGCGACTTTAACTGGTGCTTGTATGGTAGCTTTAGGTTCTCGTTTAACTGGTGTATTCTCAAGCAACGATGAGTTTGCTAAAGAGTTACTAGCAGCAGGTGAATATGTAGAAGACCGCGGCTGGCACTTACCTTTAGATGATGACTTCCGTGCAGATATGCGTGGTAACCATGCAGACCTAACTAATGCTGGTGGTCGTTTTGGTGGTGCATCTACAGCGGCAGCATTCTTAAGCTACTTTACTAAAGATTACGACTGGGCTCACTTAGATATCGCAGGTACTGCTTGGGTATCAGGTAAACATCACTTAGCTACAGGTCGTCCAGTATCTTTAATGGTGCAATACTTACAAAAACAAGTAGCTAAATAATTCCTAAACAATTACAAATAATTTAGCCCTAAATTGCTAAATTTATTTTCGATATGCAAAAAACTCAGAGGATTTCCTCTGAGTTTTTTGCATGTCTGTTGCCTGCAGGCTAAAAGTCAATAGACGGTAATTTTGAGTTTGAACTCAAATCTACACATTATGTTTTCAGACAAACACATCATTTTTTTTTGACAACCTGACTATGACCAAATTGCTAAGTCCTAACTTAAGCAAGATCAGAAGTCTCTTGCTCTGGAGTTAGGGATTTAATAACTTTAGCTGGTACACCTGCTACTATGCAATTAGCTGGTACATCACGTGTAACCAGAGCTCCGGCAGCCACGATTGCATTTTCACCCACGGTTACTCCAGGAAGAATAGTCGCTCCAGCACCAATCCACGCATTGTCATGAATATGAATCGGAGCAAGAATTAAGCCGCGACGTTTACTTGGTTCTGGGTGATGGTTAACCGTAATTAAGTTTACTCTTGGTTCAATGAGCACTTTATTACCAAGATAAATCCCACCTAGATCCGTAAAAATTACATTGGTATTAATAAATACCTCTTCACCAAAATGGATATTAGCTCCAAAGTCGGTAAATAGAGGTAAGTTTACATGTAAGGATTCAGGTACTGGGTTACCGGTAATTTGTGCTAAGAGAGTATGGATTTGTTCTTGGCTTGTTGCTTGATTTAATGCTTGTACTAGAGGTTGATTTTTAGCTACTACTTCATGAATTTGGGTATAGATTTCATCTGTAGGAGCAATGTAAGTATTTAAAGGAGCGTTAAAAGTCATAATTAAGTTCTCTTGTTTTGCTTGTTTAATTTGTTAGAGTTGTTTCTTATCTATTGAGTTGTTCCTTCTTGATTGTTTTTACCAGTCTAGTATAAGCAACTTAGCGTTCTTGATCTAAGAAAAAATATTCAAAGACTCTCAACTTTGAGTTGAAAATCTTCTCGTCCTTGCCTAGTATTATCGTAACCAGTTAACTACAGATTAACGTTAATCTGCTATCAGTTACCTGCTAACAGTTACATATCGTTACTTATGCACTATAATTTGCTCGCCATAACTTATTCACTGTAACTTATGCAGCGTAATCAACTCACAGCAACCATATTAGCGTTACCAGATAAGTGTAATTTCTAACATCTTACATAACTAAGTTGGAAGTTATAGTGCTAATGTCTGGCCATGTAAAGTCATTTTGTAGTGCAATGCTCTTTGCTAAGAGAAAAATAATTTTTATCTCCTGTTTATCAATGGTATAGGTAAAAAGTTCCCCACTTGCTGTCCACACTCTTAAATTTATGCTAAACTAAAAATGTACTCCAAGAGAGATAAAAATAAACTTTAAAATCTCTAAAATTAGCACGAGTAATTACAGGTTTATTGTGCGCTTTTGTCTAGTGCGGGCATGCAAATCTTGCTGGCTAGCAAGCAGCATTTAAACGGTTGTTACTTCCTAATTTAGCTCTTTCTTGGTTACAAGTACAGAGATAAATCTTTTCCTTCAAATAAGTTTTTTGGCGACCTAAGTTTAAAGGAGTGTAACTTAGACCAATAACTTTACTTTTGCTATACAAGTTTTTTATCAATAGTTAAATAATAAGGAGAGATGCCGCACATATGACCCCCCCTATTTCTTAATTTGTGTTTAACTCGGTACAAGGAGATTTTCATGCAATTAACTTTAGCTGAAGGTCGTTAAAAAAGCTATTAAACCTTTGCTAGTATCAACTTAGAGCCTTACAGGTAAGAGTGTAAAACGGAGCAATTACACGTCTCTAAATTTGTAGGAACTTAATTTAGAGCTTATTTGATAATAAAGGTGCTAAGTCAGCGTTCAATTACTTCCCCTTTTAAGCTTTTTGTAATTGAATAAATGATAAACCCTAATTTGAGGACTTATAAACACTTGTAAATGCCATAGGCAGTATGTATATCATCGGCTTAATGAGCGCAATAATTGCCATAAGCAGAATGAGCACCTTAAGTACAATGAGCAAGGCTTAGCATTACAAGAAAATAATTTGTACTATCGCAATTGGCTCGAAAGGCTGGATTTCCAGTGCAAATTATCCAACCGAATTTTCTCTCTTATAGTCAGGCAAGAGAAATTAAGTTTCATGGCTTAATTGGAGATTGAACTTAGCATGAACTAGGTAGATCCTCTTGAGATTTACGGCACAAATAACTTATCCCTATTTGTGGTGAAAACGTAAATTGGCTTGCGCTTGAAGAATATTTCTTTTATAACGCAAGTACGCTCACATTAAGTTGTGCTATAAGAAAATAAACAATGTAGATAAAAATCCCTGTTAGTACTACTAGCAGGGATTTTCCCGTTTTCGGGATATAAAAAAATCCTCTTATTGGCTAATAAGAGGATAGGTGCACTACCGTTACTATAATTCGACTTGATATCAATCGATGTCAAATAATACGTAACGACAATTAGTTTAATGTAATTATTATTTACTTTAGCTTTAAGTATTTTACTTTAGCTTCAAGCATTTACTTTAGCTTTAAGCCTTGAATTAGCTTTGAGTTTAGAATTTAACACTTAAGTTAAATGCTAAACCACGTCCAGCTTCCCAGTAGTTATCACGTTTAGTACCGCTACGCATTGCTACGTTTGACCATAATTGATACTCTTTATCAAATACGTTGTACATAATCGCTGATAACTCAATGTACTTGTTAGGTGTGAACGTATAACCGATATCTAAAGTACCCCAACCAGGGATAGGTTTTGATGTACCGCCATATACGTGATCGTATGAACCGATATCTTTAGTTTTCTTCGCAGCGCTCCAATTTAAACGCGCAAAGGTATTAAAGTATTGTTGCGTATAGGTTAAAGCAACATTACCTGAAAGAGGACTAATAGTATTTAATGGTTCGTTAAATTGTTTATCGTAACCACGTGCCCATGCTACGACTACGTTTAAGCCCCAACCGTTTAATGCTGGTGTTAACTTACCAAAGTCAAACTGTCCAGTATATTCAATTGAAAATACTTGCGTTGGTGCTTTATAGTTTGAAAGCTGTGCTTTCTCTTCAAGGTATTCTACATAACCATCACCCCAGTCATACCACTCACCTACCGGTTGTACGTAGATCATGTGCGTATAACGTGTAGCAGCTAAGCTTACAATGTGTTTATACCAGTCTCCGTTAAACGTCCAATCTAAAGCTGCAGTACGTGATACTTCAGGTTTTAGATCAGAAGCTGGGATAGTTTCCCAGTGGTAGTACGTACCAGGATTTAACTCACTAAAGCTTGGTAAACGGGTTGCTTGTACTAAGTTTAAAGAAAGAATATTACGTTGATTGATTTGCCAATCGGTTTTTAAGCCCCAGTTCCAAGCATGCATTTTTTCTACTGCTTCAGAGTAGTAACTTGCATTACCATTTTGAGATTTAGAAAGGATCGTAGTGTCGGCATTATGCGTTTTACTATGTAAGCGCGCATATTTTACACTTGGAGTGAAAGTTAGCGGCTGCTTAGTTAAAGCAATGCGATCAGATAAGTACACTTCTAAGTTATTACGTTTTTTAGGAGAGATGTACTGTTTAGTATTATTTTGATCGCTAGACATGCCTGGCACACGGATCGCAATTTGATCTTGGTTAACCGTATTAAACTCTTCAGTATTAGCATTTAGGCCATAAACTAAAGTATGTTTTAGGCTACCAGTGTTAAAGTTTTTAGTGAACTTAACTTTTGCGTATTTACCGGTAGTGGTGTAGTAACTTGCACTATGTGTACTGGTGTAGTAAGTACCAACAGCTACGCCTGGAATAGGTAACACATCTTTAACGAAGACACTTACGTCTTGGTAAGTGCTTTGACGGGCTAAAGTCCAGTCAATTTTATCGGCAATGTAAAACTTACCGTAGTGTTCACCCGATAAAGCAAAAGTCCAACGACTTGAATACACTTCGTTGTGTTCAACCGAACGTGGATTACGTGGATTTGCCATTTGAGGAGTTGCTACTGGATTACGGAAGCGGTTTACGCTTACGCTAATACGGTTGTCTTCGGTAAGATCAACATAGGCTTTAGCGTAGATGTCATAAGCGCGAGCCGTAAACTGATCAAGTAAAGCTTGTTTATCTGGATCAGTAATTTGCGCATTTTCGCTTTTACGTTTAGTAAAGCTAATAATTACTCCACCGCGACTAAATTTAGTTGCCGCGGCTAAGTTGTAGTACCAAGAGTTGTAGCGACGATCGTAACCAGCTTTAATTTGTCCACCAAAGTTACGACCTGGTAGTAATACATCTTCTGATCCGCGTGTACGTAAAGAAATGCGTCCTGCTACCCCAGTTGAATCACTATCAAAAGTCGAACCACGTGAAATTTGTGCTGAAGCTAGGTTAGCGGTATCAAAGTAGCTAATACCCGAACTTGGATCATGCCCGAACTTAAATGAAGTAGGTAATGGAATGCCATCTAAATCAAGAGCCACACGTCCACCGCCAGCACCAAAGTCATCTTGCAGACCACCTACGCCACGAATAAAGAGTGCTTCGATTTTGCCATAACCACCTTGTAAGAAATCTACACCAGGCGTGTTTTGGAAAAAGTCTCGTAAGGTAATACTTGCGCTAGGAGTAGTGGTGGTAGTTCCTGGAGTTGAAGTTGCGGTTTGTCCAACAACGGTAATCGTACTTAAGGTTAGATTAGCATCTTCAGCTTGGGCTAGAGCAGGAGCAAAACTTAAGCTAGCGGCAATAGCCATGCTGCTAAACAGACGGCTGAGGCGAAAGTGTGAGAGTTTGTTTTTTTGCATGTATTAAAATTAGAGTAATTTATCGATTCTGGCCTTAGGCTGTGCAATCGATGATATTTTAAGAAAAGACATTATTACTATTTGGCAAGCTCTAAGTTTACCAAGTAGTAGCTGAGTGATTACGTTTTTGCTGCTGATAATTATTGTTAATTTTCTTTAGTTGCTCTTGGCAGATAACCTAACATTATTTGTAGGGACAACTAAAGTTTTTAGCAGAAAAAACCATATGCTAAAAGTATAAGCTATTAGAGATCTTTGCGCAAATTTGTTTATGCAAAGTGTGATCCATGACCACTTTTTGTGAACTGATTGTGATTACTTTTATGCTCTGCTCAAAATTACTTTGACAAAATTAGCCGAACTCTACGGCACAAAATGCCCCTCGCCCCCTACTTAAGCAGTGCTTAAAGAGGGGGCGAGGGGTATTTATTCTATAGGCTTACTAAAAGTAAGTGAATAGTTAATTTAGGTAAATTATTGATCGAGATAATTTAATAAATCAGCCGTGAAACGATTAGTTGCCGCACTACTATCAGTAGAGTTATTGATAAAGTAAGTAAAGGCAATACGTTGACCTGATTTAGTAGTTAGAATCCCAGTAAAGTTCTCTGCACCATAGATACTACCGGTTTTACCGCGTAGACTATGTCCAGCAAAACTATTATGTAATTTTAACGTTCCGTCATTTTCGCTTGGGAATAAGCTATATAAGTCAAAGTTTAAACCATAAGCACTTGGGTTTTGACTTTGTAAATAAATACTTGCCATTACACGTGTCATATCAGCTGCGCTGATTGTATTGTAGTAACTTAGACCAGAACCGTCGACTTGCACTCCGCTAAATCTTGCAGTGCCAGTAGTAAAGTAACCTTGCATTAATTGTGCATTTACGCGTTTAGCTAGAGTATAGCTTACAGGAGTATTACGTAGTTGATAAATCGTATGACGATATAGTTGTTCAGCGTAATGGTTTTCTGATTTACTTAGCATAGTGCTTAGTAAATCGGTCATAGCACTACTATTAACTTGAGCTACAAGATTACCAGCCGGACTAGTTGCTTGGCTTTGCAGACGAGTATTACTAATACGAATACCATTGTTGTTTAAACCTAAGCCTACCATACGCGTAGCATAAGCATTACCATTAGGTACAGCAAAGTTTAACCAGAGACCTTGTTTTGATTGCGCGATACAACCTTGTAAGGTAAAGCCTAAGTCGCTTGGATTAGTGTAGTTTTGTTCACAGTTAGCGGCATTAGATGGAGCAACAATGCGAATTTGATCTTCTACGCGAATCACACGTGAGTCTGTTTGTTCAAGCGTAGCAATTGAACCTACAGGTTTGTTCGTATTTAGCGTACCAACTAAGCAGTTGCGATTATATTGCGCTGCTGAGTTTTCAGAACTAAAACACATCGAGTTATTAGCCCAGTTCCAACCAAGCGGACGATCATGACCAGAGTACTTACTTACATCGTAAGTTAATTGATGAATATTAGTAATGCCTGCTTGTTTTAGTTGGTTGGCAATGCTATTTACACTACCTGCGCCAAAAGTAGGATCTCCAGCAAACTGAATAGTTACATCATAAGCACCATTACCTGCAGCTTGAGCGTAGACCTTGGTCGTAAAAGTATCTGTAGCTTGTAGATTACGTGCAACTAAGTAAGCAGTTAGGATTTTTTGCGTCGACGCTGGTTGCATGTTTTGGAAGGCATTGTAAGAGATTAACACTTTTTGCGTATCAAGGTTAACCGCATAGATGCCCATTTGCGCACTTGGTAAGTAACTTTGCCAGTTTTTAGCATTGCTCGCACTAGCTCCTGCTTGTGGGGTGAACAGATTATCAGGAACACTTGCTTGGGCGATTGGACTAAGAGTTAAACTTAAAGCTAAAAATGCGCTTAGAGACAATTTTCCTAAAGACAAGCGCAATGAAGTTTTAGTAACTGAAGAAGATAACTTTGTCATGTTTGGGAAGTGAGAATTAAGAATAGAAACTAAAAAGACGAATAAATTGCAGAGTTAAGTAATGTTTAATTGAGTGATTAAGTACTGTTTAATTGAGTAATTAAGTACTGTCCAATTGAATAATATGGTACAGCTCAATTGCTGATTTAAGTACTATTCAATTAAAGAATTTGTACAGCTCAATTTAAGAGTTAAGTACAACTCAATTGAGGAATAAAGTACAGCTCAATTTAATCTTCTAGAGGCTAAGGTAAGATCCATCATTCGACCGTAACAATGAAGTACTATGGGATCTTGGGGCTCTGAATGAGCTTAATATTATACTGAAAATTTGATCCTTGCTGATGAGGAATTTTACTGGCAAATAGCCCTATAGCTTAAGCTTCAGGTTAATTTAGAGTAATAAAAAAACCTCAAGAAAAATCTTGAGGTTCATACTATTTGACTTTTAAGAAAGAAGTTCTCTCTAAACAAGAGGAATCGATCAACTAGAGGAGAACAATAATGAACTATTTTAAATATACAACTATAGAGACCTTAGAACTATAATTAAATCTAAAATAATGGAGCAAACAATAGGAACTAAATACTAGACTATCTGGAGTATTATAGAATTAATAAAAATGCTTAGAGTCAGTGCGTACTCGAAAAGGCATTTTTATTTTTGTATTTAGAACTGGAAAATCTTAAAACACTAACCCAGAGTATATAAGAAATTATGTTTGACAAAGAGTTTAAGACAGAGTAGAACGATAATATGCTAGATTTGCCATACAATGATCTTAATCTCTGTGCTTATTATAGCATATATTTTAGTCTTTGTCAGCCTGTGCTACTAATTTTTGAATTTCAGCAGCACGTTCATTAGCTACTTGGTTAAGTTTTGCAAACTCATCTTTAAGAGCACGCATGCGCGAGAATTCACCAATGCTAATGGTTCGTAAGAATGGGTTGTAAGTTAGCTCTTGATAGAAGTCAACTGGTGTATTACCTTGACCTTGTGATAAACGAGCTCTTACGTCTTGTTCATATTCTGTTAAGCGTGGCTCTAAAGCAGCATCACCTAATGAACGAGCAAATGCCATGTTGCTATAAGTATATTCATGACCAGCAAACATTAATAGTTCATGACCTGCGGCTTTGTGTTCAAGGGCATAGCTTTTAACTTTTTGTACACTATTGTATAAACGTACATAGTCTTCACCTTTACCGCTTAAAACTTTACCAACGCCTACTGAGAAGATTAAGTCACCTGTAAAGATAGCATCACCGATCGCATATACCATGTGGTAATCAGCATGACCTGGAGTATCTAGTGAAGTAAACTCTAAACCTTGGAGTGTGAATTTTCCTTCAGCAGCTAAAGCTTTACGTGCTGCAGCAGGAATAGTCCAACCTGATGGGAGTTTTACCGCATCAAGAATTTGGGCTTGTGCGTATACTTGCGTATCAGGGAACTCAACAAATAAACCTTGTAAGCCATCTACATGATCGTAATGCGCGTGAGTTAATAAAACATCCACGTGTTTTACTTTTTTCTCATGTAAGTAAGCTCTTAGTACTTTGTACTCGCCTGGATCTACAACAATAGCTGTATCTGCATTAGGACGAATAGCATAGATATAGTTATCTTCTAAACTTGAAAGTACATCTACATGTAACATATAAAATCTCAATAATTTTTAGAGTCAGCTCTGGAACTCTGCAAGCTAATCTGCTTGCTCATTAATAACAAAATTTAGGTACTTGAGGCATTGTTTACTCAAGCTACCTATTTTAGACAAATAAATCAGTAAATAGTTGCAAGAGAGGAAGAATTTTTATATTGGGATATGCAACTACTTAATTATTAGTATAGCGACGAAAATCTTTGATCCAAGTGCAAGAGGGATACAAATTAGGTACGAGATTAGAGAGGAGATAAAGCAGTTTGTACCTAAATATCGCTATAACCTAGTATAACTTGTTTTAGCTTAAGGCACAGCATATAAATGTAGGTTTTACCTACTTTTCTAGCTTCTTCATGTTCCTAGCTTCTATATTCCTAACTTCTAGGTACTCTATACTATCTAGTAAGAAAGTAAAATGAAATAGAGGCAATGAGATAGCTGTACTACTGACGGCTTATCCTTTAGCAAAGAGATCATCGATAAGTTTATCGAGCATTTCTTTTATTTGCTCTTTATCAACTTTTTGTTCACTTACTTGCTCAACAAATGAATCTACAGCTTGGCGTTGTTGCGGATTTTTGTAGCTCTGGTGAGCCTGCTGGTTCGTGGCTCTAGCTTGGCTAGGGCTGCAACTTGGATTGTTAGCTCCTGTTTGCGCAACAAACTGTTTTACGGCTGCGCTTTTGGTGCTATTAGCACGAGCGCGGCTTGCAGCTCCTTTGCTCGAGCTACGTCCTGCAAGTTGTAGAGTTTTATGATCGGCTAATTGATTTTCGCGTTCGTAAGCATAGTCATGACGTCGATGTTCAATTGGTAAATCTGCTGCTTGTGTAGCTAAAGAATCAGCAATCTCATTCCCGTCGATTCCTTGATGCGCTGCAACTTTTTCCCAACGAATGTCAAAATACTTACGATAAACTAAACAACGTTTAAATAGATCTGGGTTCTTTACATCTTTCCAATTACGTTTAACCCAACCATCGATCCATTTAGTCATTGAATCTTTAAGATAGTTAGAGTCTGTATAGAACGTAATGGTATCACCACGCTTAAACCAACCTTCTTTACGACCTCGTTGATGTAAGAAAAACATGGCAAAGAGAAAAGCGGAAATCTCCATGCGGTTATTAGTTGTAACTAAGTACCCACGACTATAAGTAATATGTTCTTGGTCGACAAGAGCATAAATCCCAAAGCCACCAGGACCTGGATTATAGCGACTTGCACCATCAATATATACGTCAATTTTTGTCATAGAGTAGTTTCCTTAGTTTTACTAGTTTTCCTTGGTCGAGAGTAAGCGAAGATATAGTAATAATTCTAGTTGTAATCTTGCTTAGTAATAAGTTTAATGCTTAAAGTTGTGATAGGTTTTATAACGCAAAGAGCTTATTTTCAGGACTATATTATAGCAAGTTGTAGCTTGAGCGCAATTCTAGACCCTTAGTCTTAGGCAATAAGTGTGATTTTGGCATAAGACAAACAGAAAAAAACTCTTAGCTGGGCTAAGAGTTAACAAATGAAACACGAATAAGTTTTGTGCCTTCTTAAGAGCTTTAAAATAAATTATTAAGTAAGGACAAGGTATCTAAACAATTTATGTTTAGGTCGATAAAAAAGAGAGAAAGTTGTAAAAACTTTCCAAGTTAGTCTTGACTCGCTGTAAATCTGGCTCATTTACAGTTACTGACTATTTGGCTAATCAGTATGAGTAAAAGATTTAACTTATAACTGAATTTTTTTACCGAAAATCCACTTATAAGTTAAAGCATAACTAAGCTGGAAAAACTTTTAGCTCTCAGGAATCCTGAAAGCTAAAAGACTAGGATAGATATAGATAAAAGAAGATAGAATATGAATAGACTAAAAAACGCTTTTCATGGTAAGCACATATAGGATGGATATATGCTTAGTAACTTGTATTAGTGTTATAGGTTCGGATTTAAAAACATCAACGCAAACTGCAAGCCTTTATTCTTAAGTGATTGAATATTAAGGTTAAAAAGTGTAATATTCAGATAACCTCTGACAACCACATACTCCCTACAGAAAGCTTTAGGATTATTTAATTTTCTGCTAAGACCTCTAATAGTTTGCAGCTTGAGTTTTATTAAATTTAAAGCTTGAGTATTGTTAAATTAAATCTTAAGTTTTTTAAATGGAATTTTATGGTTTTAGTAAGTTGATTTTATTTGAAATAGATGTTGGTAGTTTTTACCCAATTGCAAGAAATAACCCGTAAAATCACTCATTATCGATAGTTTATCTCCCAAAAGATCCTAGATCTGCGAAAAAATACCTGACAATACTAGAGTTTAAGGGTGTTTTTTGTTAATCTAGGAGGTTGAAAGAAATTTTTACTCTCTAGGAACATCCATGGAAGGATCACAGCATAATTTCCATTTGCAAGACATCTTGGATTGGGTAAACACTAATGGGTTTAGTATTAACCTGAGTAGTGATCGTATTGGCTTTTTATTAGCCATCCATTCATTCCAACGGACGAGCAATACCGAATTAACTGAAGAAATTCTGATAGATTTATATCGTCAGGTATTAGCACAACAGCAAGAAGCTGAACTTACGGAAAACACGCAAGCAGCTCGTGCTAATAAAATTATTAACGACATGGTAAGCCAAAAACTACTTAATCGTTTTAGCTTAGATTTTGCGGAAGACGAAGAAGTAGCTGGGCAAAGTTCGATTTATCGTTTATCTCCTTTAGCCATTGGCATTGCCGATAACTATTTACGCCAAAAAGAATTCTCGCAAGTAGGCTTAAGTGTGCAATTAGCCATGGTAGCTAAAGAAATGCATGACATTACGCATGCGGCTACCCAAGTTGGTGATGCTCATTATTGGCGCATTAATGTTTATGCTCCGCTGCGTTACTCAGTTGCTGAAATTTTCGATTTAATTGATTATCGTCAACGTGAATTAGATGAAGAGCAACATCAAATTAAACAACAAATTGCCGACCTTTTATCGAAAGATTGGGCGGCAGCGATAGATAACTGTAATGCGCTTTTGAGTTCGACTGGTAATACTCTACGTGAACTACAAGATACTCTTTCTTCGGCAGGTGATAAGTTACAAGAACAATTACTAACTATTGACTATGCCGTAAACCGTCAGCTTGAAGCTATTCATACGCTTGAGTTATTGGCAAATGAACCAGAGTTACGCGATACAATCTTTAAAGATGACGCCGAACTCTTAGATTTATGCCAAAAACTACAGGCTGACTTTAATGCTGAACAAGTACAAGAATTAAGTGTAAGTTTTACGCAAATTAACGAGTTAATTACGCACTTACAAACTAAACTTGATCGTATTATCTCTTGGGGTCAACAAAGTATTGACTTATGGATTGGCTTTGACCGTCATATTCACAAGTTTATTCGTAATACCATTGACCTTGATAAAAACCGTGTATTCTCTACACGCCTACGTCGTTCAGTTTCTGAATTCTTGGACGCACCATTCTTCCTTACGTACA
The DNA here is from genome assembly GCF_003585935.1 of Psittacicella hinzii. GTDB lineage: Bacteria > Pseudomonadota > Gammaproteobacteria > Enterobacterales > Psittacicellaceae > Psittacicella > Psittacicella hinzii. The sequence continues at coordinate 13,603 of NZ_NRJG01000041.1, forward strand.
CCGATCAACTGCGTATTTTAGATATGCGAGCTGAAGGACAAGTTTTAGTTGAAGGTGAAGAAGTGGGTGAAGTACCTGAAGAAATCACTTACGAAACTTACGACAACATTCAGGAACAAATAACTGCGGCAATGCAAATGGTGTTAGCACCATTTAGCCAAAAACATGAACCTTTAGATATTGCGCTGATTTTACGGAATATCTTACGTGATAATCCGCTAGCCATTCACTTTGACGTAGCGCGGATTTTTGTGGAACAAGCTATGCGTCTTGGGGTATCGGCAGACGAACTTGCTGGTGTTCAAGCAACATGGCAAGATGTCAACGAACATCATGCTCAAGTACAAGCGCACGTAATTAACCGTTATCCGCAATCTCGGATGCAATAATTAGAGAACTTTTTATGAATCAACGTATTAACTTATCTAACAAGTTAATTGAAGCGATTAGTAATCCGCTGTTTCCGGAAATTGATACCCGTTTACGTGCCGGACGTCACATTTGTAGTGAAGACTTAGATAAGCATAGCTTTATTCACGAGTACTTTGCTGAACTAGATAGTTTCTATCGTCGCTATAGTGTTGAACTTATCCAGGCTCCGGAAGATTTTTACTACTTACGTACTAAATCTACGAGCATTATGGGAAGTTCACAACTAAGTGAACTAGAAATGCTAGCTGGTAAGATCCTCTGTTTACTTTACTTATCTCCAGAGCGTCTAGCACAACAAGGGATTTTCACTCCGCAAGAAGTATACGATGAGCTTGTCTCATTGGTTGAAGTTGAACGTCTGGTAAAATTAATCAACCCTCGTTCAACCGGTTCGGATCTAGACAAACAAAAACTACTCGAAAAACTGAAATCAGCGCTTAATCGCCTTGAACGTATGGGGATGATTACCTTTACGGGTAAAGAGCGTAATAAGTTTATTATTCGTAATGCTTGTTTTAGATTTGGTGCGGAAGTTCGTTCAGGCGAAGATGCACAACAAGCACAAGAGAAACTCATTCGCACTGGCGAAATTGTTACTCCAGAGTCTTTAGAACAAGCAAAACAAGCTGGTAAACAAGCACTGCAAGGTGATGACCAAGCTGATGAACTTGCTGATGAAGAGAACTATGCCGTAAGTGCTGATTACGCTAGTGATGAAGCAGAAGAAGCAAGCGCAAAAACAGTTATCATTAAAGCCAAGAGCCTTAAAGGTTCGGTAGCGGCTGCAAGTGCAGCTGGACAAGCGATTGCCCAAGTGTTAAGTCAAGAGCAAGCTGCTAAAGCTAATAACTCTAGCAATGCTCAAGCTGCAAATTCACTCGATCTAGACGCAGAGGTTGATCCTGAATTTAACTTTGCGCAGGACGAAGAAGAACTAGAGCTAGCAGATGAGCTAGATTTAGAAGCCGCTGCTTTAGAGCGTGAGTTAGAAGCTGATTTTGCAGAGCAAGATGACGAAGATGAGTTCGTTGATCTTGAAGCTGAAGATGAGTTTGAGGAAGGTCTAGAGTACGATGAGGACGAAGATCTTGATGAAGATCTTGAGGACGAAGAAGACGAAGATCTTGATGAGGAGCTAGACGAAGACGACGAAGAATACTTCGACGACGATGATGAACTAGCGATTATCGATCTGGATGATGATCAAACTTATGATGAAGACGAAGATGATGTCTACGGTGACAATCCTACTTTTGCTAAATAGTCTGTAGTCTTTTGGCTTATTAATAGCAGGCTCTTGGTTAATTAGTATTAGTCTTTTAGCTTATTAATAGTAGTCTTTTATCTACTTAATGTTTGATTATCTAAGTTTTATCTTAATTTTCAATCGATTATCTGCAGATAATACTTTGCACAACCTCTTAACTATTCAATATTCACCTTGATCTCTCAAGGTAACATAAACCGAGCAAGAGGTGAGGTGCATGTGCGGATTCCGCTCATGCACCACCACCTCTTACTCCCAACTTATTACCAATAGGTATATAGCATATATGTTAAATCGAGGAAAGTTTTCATCATTAATTATGATGAACTGGAATGGATTTTTTGCTCGTAAGTACGACCTCGATGAACTAGTTACTACCTTATCAGGTGGTAATGGTGCAGGTAAGTCAACTACCATGGCAGCGTTCATTACGGCATTAATCCCTGATTTAAGTTTATTACACTTCCGTAATACCACCGAAGCCGGTTCGACCTCGAGTTCGCGTGACCGTGGTTTACACGGTAAACTCAAAAGCGGTACTTGTTATGCTGCTCTTGAGTGTAAGAACTCACGTGGTGAGATTATTCTGTTCGGGGTGCGTTTACAGCAAGTAGCCGGACGTGACAAAAAAGTAGATTTAAAGCTTTTTAGTATTAGTGGCATTGCTCCGGGTACTGAATGTGAAAAGCTCTTTTTACAAGGCTTAGGTGACGGTAAAGCTAAAATTATTAGCTTAAACGAACTTAAAGCTGTATGTGAAGGACAAAGCTTAAGCTTTAAAACCTATAGCTCAATTGGTGATTATCATGCAAAAATGTTTGATGATGGTTTCTTACCAAAGCGTCTACGTACACCACAAGACAGATCACGTTTCTATCGTTTAATTGAAGCTTCGTTATACGGTGGGATTTCGTCAACGATTACTAAATCTTTACGTGAATACTTATTACCGGAAAACGGTGCAGTAAAACGTGCGTTTCAAGATATGGAGGCCGCGATTTTAGAAAATCGCATGACGCTAAACAAAATCGAACAAACGCAAGCTGATCGTAATTTCTTCCGTGAGCTCGTAGATGCTGCTATTGACTATGTAGGTGCGGATTATGTGTATCAACATAATAATCGTCTAGACTTAGTAAAAGGCTTATTAGCAGCACGTAAACACTTACATACGCTCGAAGCTAGAGCTAGCGCTTTAACTCAGGCTATTGCTGCATATAACGGGCAACAAGGGCAATTACAGGCTAATTACGACCGTTTACAGCAAGAGTACGAAAAAGCTAATGAGTATCACAGCCTTTTAGTGAGTGCTAATCGTTTACAAGGCCAGTACAATGACGAGCTAGCTAAAGTAACGTCTTTAAGCGAAGAAGTTGAAGTAGCTGAAGTTAAGTTAGAAGATCTAACTTTTACGCGCGCAACTTTACAAGACGACATGGCAAGCCAAGAAGGGCAAATGGAGCGTTTACGTCGTGAATTAAGCGATACGCAAACAGCTCTAGATCAACGCCAAACGCGCCAAGTACAGTACAAACAAGCCGTACAAAAACTTGCTGACTTTAATCAGCAATTAACGCAAGCTAAAGCAAAATTAAGCGATGAGCTAGGAGCTCTAGGTACGAACCTAGATGTACCAGCTGTTACTAATGCTGCGCAACTCTTACAACAAGAGTTAGCGCAAGTTAACCAAAAATACTCGACTCTAAATAATGCTAAACAAGTAAGTGCTAATGCAGCTCAAGACTATCAAAAAGCGCTTAAAGCTTTAGAGAAACTTGCAGGTAAAAGCGTTGATGTAAATCAACGTTACTCTTTAGCGCAAAACTTAGTGCGTGGTGCAGTATTAAAACGTTCATATGCTGAACGTGTTAATAGCTTAGAGCACGAATATGCACAATTAGCTAAACGTCGTGAACAAGCTGCTAATAGCAGCTCACAAGTGCATAACCTGCAACAGCAATTAGGTGAAAGCTTTAGTTCACGAGCCGAGCTCTCTGATTACTTTAATATGCATCAAGAAGCCTATGTTGAACTTGATGCTACGAAAAATGCTGCTAAAGACGAACTTAGCGATTTAAATATGCAATTAAGTATTGCCACGAGTAAACTTAATAGCTTAAACGAACAACGTTTTCCATATTTAAAAGCGCAAGATGAATTAGCGAGCATTAATTCTAAATTAGAAACGCCAATTACTGATATGGCTAGTGCTCGTCAAACACTCGAGCATTATCTAGCCTTAAGTAATCAGCAAGGTCTTACTGTCCAAAATCTTGAAAGTAAAAAAGAGGTATTACAAGAACAAATCTATAAAATCGAAAAACAAGGCATGGGTGTAGATCAGCAATTACAATATATTGCTCAAGATCTAAATGGCGTGCTTTTATCTGAGATTTATGATGATATTAGTCTTGATGATGCTTGTTATTACTCGGCTTTATATGGTCCGGCGCGTGATGCCATTGTTGTGCCAACCTTTAATGGTATTGAAGAAAAACTTGCGCAATTACAAGACGTACCTGCTGATTTATACTTAATTGAAGCGGACTTCAATGACTTTAACGAGAATATGTTTGATAGTCGTTTGCTCGACGACAAAAATGTTCTGGTTCGCATTAATGAACATCAATTACGTTACTCAAATTTACAAGAGGTAACAACCTTTGGTAAGGCAGCTCGTGAGAAGTTCATTGAAAATGCGCGTGAAGAGTTAAAAGAAGTTCTCTATCAATTAACAACGCTCGAAAAAGAGTACTTTAATCATAAAGCTTTCGCTGAAAGTTTAACGACCTTTATTACGCAATATGGGGATATTGCCTTTAGAGAGAACCCTGAAATTGCAATTAATGAACTAGTTAAAACTTCGAGCAATGTAGAACGTCAGATTACGCAATTACGTCGCACTATTGAAACAACCAATGCGCAAATTGCAGATCATACACGTAAAACCAATATTCTGTATCAACTACTTAATGTCTTTAGCGAACAAGGGGAAACTGATGTTGAAGCCGATTACCAACGTGTACGTTCAGAATTAAATCAAGCGAAAGAAGCACAACGTTACTTATCACAATATGCAAGTGAGTTACAAGTTCTTGAAGAAAAAGTAGCAGTGTTGCAGTATCCAGTAGATCAAGATACGGATCTCGAGGCTGAACTTGCGAGCACTAAAGAACTACAACAAACACTTGTAAACTTAAGTCACCTTGCTGATGAAGTAGTGAGTCGTAAAGAGCACTTTGCTTATAAAGATTTAGGTGAACTTGAAGGTGATGAACTAGGTAATAAGTTACGTCAACAGTTAGATACTTTAGAAGCAGCTTATAGCCAAGCTAAAGCTGAATATAAAGTAGTTAATACTGAGTTCGAGCAACAACAGCAACAACTCTTTAAGTATCGTGCTGAGCTAGAAACAGCTAAAGCTACCTTAGAACAACTAAGTGCAGCTCTTGCTGAAACAGGTACAAACATTACTGCTGGAGCGGTTGAAGCGGCTAAAGCTAAAGCTGCAGACCTATTAGCTCAAGCTAATAGTGTGAAAGAGCAAATGATCGATGCTAAAAACACGCATCAACAAAACCAAGAACGCTTAGCTGGTCTTGAATCTCAAATTACAGCTGCTAAACGTGACTTTAGCTTCTCACGTGCCAACGTTGCTGACAACAAAGCTAAATGGCGTTTAAGCCAAGAGCAAGCCAAAGAGCATCAAATTCAAGGACGTTTATTTAATCCTGGGTTCCGTGCTCTGTCTAATGAAGAGTTACGTTCGAAATCAGACCGTGCTTTAGGTACTTTACGTACGCTCATTAGTGAAAATGAGTACTTACGTGATGCTCTTAAAGCTTCGGAAGATTCACGTCGTCCACACTTAAAAGTAGCTTTCTTTATTGCGGTGTACCAACACTTAAGAGAGCGTATTCGTCAAGACGTACTTACAACTAACGACCCAATTGAAGCCATTGAACAAATGGAAATTCAATTAAGTATGTTAAGTAGTAAACTTGAAGAACGTGAAAAATCACTCGTAATTAGTGCTGGAGACGTAGCTTCGATTCTCGATAAAACCATTCAACGTGAACAAAACCGTATTTGGCAATTAAACCAAGGCTTACAAAATATGAGCTTTGGTCAGGTTAAATCGGTACGTTTAACTGCGACCTATCGTGAATCACACGCAGCTCTGTTAAATGCTTTACGTGAAGGACGTGATAAACACGCGGATCTGTTTAACAATAGCGAAATTAGCTTTACTGAAGCTTTAGCTAAACTCTACCAACGAACCAATCAAGATGTAGATTTTGGGCAACGTAATTTCCAAACGGTGGGTGAAGAATTACTTGACTACCGTAACTATATCGATCTAGGTATCGAAGTATACCGTGGTTCGGACGGTTGGTTAAAAGCAGAGTCTGGTGCTCTTTCGACTGGTGAGGCTATAGGTACAGGGATGAGTATTCTTCTAATGGTAGTACAATCTTGGGAAGAAGAATCTAAACGTATTCGTGCTAAAAATTTATTACCATGTCGCTTACTCTTCTTAGATGAGGCTGCTCGTTTAGATAGTAAATCTATAGCTACTCTATTCGAACTATGTGAACGTCAACAAATGCAGTTATTAATCGCTGCACCAGAAAACATCGCTCCAGATAATGGTACAACCTATAAACTAGTACGTACAGTTTCTGGAGATCGTGAGTTCGTAAATGTTGTAGGTTTACGTGGTTTTGGTAGTCGTGCAAGCCAAAAAGCCCAAGAAGCTGCTCAAACAGCAAGCCAAGCTTAAAGTAGCTAAACTTTAAGCAACTATACTTAAAGTAACCAATTTTGCATTAGCAAGATTAACCTTACTTAAGTAAAAGCTTAATTTGCTGATAGCAAATCTCAAAACCAGCTCATATAATTGAGCGCAAAGATAATGCCCAGTCATACGACTGGGCATTAACTTTTGTGAAATTATTTAATGCGCGCTTTTAGGTAGCCAGCATAATCAGGGATACGTACTTGGTGCTCCCCATTAAAGTAAGGGCTAGACACTAAGAAGTCTGCTGTAGCTATATTCATGGCAACTGGGATATTCCATACTGTAGCAATACGTAATAATGCTTTTACATCAGGATCATGCGGCACGGCATTCATTGGATCCCAGAAGAAAACCAGTAAGTCGATTTTAGTTTCAGCAATTAGTGCTCCTAATTGCTGATCACCACCCATCGGACCGCTCAGTAAACAAGTAATATCTAAGCCAGTTTCTTGGCTAATTAAATTACCAGTAGTCCCTGTGGCATAAAGCTTATGCGGAGCTAATTGCTCAACGTGTTTTTTACACCAATTAATTAAATCTTGTTTGCAATGGTCGTGAGCCACTAGTGCTACATGTTTATGGACGCCTAGTGGACGATTTTGGTATTCCATATAAATCCTTGTAAATTGAGGTTGAGATAACTAGGGCTAGATCCTAAAATTGCAAGGTCGGTTCTAAAGTTCGGAGAACGCTGCATAGGTTTAGTAAGGGGTAAACTATATACTCAAATATGCTTAAACATAGGGAGTATGCTCAAGCATACTAAGATAAGCCTAAATATGCTGCTAATACTTTTTAGTTCTAAACTTTTAGTTTAGGTTGCTACTCTATTATAACGTGTTTTAGAGCATACTTTTTTATGTCTATGGGGTGTCGGAAAATCTAACATTTGGAGCGGCATAAAAATAGTAACTACTTAGCTGTAAGTTTTTCTCTGCAAAACTCAAGTCCTAAGCTAGGTTATCCCTTATAATAAACAGAAATTTCTTAGATCGTTTACAACGTTTAACTATGTTTTCGACCAAATTATCGCAACTTACTTTAACTCGTAAATCTTGGCAGCAAGCCCTAGCTTTAGCTTTGTGTCTAGCGCCAAGTATCTCTGCTTGGGCTAATCCTCTAGCAACCACCAGCAAGCCAAACACTGCGCCAAATCTTTTAGAGCAAGCACGTAAAGCGCAGCAAAATCCACAAACGCATGGTGAAATTAAACCAGCAAACTCTGAGCAAGTAGCTAAAAGTAGAGCTGCTAATCTAACTTCGAATCTCAACGGCGACATTAGCCAAAGTGCAACTAAGTTCCTGTCTTTAGCTAAATATAATCCGGCTTTTGTGAATGTACTGGTTGATCTTATCAAAGAGCAAATAAATACTTATGCTGATGAAGGTAAAGTTAGTCGTACTAAACTACGTGACGGGATTTTAATGCGTATTTCGCAATATGCTTTACCAGTAGTAAAAGATGGTAAGTACATCAATCCTGGTGTTAATTACGTAACAGCGTTAATGAACTCATGTCATGAGTATGGCTGGTTTCGCTCGCGCGGAGACAAACTAACTAATGAAACTACACAAAGTGAAATAGATAGTAAGTGTATTCCTCTCTATAGTCTCTACGTGCTTTACCCTCAAGGGATTAATGCTTTCCGTACGGATATGTACTTTGCGGATCAAATGTACTTATGGCAATTAGCACAAACACAAAAGATCGCAGCGCCGCAAAGCCAAGTACTTAAATTAATGCAGCAGACCGATAGTCTCTTACAAAGCAATGACTTTAAAGCTTTAAGTAAATACTTAAGTTTTAAATTTGTTGATCCACGTGATAGCAACATTGACTATTACCAAAAAGAAGCAATGGTAAATTTCTTCTTACAACAGTACAAGCTGCAATTAGAGTTAGATCCAAATAATAAAAATTTTAGTCCTTATTTAGATGCTGAACTTTTTAAGTAGTGGCAAGGTTTAATCTAAATCTCAATCTTAGCTATCTTTACTAAGCTAAATAGCTCCTGCGAGTCCAAGGTCTTAAAATTGACCGACTAAATTAGTCAGAAATAATTTCTTAGTACCTTTAGGGGTTTTTCCTTAAATTTGCGGATGTTAGGATTTTAGCTGTTTCTTTTTGTGATAGTTTGAACAAAAATAAATTGCACAAAAAGCGGTCAAATTACCACTTTTTGCGTAAAAATAGCCACTTTCTTCCCTAACTGGGGTAAAATATGCTTGTGCTGATAACAGCAAAGAGTTAATTTAGTTCTACTAAATTAAAGTCTAGCTTTAGGCTTCAACCTAAAGTAACCTTAGCTGTTCAGCAAATGTTTAAATGTATATTTAGAGTCGTACATCTGTACGACTTTTTTGTATGCCTAAAAATGCAAAAAGTGGTAAGGAAATCCTTACCACTTCTAGTATTTTTAAACTGTATTATGCATAACCATAGTCGAGAACTATGGAATTAAAAAATTAGTATACAAAACCTACGAACACAGTTAAGCTGTGTTGTGCTTTGTTAACTAAATCGCGGTTTGAGAAGTTATCTCTGAAGTTACTTGAAAGATTATTTACTTGGTAACGTAAACCTGCTTGTAAGTGGTCTCCATAAGTAGTACCAGCTTGTAATTGACCGTAAATGCCTGAAGCATTTTCCGTACCACCAAAACCACTAAAGTGTGAGTAGTTGTAACCTAAACCACCACCTACAAATGGTGTGAATGCGCTATCATTTGCGAAAAGGTATTTAGTTTGGAAACCAAGGTTAAAGTTATCATCGCTTACACGACGATTATTAAACGCACTTAAACGTTTAGAACCATGGTTGTACGCGAACTCACCACCAATGTAAAAATCTTTAGCTAGTGCGAAGTTGTAATCAGCAAATAAGCCATACACGCCCTGTGAATGATCATCTAATAGGGTGTTTTTAACCCCGGTTTGTACGTTTAAAGTAACGTAAGTTGAGCCTAAGTTGTTATTAGCAAATGCAGGAGTTGCTGATAATAAAGCAGCACTTGCAGCTAAAGCTAAAAGAGATTTTTTCATGTTTATATCCCTTAAGGGTTTGTAATTTTAGTTATTTGTGTAAGTTACAAGGAACTTAATAGCTATTTTACAACTTTAGGCTGCAAATGTAAAAGAAAAAAAGAAAATTTTCGATATTAAATGGTAAATGGCTATTTGTAAATCAATTGGGGATGCAGCTAATATACAGTTAAGATAAAACTGAGATACTGCCGAGATACATCTCAGGTAGAGCTTTGGTAAATATTTGCTACGCTGCAAGTAAGTAAGATTGAATTACTACCTAAGGTGTAGGTAATATCTAGCAAACAAGGTCAAAAAAGCAAACGGCACAGACTAGATATCTAGTCTGTGCCGTGATAACTCATTAATGAGTTATGAAATTACTATATTAGTAGCTTACACCAGCTAATAAGCTTAATTGGTTTACACCACGTGAAACTCTGTTGTTATCAATGTTTACTTTATAACCAGTTCTTTCGTAACGTGCAAGTACGTTGAATTTAGCAAAGTCGAAACCAGCTTCAACTGCTACGTATGGACGGTTTGAGCTTGAACGGTAACGACTTGTACCTAATGATGAATCTAATAAGAATTTAGATGTAGTTTTGTTGTAACCAGCAGCTAAACCAACAAAAGGTTTTACGTTGTTTTGTGGTAAGAAGTACGCACGTGCTTTAACACCTAAATCGTAATTTTTTTGTTTAGAAGTTAAAGTGTACTCGATTGTTGATTTACGATCGTCATCACGTTTAAGAGCGCTGTAGTAGAACTCACCACCAGTGTAAAGAGTTACATTTGGATTAGCGTAAACTTTGTATAGAGCACCTAAACCAAAAGTGTAACCTTTTAAGTTTTTGCTAGAAGTTAATTCTGAAGTTTTGAAACCTACTTGACCTTCGAATAAAAATGCATCAGTACGAGCTTGAGCATTAGTTGCTGCGAATAATGAAGCTGCTAATACTGTTGTTGCTACTAATAATTTTTTCATAATAGAACCTTGTTGATAACATGTATAAAGTTGAGTATTAAATTACATACGCTAAAAAGTTACAGACCTAAAATTATTACTAAATAATTATGTTTGTAGTTTTTAGCAGCAAGATATACTATGCTCTTACTCTTATCATATCATAACCATATAACTACATCGATTTATTTGAAAGAAAAATCAAATAATAAGGGGATGCTTTTGCAAGTTAAGAATAGCTCCTCTTAAAAGCAAATTTATTTGATTATTAAGTTCTTATTTCTCGGATTATATGCATAAAATGCATAATTAATTGCTGAAATAGGCATAAACAAATTTAAAACCTTTAGTTTACTGATAGTAAAATTTCATTAATTTGGCAAACAAATTATAGTTCTCTCGAGGTGGCAATGTACGTAATTGGTGATGATGGTTATCAGTAATCCCAGTTTTTATGAGCATTTAATTCGTTTTATTTAAGCTTTATTGCTAAGAATTATTGAAATTTAGATATAGCTAAAAATAAATTTTTAACGGTTTTTGACGATTTTCTTTGGGAGTATGTTAAATCTTGTTTATTTTTTACATACTCCCTGTAAAAAGCAAACAAGTCTAGATAATGGTTAGAGATAACCATCGATCTAGACTTGTTTGTTTATCGCACTAATTGCCATTAGGCAAACTCAAATAAGCTTGTATTGGGATTTAGTGCCTGTTGGATTTTAATTGAGTAATGGTGCAAGTGTAGAGAATTAGCTCTTCCACAATAGCAGTTTATCCTTTAAGCTACATCATAGGTAGTAGCATTTAGGATTAAGAGTTCTGTTAGTAGCTCTAGTAGGAGCTATAGCACGAGCTCTAGTTAGAAGTTATAACCAGTTACAACACTAATAGTGTTAAAGTTATTTTTCTCACCAAATTTGTATTTTGAGCTATCGTATCTGAGGCTAAAGTTCCAATTACTTACTTGTAAACCAGCTTCTAAAGCATAGTAGGTACTACTTGTATTATCGCTATATTTATATTTTGAACCGTCGCTAAGTCTTACATTAACATCTACTTTATTTTTAGCGCGACCAATAGCCACACCTACATATGGTTGTAAGGTATTTAAATCAACGTATAAGCGAGCTTTAACTCCAAATCCATAATCAGAAATGTGATAACGCATTTCGCTTACATATTTGTAAGGGATATAAGAGTTAGTGTTCTCAGCATATAAAATACGTAGAGATTGTGCTAAATATAACTCAGGACCTACAACAAAACCGAAGCCTTGTCTTTCGTAAAGTTTAAACAGGTAAGAACCATTGATTGATAAACCAGGAATTGTTTTACCTTCGTCTAGCTGGGTATTACTAAAGCGGATACCAAATTCTAAGTTTAAAGTATGATCTTTTACGGCTTGAGCTGGAAGTGCAAAACTAGCTAAAGCTAAACTAACGGTAGAAAGAGCTAAGATTTTTTTCATAAAAACCTCATTATATTAAGTGAGACATGGTTAAAAGTTGAAACAAGGCAAACAGCTAATCTAGATAAATCCTTTGTTGTGTACAGCTCATCACTATAAATTGAGAATACATATACCAAAACAAAATATTACCTAGTTGCTGTTTTAATTTATTTCGAGATAAAGTTAGTTTTGTGAAAGATTGATAAATAGACCATAGGTATTTTACAAAGTTACATCTATGGATATCGTTTGATCTTTCGACAAAAGTGTAGTTTTATCTCAAAATTGATTTTATCATAGTTGTGAAATTTTTACGGGGTTTAATGCCAGACAATAGGTTCGAACCAATTGCTAGGAGTTTAAGTGGTTAAAAAGTATTTAAACCTAAAAATTAGTCTCTTTTAGGTGGTTGAACTAAGATTTTCACGTGTGATTTATCTGCTAATAGCGCATCAAAACCTTCAGTTACTACATCTTTAAGTTCAATTTTCTTCGTAACGAAATCTTCTGGTTTAAAGTAACCACGATCCATTAATGCTAATACACGTGGGAAGTCGTTACAGTAACAGATTGAACCTTGTAATGTTCTTTCTGGAATTACTAATTCGTTTGGATGGAATTCAGCGCGTTTTTCCCAAATAGAAACAACCACTGTTTTACCACCGTTACGTACAGAACGGATTGAAGTTTCTAATACAGATGGAACACCTGTAACTTCGAATGCAAAGTCCGCACCACCGTTAGTTAATTCATTAATACGTTCAACAGTATCAACTTTAGTAGGGTCTACAACAACCGCACCTAAAGAAGTTGCTTTAGCTTGACGTGATTGGTTAACTTCAACAGCAACGATTGTACCTGCTCCAGCAGCTTTTAAAGCTTCGATAGTTAATAGACCAATCGGACCACAACCAAATACTACCGCAGATTCACCTACTTGGATACGTGATAAACGTACTGCGTGTACAGCTACGGCTGCAGGTTCTACTAATGCAGCTTGTTCATCAGAAACGCTATCCGGCACATGATGCACCATGTGTTCACCAACTACAGTGTACTCAGAGAACGCACCTACACCACCTGATAGACCTTGGAAACCTAATAATGGAGTTAAGTGATATTCTGGAAGAAGGTAACGACCATTTTCATTTGGAGATAAAATTGGTTCTACACATACGCGGTCACCAACTTTAAATTTAGTTACTTTCTCACCTACTTCTACTACTTCAGCAGAGTATTCGTGACCCATAACAATTGGTGCAACATCACCTGAAATTGGGTGTGGTTTATCTACTGGGATAAAAATAGGACCAGCTACGTATTCGTGTAAGTCTGAACCACAGATACCACAGAATTTAACTTTTAATTTAACTTCATATGGATCTTTAATTTGTGGGATTTCTACTTCTTCAACACGGATATCATTAACTTTGTGCCAACGAGCGGCTTGCATTGTTTTAGTCATTATAGGAATCTCCTAACAGAACAAGGGCACTAGCAGAGCTAGAGAAATAAGAATTTACGTAATCTGTGATGTGCCAAGGCTTTAGGAATTGCTCTTTAAATCTGGACAAGCAAAAGCTAGTTCAGATGGTAAGGGCTCAAGCTCTTGAGCATTCATAAAGGCTAAAATTTTTCGTCGTTGTTCGCATTTAACAACTCTACGAAGACGAATAATTCTTTGGCGTTTCATCGACAGATCCTATTTGGTATAAACTATAGCTAAATCATTTATCTAGAGTTTAAACGTAAATAGCAATCTTCATAATTGCTTGAAAAACTTAACGTGGTTAAAAGTAAGTGTTAAGTAGATGTTTCTACGCATAAATACGTACTAAACATATATTTGTACACTAATATGTACATTAAGTACGTATAAGAGTATTAAAGTATTTTACATACTCTCGTACTTACTAAGATTCAATAACATAAGAGGTTAAAATCTTAAGTTATTTAGTCTAAGTGATAGGTTTTTCGTGGTTAAATAAAACGTTGTCATTTATCAAGCTATAAATAGGATACTCCTATTTGCTTAGCAAGATTTAAATTTTCACAAAAGTTAGAAGTTAATAAATTTTCTGTGGTAATCACCCCATTAATTATCTAACTATCGGATTTGCAAAAATAAAATTGCTTTGTGCAAGAGAAAATCTTTATTTTCCTAAGTTAGAAAGGCTTAGAAAAAACTACTAACTTGGTTAGGTAAATAGACACTTTTGCACAATTTTTACCAACGAAAAAATCCTAAATTAAGATCTGTAGGTAATAGCTAGAGAGCTATGGTCAGGCGAAGATATTTCGTGACGTACAGAGCTTAATTTAGGATTTATTAACATAAGTAATTCCAAAGAATACTAATTAAAAATAGGGTTTAAGAAATCGATTAAGAAATGGATAAAAATCTCTTAAGAAATCTTTTAAGAATGATTAAACTACCGCAATACTCTTAGTGATCCAAGCCTAACTGTTACAGCTCACCTGAACCACTAAGACCGCGCGGGGGATAATATCTTTGGTAATATCCTACTACTTACTAAAAACAAGTAAATGCTGGTTTTGCCTTATTTTCTGCACAAGCCTAGTAAACGAACCTAGCTTAGACTAAACAAGACAAACTTAAAATACAAGGAGAACAACTATTATCAGTATTACCAAGCATTACTTGTTTTCATTCAGCAATAGTCTATTGCGTCGCAAGGGTGTAACCTGCTAGCCTTAAATTAAGGAATCGCAGCACCCAAGGTGAAATCTACGGTCAGCTTTCGTCTCGCAGTTACTCACTTTAGGTAGACTCTCTTAGACCCAAATATATTAACCCTGTCTAACTCCCGAGGTGATAACTAGCCTTCTACAGCAATTCTCCTCGCCTGTAATACAACACTTGAGGCGGCTGCGGAGCACTTGAACTACTGCACGAGCTAATTAATACTTACATAACCCCGTTCGCTAGACTAAGCTATTAAACCTCTCGCGATTCAATAGCCTCAAAAAATCTAGTAAATAAGTTGAACATTTTGCTAAGTTTAGTAATTTTCTAAGTTAACTATTGTGTAATTAACTGTATAAATTAACTATGCTGTAAAGTAACTAGTGCTAGCTAACAAAAGCAGCTAGCACTAGCTCAGGGAAATTCTATTTAACTATCTATAAAGGAGACTAAGTCGATAGTTAAATAGAGTGTCTTACTATTAATAGTAAGAAAACTTAGCAAAATTAAATAAAAATCTTTATAGCTGCTTATATATTTATATTAGCACTATCTGGAGACAAATGAGTAAGTTTTAAAGCAAAATTTAAAACTTTTTTATATTGTTTTTCAATAGTATGCATTTGTTTGTCTTCTATATGATAGCAAAACAAATAAGTCTTGAGAAAACCTCAACTGGGTGGGTTAGGCATTCATAATAACGATACTAAAACATGGAAAGGTAAAACCAGAAATTCCAACCTACCCTAGGAGACACTTGGAGTTTTTAATACTGAGATAATATATGCTGGAGAAGTTCTCTCAAGACTTCCACACACTAAGGAAAAAACATAGATTGTTCAAATAATATAAATTATTTGACTTCTCTACTATGACAAAAACAGTATGAATGATTGTAGGTAAAAAGTTGATACATGTAGAATATTTAAGTTGAATTTAAAAGTTACCTTTCAGGGGCGGTATTTTTAAAGGGACAAAAGATTAACCCCTGAAAAGTAATATTACCTACAATTACTAAAACATTATAAAAAGTTGTTAGAGACAAATGAGTAAGTAAGCATAACTACCTAAGTTAGGTCAGTCATGAGTGTGAAGATAAAAGAGAGTTAATAGTAACAATAGAAAAGTTAAAAAAGGGTCATCTACTTAGGGGAAGATAACCCATACCTCTATTTGATTTCTCAATTATTATCTTCTTGAATCTATACTTACTAAATATTACACAAACATGTGTGATTTTCCCTACGGAAAATGGGAAGCTATTATTTTCGAAAAATAAGCGTCACTCTACTAACCCAATATTAAGTTTGCTTTTCAGAGGTTCCGAGGCAAATATTTTTTAGAAAAGCAACGCTTATGGCACTATGTATTTTTGAGGTGAAAATAATAAGCTAAAAGTTGAGACTGTTATCTTGTATAAAAAGTGTTTGCTTTAATGGCTATCCTAAAATCAATTTACTAGCAAAGCAATATGCGTTTAAGGAGGTTACTTTGCTAGTAAATTGTGCTCAAAGGATCATAACAATAACACAATAAGAGTAACAGAAAAAGTCAGTTAGCTTTAAGCGTGAAGTACCTATCTAAGACTTTGCAGAGTATCGGTAATACTCATCCTTTTAAGGGGGACTAACCTAAGCTAGAGAGTAACGAATACACGCTTAAAGCAAGGGAGTAAACTTGTAGCCTAGCAGAACAAACTTGAGCTTTTGTCTAGCTTTTAAGTTCGGAGGTAATGTAACCTCTTGCTATCTACATCATTAGTTTAACCTTGCGAAAATAATTTGTAAATAAAAACTAAGCTTTTATATGCAGATCTGTGACACAGATCACAGTTTTTTTGAAGTTAAAGACAAAAATAGATGGGTTTTGGAGAAAATTTTACGTTTTTCGCAAAAATAAAAATCAGCCGAAGCTGATTTTGAAGCGTAAAAAATACCTAAATTGTAGATTAAATGCTAAGTTAAAACTCAGTAAAACTAAGATAAATCAATATCTTACGGTTGATTGAGGCTTAAAATAAAAATTAATAATTTTAATTTCAGAATTTTTTGTACTTGTCAACAGTTTTGCTAAGATTTTTTAATTTGGCTTTTGCTGCCTACAAAACTATCTTGTATGCGTAAGAAAGGAAAAGCTATTTTAAAAAGATGTACGAGTAGAAAAACCTGTTATAGATATAGGTATAGATAGAGATATCTAAGACTTCTCTAAATATAGTGGTTCTAAAAATTTACATACTATCCAATCTTGGTTTAGTAATTAGCAATACTTTTAATGCCTATAATTGAAATGTGAATTACATAAAACTCTTTCTACCCCACCTGATTTTAGGATAATCAGTTTTTTAAAAACCAGTGAATTCTCTTTAAGCAGCATGCCAAATTTATTATTTTAAATAGCAGTTTTTATAGAGGCATTAGACATACTGTAATTGTATTGCTGTTAGTTATATGCGGCTTTATCCTTCCTACCACATACTCTCTTTCCCATTTCATATTTCCCTACATTAACGCACAACTAACATTAGTTTTCGCATCCAGCTATATATTGTTAATCTCGAAAGAACTTTTACGTTGGGTATAGCCAATTAGACAAATTAATCAAAATAGCTAAGAGAATATGTAAAGAGTTAAAAAGATTTCTTCTTCTTCTTCTTCT
>NZ_NRJG01000042.1 GCF_003585935.1 Psittacicella hinzii
TAAAGATGGTAAATACAGTCTATACTGCGCAGTAATCGTGAAAAAAGTTGATGCGAAAACTCGTAGCAAAGTAGGTATTAACGAATTATTACGTCTAGATTAATTTTTAGACAAATTTAAATGGCTAACCCATTGGGTTAGCCATTTTGCGTATCTTAAAAATATAAAAATAAATTAGAGCAACTTCACTTAAGCATATAAATAACTATTTAGAGCAAACAATTAATCGCTATATAAATAACTATTAGACTAAACTACTAATCGCAATATCTCTAAATTAAATAGTCTAAACCCTAAATCTGAAATTGATAAGTGTTATTAATTCTAAATAGGTTTAATTTTGCGTTTCTACTTGCTCGCTAGAAGCTAGCTCTTCTTGTGTAGTTTGCTCTTGGGCTTGAGCTTGTGCTTGTAGCTCTTTAGCTGCTTGCATTTCTTCACCTTCATTCATTGCTACAATTAAAGCAAATTCAGGTTTATGATATGCTGCTAATTTCTCTTTATCCACTAAATCAAAAAGTAATTGAATAGCTTCACTGAGACTGATTTCTTTATCGCGAGATAATTCTGAAAGTTGATGCCAAGCTTTAAACTCTAGATCAATTGTCTTTTTGGCAAAAAGAATTTTCTCGTTATCGTGGAAACGTTTACGTTTAGCACGTAAAGCTTGCTGTAACTTTTTGTGTAAGTTTTCATTTAAATGCTTTGCAATCCAGCCGTCAATTAACTCTGGTTTGTTTTTAGCATTAATTAACTCTAAAGAAATCTCACGTACAATTTCAGCCTCGATATACTTAGTGATATTTTCACCACGTAAATATTTATTGTACAGATAATCCCATTTCCACTTAGCTTCGTGAGTTGGTAATTTTTGGTGTTTGCGATATAAACGATTTTTACTATTTTCTAACATACGCGTTCAACAAATGAAAGTAAAAGCTTAACAGCCTTGAAGTATAACTTCAAGGCTGTTAGTTTTTAATTGGTGGAGCTGAGGGGATTTGAACCCCTGTCCGAAACTATTCCATTCCAAGATCTACATGTTTATTCCTACTTGGCATTCACCAGAGTTTATAAGTAGGACAAAAGAACCTCTGGCTAGATTGATTAAGTTGTCATAATTTCAAGTACAATCCGAACCCAGAATTACTAGCTAGTTGATAATATTATAATGCATCATAGAACTCCCTACTACCTACTAGCAGAGGCTAGGGTATGATGGTTTAGTCAGGTTATTAAGCTGCTAAAGCTAGGCCGTTTGAACGACCAAAATTTAAAGGCATGAATTTGTCTGCACTTATATTTAATTGAAGTTTTGAAAAGCTCTTCGACTTTACATGCACCTGAAACTTCATCAATCCCGTCGAATCCAAAACAGCCCCGAAAACGGTTTGATGTAAGGTTAAAGTGAAACTGATGTCACTTTCCATCACGCCCATTATAACAAAGATTAAAAATAAATGCAAATTTGTGCGTTAAATCTATATAACTCAAGCGCGCCATTGCAATAGAGATAAATAAATATCCTTAAAACAATAACCGATATAGCTATACAAACATACAAAGATCCAATCATTATTTATGATTGTCATGCACTCAAATTGTTGGCATGCACTCAAGCTATAAATCGCTTATTTACTCTTAGGCTCTAAAGCTTGTAACTGTTGCTGCACTTTTTGCATTAATTGTTCATAGTCAGGTAAATTCTGACTAAAATCAGCATGTAAAGCTTTTAATTGAGCATTAGCAACGTGCGTATAAATTTGCGTTGCTTGGAGATTAGCATGTCCGAGTAATGTTTGCACACTACGAATATCAGCTCCATTATTTAATAAATGAGTAGCAAAGCTATGGCGTAAACTATGCGGACCAAAACCTGATAAGTCGAAGGTAAAACATTGACTAGCATATTTATAAATACGCTGCCAAAAGTTAGAACGACTCATAGGTAAGCCTTGAGGATTAGGGAAAATATAATCACTTTGTACTTTAGCGTTATGACGATAACGTACTAAATATTCATGTAAAAAATACAAGGCAGAATAACTTAGAGGAACAATGCGAGTTTTATTTCCTTTACCGGTAATGCGCAAGGTCATAGCTTGTTGATCAAACTGCTTAAATGTTAAGTTAATACACTCACTGATCCGTAAACCAGCTGCATATAAGAGTTCAAGCATAGCGCGATCACGTAAACCTTTTTCTTTATCTAATCTAGGTTGTGCAAGTAGTTTTTCTACTTGTTCTTCGGTTAGATAAATCATCTGGGGTTTGATCGCTTTAGGCAAGCTCATTTTTAAGGTAGGATCTTTAGTAATATATCCTTGCGTAAATAGAAAGCGAAAAAACAAACGTAAGGTAACTAACCAATGACGTAAACTATTTACGGTTATATTTTCTTGCATGTATGTGGCAAAATAAGCCCGTAAATGTTCCGTTGTCAGACTGGTAAACTCTAAATTTTGCTCTAAGCACCATTTATAAAACTTACCTAGATCATAGTAGTATGAAATGACTGTATTTTCACTTTTTTGCTCGACCAGAGACACATGTTGAATAAATTCATTAATTAATTTTGCATTATTTGCCATGTCATCTCCTAACGTAAGTACTGTTCTAAGTCCCAAGTTATGAGAGCATTAATAGCAATTTGGTTTTGTACTAATTGAGGCAAACTATAAAAATCAGTCGCTAAATTTGCCATCCATGAGCCATAAACCGGATTTGGCAACATAATATACTTAGTCCCAAAAAGATCAGCATTTTCATCAACCCACTGACGTTTAGCTGCATTGCCTTGTAAGCTTTTAGTGCCGTAAAAGTCGTCAATACTATCACCTACGATTAACACTACATGCTCGTTGTGCATAATGTGCGCTAAACGTTGATCTTTACTTTCTTCGCAATTATTTACATATTGTAAAATTACTCGTTCACGTTCTACTTGCGGAAATCCTAGATGTTGTAAATGCGCAATTGTTGGTTCTAAATTAATGCCATAACGATTAGATAGGTAATAAATCTTCCCCCCTTGAGCATCTATATCTTGTAAAAACTCAAGAGCTCCAGCTATGGCTTGAGGCTTTCCTTCACGTTCCCAATTTTCCCAATGGGACTGTTGATAACCTACTCCAGATAGCGTAATCCCTGCTTCAAAAGGAGTATTATCGAGCAAAGTTTCATCGATATCTATAATGATCGTTTTTTCCTGTCCAGCTTGCTCTGGTGCAGCCTTAAAAGCTAAACGCGCATAATTAAAGGCTTGATATACGGCTGCGCGATATTCAGCTGATTGTTGCATCCATAATAATGCGCCAACTAATTGTTGCCCAAATACTTGCGTTTGGCTTAAGAACCAATGATCAGAGGCAATTTCAGGAATAACTGGAGGCAATTCCGGATAAGCCGATTGTAAAGTTGATAATAAAACTGTAGCGGCTGTAAAAGCCGCTACGGTATTGTTGTTTTGTATCACTAATTTTTCCTAGTTTAAGCTTAAAGCTCTACTATTTAAAATTACTTAAATCCCAAGCTTTAATTGCATCAAGAATAATTTGATTTTGTCCGCTTAAAGAATTTTTATAAAAGTCTGGAACTAAGGTGCTAATCCATGAACCATACATTGGGTTAGGTAATACAATGTATTTCACACCAAAGTTTTTACGGTTTGCGTCTACCCAATCAATACGACCTGCATTATCTCTAATTTTGTAAGTATCTGGGAAGTCTTGTAAATTATCCCCAACATATAAAACTACATTGTAGTTTTGACCAGCTTGCGCAAAACGTGCATTTTTATTAGACTCTTTATCTTTTAAGAGTAATGTTTCTTTTGTAACTTCAGGGAAGCCTAAAGCTTTTAATGTTGCTTGAGTTGCATCCCAGTTTTCAGCACGGCGGTTTGATACATAGAATACTTTACCACCTTTGCTTGTTACATATTTCGCGAACTCTAAAGCACCTGGACTAACTTTTGGATTACCTTCACGTTCCCATTTGCCCCAAGTTTGACTGCTAAATGGAATACCATATTTAGCAACACCACCTTGGTATGCTGCATTGTCGATCATAGTTTCATCTAGATCTACCACTACAGCTTTAGCCTTACCTTTAACAGCTTTAGCATTATCAAACGCTAAAGTAGCATAGTTGAAGGCTTGATATGATAAAGCACGGTATTCACCTGCATTTTGTACCCAAGCTGTAGCAGCAACTAAAAATTGCCCTGAAACTTGAGCTGGAGTTAAAGTTACAGTACTTTCTGCACTTGCATTTGCTGAAGTAGACGGATTAGTTGAACAAGCAGCTAATGTTACCGCAGCTAGTGCACTTACTAGTAATTTAGGAAATACCTTTTTCACTTTATGCCTCTTAAAAATAAATTGTCGTGAATGAGCTAAAAAATTCTTGCAACTCAAGAGAGTTTAATGCCAGTACCTATATTTTAACACTTAAAAAGTTGAAACTCTTAGGTATTTAGCAACTTTATTTTTCAAGAATCTATAGATAACTTTACCAACTATTAATTTCTAGTTCTCCTAATTATCTTATTCATTGCTAAACTTACTAAATCTTAGCCCTGCGGCATTGCAAAATTCACATTAGCTCGATTTTGCAGTTACTCTATACCTAAGCTTGTCTGAAAAAATAATTTAATCTTCTTGGTAGTTAATCAGATCCCAAGGTTTAAGTGCTTCTACTTTTAATTTATTTTGTTCTGTTAAAGTGCGGCTATAAAAACCTGGAGCTAAAGCATTTACCCAATTACCATACATTGGATTAGGAATAATAATGTATTTAACGCCGAATTGCTGACTATTTTGCTCAACCCATGCATTACGTGCAGCTGTAGTTTCTAATTTACTTACATTAGGATAATCTTTTAAATTGTCGCCTACATAAAGTACTACATTGTAATTTTTAGCTACTTGAGCAAAGCGTGGATCTTTAGATGAATCTTTACCAGCTTGTAGTAATACAGTTTGATCACTTACATCAGGGAAGCCTAAAGCTTTTAATGTTTGTTGTGTATAACTTAAATTACTTGCTTGACGATTTGATACGTAGAATACTTTACCTTGATGAGCTGTAACATATTGCGCAAATTCAACAGCACCTGGTACAGCTTTAGGTGTTCCTTGTTGTTCCCAGCGTCCCCAAGTTTGAGCATTAAATGGTACACCTGCTTTAATCACTCCACCTTGGTACTCACTATTGTCTAACATAGTTTCATCAAGATCAACAATTACAGCTTTCATTTTGCCATTAATGTTTTCGGCCTGCGTAAAGGCTAAAGTAGCAAAGTTAAACGCTTGATAAGCTAAAGCACGATATTCTGCGGCATTTTGTACCCAAGCAACAGCTAAAGCTAATTGCTGTCCTGCAACTTGTCCAGGAGTTAAAGATACATCGGTTGAACCGCTTAACTCTTTTAATTCTACGTGATTGCTGCATGCAGCTAGAGATAAAACTGCTAATGCACTCACACTTAATTTACCTAAAACTTTCACAAAAACCTCATAAAACTAGTCATAATAATTAACCATATTATACACCTTTGCGTTTATATGCCTAATTATTAAAACTTAGTATTTTATTAATGAGTATTTTTACTTTTTTTGTCTTGGGGTAAGTTGATAGCTGTTACCTTTTACTTATAGAAGTACTATAATTCTTAATGCGCTTTAATCCCAATTAGGCTTTAGTTCTAATTGAGTTTTTATTTTCCCCAACGAGAAAGAGCAAGAGATTTACTCTTGCTCTAACAATTAATTTCTAATCGTCACCATAGAAATTAAATTCATCATCGTTATAAGTACCGTCTGATTTGTACTGTTTGTTTGGTTTAGGAGCTGGCTGTACTGGAGCTGCCACTTGTTTGGTTGTAGTAACGGTTTTGGTTACATACACCGTACGAGTTTGTGGTTGACTCGTTGTTACACTCGCCATAATTGGGTGAGTACCTGCAATGTAATATTCATTAGCACCACCACGTTTATTTTCTATCCCAGTCGCTAAATCAATACGATATACGCTTAATGAACTTGGTAAACGAATATTGTAGCTTGGATATTTGCTAAAAGTTACACGGTTAAATGAATTCCAAATTGGAGCCATCATTTCCGTTGCTGTTACAGGTGTACCTTTAATGCCTTTAGCATTGTATACATAACCAGCACTTGCAAATTGACCAGCATAACCAGCTAACCAAGAGGTTTCTTGTTTTTGGTCAATACCTAGCATTGCCCCATAGTCGCTACGTTTTGAACCGGCAAAACCACTAGCCACTACTGACGCATGACCTTTAAAGTCACTATTACCAGTAATGTTCGTACGTAGAACATCACGGACAATGTAAGCAATATCAGCATCCATTACGCGCGGAGCGTTTTTGCTGGTTGAAGCTGATAAATCAAAAATCGATGAAAGTAGTGCACTATGCACAACTGCTTTTTCACCAACTGATTGATTATCTAAATTAGCAAATACGTTTTTTTGATCGCATTTTTCACAAACAGTTGGTTTATCGGCTGTATAAACAACTTTATCGTTTTCCACTACGCGATCAACAATATAAGGATTAATTAAAAAGCCACCATTGTCAATTACGGCATAAGCACGTGCAACTTGTAAAGGAGAAGCTTTTAACTCCCCTAAAGGTAAACGCATAGAAACGTTATCTGGCACCATAAAGCCCACGTGTGATAAAGAAGCCGTTAGCCCTTCAATCCCTAGGGTTTGCGTCAATACTAAAGGTACGGTATTAACGTTTTTCCCAATGGCGCTACGTAGAGTAATACCTTGTGGATTGTACTTATCATCAAAGTTTTTCGCAGTCCATAATACTTTACTTGCATCATCACCAGCTTTAACTTCAATTGCTTGGTCTTGGTATAAAGTACTGATGGTGTTTTCTTTACTGCTTAAGCCATAAGCTAAAACAAATGGTTTAATTACCGAGCCAATTTCTTGTTCTGGTTCAATAGCGTAGTTAGTATTATTAACATCTAAGCTAAAACCACCAACAATCGCTTGTACCGCACCATTACGCGAATCAAGACTTACAAAAGTAGCTATATCAGTAGGAATTTGCGAAATACTTAAATATTCTTGATCATTTTTAAATGGATCATAACCACTTTGCTGACATTCTAAATCAATCGAACGCTCAAAGTTTGGTGATTCATGACTTAAATTTAAGTAAATAATATCACCAGGTGAGTAAACATCAGCAACTTCGCGTTGCTTGTCACCATTTTTAAAGGCTTTACTTAATTTAGCACTCGGAATATCCATTTCTGATTCGTAGATATTTTCTACGCGAATGCCGTTGTCATTTACATTAGTTACTACTACTGGAAATAACGGTGGATAAGTAGGAGTATGAGCTAGGATTTTAGGAATATTAATCCCTTGTGGTAATGGCATACCTTTAGGCCATGCTCGTCCTACAATTCCACGATAAGTAGTAGACTTATCTTCAGCAATTAGTTTACTACGTACCAGTAATTGCGCTAAGTTTTGTTCGTCTTTTGAAATGGTTAGATATACTTCAAAGCCATCACGGTAAGCACGTTCCCCAAAGTTTTTGTACATTGCTTGACGAGCGATTTCGGTAGCGTAGGCTGCATTGTTTTCGCGATAAGCACTACGGATTTTTGGGCGTGAAGATAAAGCTTCCTGATACTCTTCTTGATTAATAAGACCGCTATGTCTTAAAGAATTAAGAACTTGTGTACGTTCGGCTAGAGTATTGTCATAATTTTCTTCAGGATCATTTTTACTCGGAGATTGAGCAATTGCTACTAAGAAAGTTAGTTCTCCTAAAGATAAATCACGTAAAGACTTATTAAAGTATGTTTGAGCTCCAGCTTCAAAACCATAAGTTTTATTACCTAAATAAACTTTATTGGTTACTAAAGTTAAGATCTCTTGTTTAGTAAAACTACGTTCAATTTGGTAGCTTAAAAGTGCCGATTTAATCCCGCTAGTTAAGGTTGTAGTATCTTGCCCTTTTTCTGCAAAATACTCCATAGCTAAACTTTGAGAAATACTCGGACCTTGTACTAACACCGCTCCTTGAGCGTCGTGTTCAGTTTGTTGATTAAAAATACCTGAAAAATATGCACCACGGTGATTGTGGAAATTACTATCTTTTACCGCCACAATGGCATTAGTTAGCATTGGAGGAATAGCACTATAAGAGATAGGTAAACGACGTTGATCACCGTAAGATACTAGTAATTTATTATCTCTGTCGTAAATTTTTAATGGTTGACTTAATTCAACATAGTTCAAATTTGCGACATTTGGTAATTGTGAGTTTAAACGCGCTAAATAACACACTGAAACAAAAGTTCCCAGTGTTAATAAGTTTAAGCCTACAATCGAAACTCTTTTAAAAACTTTCTTCATAGCTTTACATTATGGTAATAAAGCTGCTTTTTCTTGCCGTAATAAATTATTACTCAAGAAAAAATACATGTATATAGGGTAAATGAAGCACAAATTTTTGTGCGCAAAAGGAAGGAAAATATTAGTCTTAGAAAGGTAGACAAATTTGGAAAAAGTTAAGAATACTACCTAAAATTATACCATATTTCAAGCACTTTCGAAAAGATAAGCTGTATTTTAAACGGAAAAAAGCGAGGACATACATCCTCGCTTTTTCACTTTTCGAATATAAATTTTACTAATAACAATTAGAGTTAATTAGCTTTAATACCAATAATTAGTTAATACTTAGTTACTTTTTGCGTTTTTAGTATTAGCTTGATTAGCAGGAACTTCTACTGAAGCTGTATTAACACTTGTATTAACGGTTTGTTTAATCATTTGTGCAATACCATCAGCAGAAACACCACCTTTAACCCCAAGGATCATTACTTTATTCGCGTCAATACCTTTCGCTTGTAATGTACTTTGGATAGCTTTAATTTCTCTAACAGACGCAGTAACTGGTACTGGTTTAGCAGCTTTAGTTGCTTTCGCAGAGTTAGCAGCTAAGTTAACTTTAACTAATTTTTGTTCTGTTACAACCACAGCTTGTAATGGTTTACTTGCAGTCTTAACGATTGGGATCACTGTAGAAGCAGTAACTACGTTATAGTCAGTTTTTAATACTTCGGCTGTTGTAGGAATACAGATCACACCGTTATCACCAATAGCGTCTTCAATACCTTTAGAGTAAGTAGAGAATAATGTCGCTCTTGGTTTAGCAGCATTTACCATACCGTTTGTAGCTAATGATTCAACACCAGCACCTGTAGTACCTTTCACTAGTTCTTTACCAGTGTGAGCAGCACCTGCACCGTTTGAAGATAATACGTAACAAGATAAGTTTCCTAATTGGTATTTAACCACAGTTGTGTTTTCACCAACACGGATTACATCACCTTCTTGAGCATTACCGTCAGCAGGAGTTAAGCCAGCTTCGTTAGCAGCAGAAGCTTCACGATCTTTACCTACAGATACATCTGTTGTTGCACTGTTATCGCTATCGTTAGTTGCGCTGCTACCGCTGTTGCTACTGTCGTTGTTCGCGCTGCTTGAATCACCACCTTGTGAACCTTGATTGCTGTCGCTTGAAGAAGCTGAACCACTTGTAGAAGTGTTGTTATCAGCGTTGCTTGATGATGAAGAATCAAATGTAACGTTAGTGTTATCAGATGTAGTGCTTGTGCCTGTACCTGATTGACCGTTACTTTGATCACCACCGAAGTCTAAATCAAAGTCATTACCAGAGGAATTTGGATTGTTGTTACCAGCATTTGAACCGCTTGAGTAGCTACCGCTGTTGTTGCTACCACCGATGTTTACACCTGTAGATGAGCTACTTGTGTTACCACCGTTGTAAGAACCTGCGTTTGTACCATTACCAGTACCTTCACCAGCACCAAAGCCAATTCCTGTACCAGTACCTGTACCACCTCCTACGTTAGTTCCTTGACCGTTACCACCAACAACACCAGTGTTTACATTGATGTTAGTTTTGATAGCTTCGTCAATTGCTTTAGTAACTTCTTCGTTTACTTGTTTACCGATATCAGTCACAGTTGTACCTGTATTTGAACCAGTATTTAAGTCAACTGAAGGAGTTGTAATTACTGGAGTAGTAGTTTCAGGGATATTTGGATTATCAGTAATTACTGTGCTACCAGTGTTTACAGAACCACTATTATCAGAAGCTAAAGTAGTTTCAGTACTTGTATTAGTTTCTGGTTTAGCTTTCTTGAACTCACCGAATCTTACGTCACGGATATCACCAGTATCAACTTCTTCTACGTTATTTTTGAAGTAACGTACACCAGCCGAACCACTCGCGCTTTCAGCTTGGAATGATTGAACTAGTTGTGTTGAACCACCGAATACGTTTTGCGTTAAGACAAAGTCACCACGTTTCATTTTAGCTAATAGACTGTTGTCTGCTGCTTCAGTGTTAGATGTTTGTTTACCGTAATCGTATGAGTAGTAGTATTTTTGTTTGGTGATATCGTACATCGCATTTTCACCAGAGCCGTACTTGTTATAACCAGTGTTATATTTAGTTTGGTAACTATTACTTAAACCTGGGATAAACGTTGAGCCTGATGAAGCTGATACGAAGTAAGATGATAAATCTGAACTTGAAGAACTTGAACTTGACGAACCACTATTGCTTAATAGAGTTGAGATGTCATAGTTACAGTTACAATTTAAGTTAGATGAAGAAGTATATGCTGAACCTGATAATGTATCGTATTGATAGTTGTAATCAGAATCTACATAAGTTTGCACTACTTCATTTAAAGTATTACGGCTTGAAGTTCCACTAATTGCACCTTTAATGTTTGCAATAGCATCTGATAATGAAGCTTTAATTGATTTAAGGTCATTGATATTACCAGATGTAACTGTGAAGTTAAAGCCTGTTTCTTGCGTTGTAACGTTTTTCTTAACTTTAACAACTTCGTCTAAGTTACGGTTTACGTTCTCTAAACCAGTAGTATTTTCATTAACTTTAATGTTATCTGAAATTGTAGATTGTACTTCTTGCTCGTAGTATGTTGAACGATCTTTACCACCTGTTAAAGATACTACAACCGCACCACTTAATGACGCACCTACAGATAGACCAACTTGACCACCAGTCACATAGTTGTGATCTTTGTTGTTTTCAACTTGGATATTATCAACGTTAACTTCACCACTGTTGTTACTTACAAGAACCGCAGATTTTAAGTTTAAGTTATCAGCGTTAATATTTAATTCATTACCCGATGCTAAACCTGAAGCTTGCGCTGTCATTGCAGTTTCTTGTTTGTGAGTTTCGAAGTTAATACCTACAGAAGCGAATGGTACTAAGCTTACTACTGATAAACCAGCTGTAACTTGGAAACCGCCACCACTTGAACGACTTTTGATCGTATCTTGATCTGTAGTGATCTTGATGTTTTTCGCATTAATGTTAATGTCTTTAGCTGCGTCCATGTTCACGTTGTGTAAGTCAACATCGTTAGCTGCATTAATATTAATGTTTTCTGTATGGATTTGTGCGTTACGTACTTTGCTTGCGTCTGTTGTACCAGCAACAGTTGAGAATGCGAACGTTGCAGAAGCTGTTACGTCACCTTTATTTTTATTAGCACCAGCATTTAAGTCAATTGATAAACCGAAACGTTTATTTGTAAATGCTGAAGTAGTGTCAGATGTCGCCCCTTCGATGGTTACATTATCAGCGTTAATGTTTAAATCTTTCATTACACCATTAACAGCTTTTAATTGGGTATCACCAGTTGTATTGATGTTTACTGTACCAGCGAAAGTATTTGTTGAGTCAGCTTGAGCAACTTGAGCAGCTGTATCTCTTTCGTAACTTAATTTTACTGACGTTGTCGCAGCAGTAGCGTCACGGTTTACAATGCCTGATAAATCACCTACTACTGTTGCAGCATAAGAAGCATCTACTTCCATACCCATCTTGTTAGCACGAGCAGCTGATACTACATGAGATACAGCGTCAAGGATAGATGATTGAGCACTTAAACTAACACCAAGAGTAAATTTCTCTCTTGAAGTTTTTAAGTCAATAATATCTTTTTGGTTAATTTGAGTTACAGTTGTTGCTTCAATAGTAGAAGTTTTCTCAATGTCTTCAGCAGTAATAGTACCATTGTTATTAATGTTAGTATTACCTAATTCAGCTTGATCTGCTACTTTGATTGTTAAGTTCTTAGCATTTAACTCATTATTTTTGTGCGTTACTGTATCTACTTCGATTTGTGTTAATTCAGTAGAGAAACCGAAGGAACCTCTTGCCGAAGCACCTGAAGTAGCACTACCGTGTGATGTAGCGTGAACTGTTTGACGTTCATCTTCATCACCATTAATGTTTTTCGATGCTAATAAGTAGATCGTACCTGTAGCTTCTTGCGAACCAAATGATGCAGAACCTGTACCGATTAAGTTAGTTTTGTACTCTTTACCTTGTACAGTTTTCACGTCAGCTTTCGCTGAAGTTTCGATATTTTCTGCTTCAATTGTTGCAGACTCTTGAGCTTTAACCGCTGATGATTCTAATTTAACATCACCACCAGCTTTAATGTTTACATTCTCACCGCTAATTTCAGACCCATCAACGAATGCAGCTGATTGAGAAATTTGACGAGCAGAACTTGCATCTGTATCAACTTCTGATACGAAATCAGATGCTACGTTGTGAGTTGCTTTTAATTTAATATCACCTTCTACATCGATATTAACTTCGTCTTGCGCTTTAATATCTGCAGCATCTAAGGTTAAGTTATCAGCTTTGATTGAAACTTCATCAGCTTTAATTAAGCCTTGGTGATTTAAATAACCGTCATCAGTAAAGAATGCAACAGCAGAGAAGTTTGCATCACCTACAGCTTCTAAACTGAAGTCACCTACACGTAAGTTACCTATAGAGTTGAAGTCACCTTCAGTTTTAATTGTAGTTTTATCAGCATTTAAGGCGTTTTGACCAGCTACACCTGTTAAGTCAATATCACCTTTAGCAGTTAACGTTAATACTTTAGTATTTAATGAACCGTCTTTAACTGTTACTTTATCTACATTAGCGTTAATTGATTTAACTGCTGATAAAGATGCTGCCACTTGATCAAAGTTTGTAGCTGCTGCTTTAGTAACTGTTGACACGTGTAAGCGTGGAGTACCTTTACCACTTTCGTTAGTTTCGAAAGTAATGTAATCATAGTTATCTTCAAGATATTGGTAAGCGTCTGATCTTGATTTAAAGGTTTGTTTAGTACCATTATCATCGATTACCATGGTGTAAGAACCAGCGCCTACGTAAGTTAAGCTTTCTAAAGCTTTCTTACGAGCTTCTGTATCTTGAAGGAACTTAGTAATAATTTCGTCAGTAGATCTACCAACTGTTAAGTAACCACCTACTAAGTCTTTATATTGTTCTAGTAATAATAATGAAATAACACCATTATCACCAACAACTGCTTGACCTTCAGCAATTACATTTAATGAAGTTAAGATCGAAGTAAGATCTTTAGTACTTTGTAACCAAGATGGAGCGTATTGGCTCGTAGTGTAAGTATTGTTTTCTTGGTCTAAAGTAATTAATTTACCTAAAAGTTTGTAGTAACGTTCGTTTGTACGTAAACCACTGATTTTTGACGCGATTAATACATCTTCACCAGATTCTACTTTAACGAATGTACCGTATTTACCACCTAAGTTAGCAGCGTCAACTTTTTCGATTTTTTCTAAATCAGAACCTACGTATAAAGAACCGTCGGTTTGTGTATAGTTGCCAGCTGTGAATAACTCTGATGTTGGAGCAAATACTGCAATTTTGTAGTTATCTTTGTTTTTCTCGAAAGTATTCCAACGAGTTTTGAATGTATTGTAATCGATACCTTTCCAGTCAGTACCTAAAACAGCTGCAAGTACTTTGTTCATTCTTTCGTCACTTGCAAAGCTTGCGCTCTTAAGAAGATTTAGGATTTGTTCTGGACGGATTTGGTAACCTACACGACCAGTTTTAGCAATTGAACCATCTGCTAATTTGTTGAAGAAATCGTATAAACTGTCAAATTTAATTGTATTCGCTCTTGTTAAGTAAGTATTAATTAACGAGATTGGTACGAATTCAAATGAAACTTGTGATTTATAGCTTAATAAATCAGCAACGTTTACAGTGTATGTAGATGAACGAACAGTTACGTCACCTTTAACATTAACATCACCTTCTGCATAGAAACGTGAATTGTCAATGATTAATTTTGAAGCTGTAGCTTCGTCGTAACCTGTTAACGTAAAGTTACCTGATACATTCGTTTCAGCTGTAGCAAATTCTAATGAGCTTGCGTCAACTGTCCCGATAGTAGTAGTGAATGTATAACGGTCTTTACGTGCTGCGTGGTAGTGCCAGTTTTCAGCTGTTTCTTCCGCACCTTGTGAAACTGCTAAGTTACCAGTTACTACAGAAGAAATGTCATATTTGTTAGCTTTAACTGTAAAATCACCACCTACAGATACTGAACCTTCTTGAGTGATTTCCGGAGCACGTAAATCGAAGTTACCAGTAGTGTATAACTTACCATCTAAGTTTGCACCACCTTCAGCATCAACAACGTAGTTACCTTTAACTAAAGTTAAACCATAATCATTGTACGCACCTTTAGCTTGTACTGATAATGAGTTTTCTGTAGCTAACACACCGCTATTGTTGAAATCTTTAGTAGTGTAGAAAGTGTAAGCGCGATCTAGGTTTACAACGTCATCTTCACCAATTGTAATGTTACCAGCTTTAACTTTAGTTAATGTTGCGTCGAATGTATTAGCTACATTTTTAACTTGGCTTAAGTTTTTCGCAGCATTAATATCAGCATCAACAAAATCTACAGTTGTAGTTTGTGTAGCTCGAACTTTAGCATTAGAAGTTTTAATTAAGTCAGTCGCGTCACTATTTGCGTTACTTAAAGTTAACTCTGCGTTGTTAGTAATTAATGAAGTGTTTTTAACTGTTACCGCACCATCTTGTGCTTTAACAGCTAATTGTAAATTATCAAATTTGAAGTGAGCGTCATCAGCGTTTTTCGCTAATTGCTCTGCAGTGTCAGAACCGCTAAATACAATTTTCGCTGCAGAAATTGTAGCTACGCCACCAACTTGTGCATTACCGTTAAAGGTTACTTGCGAATTGTATGTTTTAGAATCTTTGTTTGTATCAGCTTTAACAGCTAAGTTTTTACCTACAACTACGTCACCTTGGAAAGCAACCATACCAGCTGCGGTAATTACTACATCATTAGCTTTAACTGTAGTAGCTGCTTCAGTTAATACGTGAGCCGCTGAAGTTAATTTAACTTGGTCAGCTTGAACTTCACCTACTTTAACTAAATCGTTAGCAGATACTTCTACAGCTTTAGAAGCGTGTAATGTAGCTTTAGTAGTGTCAACAGTGCTTTTCGCTTTAATGTTAATTTTGTTTAAAGCTTTAACAGAACCGTTGTCCATTACTTTAACGTCAGCATTAGCAGAAGCTAATTCTACGTTACCTTTTGAATATACGTTGTTTACTTTGATTTGACCATCAGCAGTAATCGTTAAATCATCTTCACCGATTACCATACCTTCATATTCCACACCAGCACCTGATTGTGAAACTACGAAGTTAACTTTGTTACCGTACATTG
Organism: Psittacicella hinzii; assembly: GCF_003585935.1. Taxonomy (GTDB): domain Bacteria; phylum Pseudomonadota; class Gammaproteobacteria; order Enterobacterales; family Psittacicellaceae; genus Psittacicella; species Psittacicella hinzii. The sequence continues at coordinate 15,675 of NZ_NRJG01000042.1, forward strand.
AACCTAAAGCATCACCAGAGATAACTACTTTAGCATCTGCTTCAGAATCGTCTAATTTAGTACCAGTGTTAGTTGATAAATCAAAGTTTTGTTTACCACCAGCAACTACGATGTTAGCTTTTTTACCACCTTTAGTAACTGGAGAAATTTGTGCTTTAACTTTAACAGCTGCAGCAATTAATCGGATAACATCAACGTCATCAGAAGTTAAATTACCATTTACGTTAAGTTCACCACGAGTAACTGTTTGAGATAAATGGTTATTCGCATTTACTTCAGCAGTTGAAGCAGTGAAGTCTTTCACGTTAATTAATTGCACACCATTTAAATCAATACCGTTCGGGTTGATTACTAATAAGTCAGCACGGTTACCTAACACTTCTAAAGCACCTTTAATTACTGATTTATCGTTACCAGTAACTTGAGCTAAGATTACTTTAGCTTCGTTCATTAGGTTAGGGTTAGCTTCTAATTTTTGTTTTAGAACAGCTGAGTCAACAGCTACAGAACCATTTTTTAAGTTGTTAAATACTGCACCAGTATTAGTAGAGAATTTAGAGAAACGGTTATCAGAAACACCAGCTTTATTTGGGTTTACGATATCGATAACTGGAACGCCATTTACATATTTAACGCCAGGAGCATTAACACCTTTATCTGCTACAACACCTAAATTTAAAGCTTGCGTTGCTGTTGCATCAGTATTAGCTGTTGCAGTAGCAGCTTCACCTAAATTTACACGTTCGTTTTGTGTATTAGTGTTCGCAGAAGCAGCACCCATTGGTAATGCTGAGAATAAAGAACCTAAAACAAACGTAAACGCTAGTTTGTTTAGTTGACCTTTACCATTTGCAGCTGCGATTAAATCAGCTTCAGAAACTTCAACTTTATTGCTACCTGGTTGTGCTTTTTTAGCAATTTCAGATACTGCTACAACTTGGTTAAGAGTTTTGCTGTAAACTAATTTGTAAATTTTATTCATAGTCTTTCTTTATAGAAGTTAGTAGGTTTTACCGAGAGTGAGCGTTTTAAGTAGTCTCACCTCTTTTCTTTTGGTAAACCTTGGAAATAAGTTCCATTGCCAAAATGTCGCTATTAAGTTTAGTTGTCGAGGCTAAACTTAAATTACGAAAGACTTTTTTAAAACGTTGAATTTTAATTTCTAACTAAGTGATATCTATTGTCCTTAACTTATAACACTTAGTTAACGAGTTTAACGACCTAGGAATCCTAGGCTAGAAGTTGGTATAGAACCTTAAATTGTCGAGATAAAAGGTTCGGTGAATTAATAATATAAAATTTACATTGAAAAAGGATAGGAACAATAAAAGCAAATGCCAATATTTACTTTTATGCTCATTAAAATTTTAGCAACCTTATATGAGGAAGTAAATAAGTAGCCGGTTATTCGTTAGAAAATGCTCGTTATTTGTTAAGAAATAACACAAAAGTCAGTTAATAGATACATTTTCCTAACATTTTTAGCAAAGTTATAACATTTAATTCCATACTTTGCCAAACTATGCAGCTCAAACTTAATTTTTAAGGATAATTAAACTTAAATCATGCCCAAGCTAAATTATTTATTCATGGTTTGCTAGGTTAAATTCTTGATACCCTTTTAGACAGGCTTTTTTCTAAAAAGTTGCAAAAATTTTAAACTTTTTTTTGATAATCTAGATTTCTAGCTTATAACTTAAGTGTAAATTTAATCATGTCTTTTTTCACTTAACTCTATGTATGTATGCCAAAGCTTAGAAGTTAATCAGTTTTACTTGCTTATTCACCTTAACTTAGAGCAAGTTAAAGTTTATATTTTTCCTAATTATGAAGTTTCTTATGCTCATGCATAAATAGATTGTAGTTATACTACTATAACTTCTTATCTTTTCTTGCCATGAGATTTTGCTCTCAACTAACCTTCCTATGCTTTTATAGTTTTAAGTAAGGTATTACTTGTACCCAGCACTTGCCTATTACTTTCAAGAAGTTTAGTACAATCTTTACTAACAACTATAAACTGCCATCAACTTAAAATCATTTTTGCAATTTTAGATATTATTCGCAATTTTATTGCACCATTTACGATTTTAGTGCACTATGTGCGAATTTATAGCTTTTCTTATTTAGAGTTTTACATCTTTGTGGTGCATAACTTTTGCCACTACTTATAGCTTTATTAGACATGATTATCACTTTTACGGTCATGCAGTCACATGCAAAGCTATAGAGTAAGTGCTTTTTTAAATAGCAAAAAGCCCCCAAAATTTGCTAATTTTGAGGACTTTTTACATATTCTGAATAATTTAAATACTAAACTATTTCAACTAAATTAGAATGAAGTTGAAACGTTGAAGTAAACTTGGAAGTTTTTCGCTGGTTTAGCGTCATCAACTAGTTTGTATGCAAATGGTTTAGCAACGTTTAATGAAGCTCTCCAGTGGTTACCACCAGTTGCCACACCGATACTTACAGAAGCAGCACGGTATGATTCAGCTTTCTCATCATCGTAAGCTTTGTTACGAGTTAAACCGTAATCTAAACCCAAGTATGGGTTTACATAACGGATAAACGCGTTATCGATTGAGAACTGTGGACCAAAGTTAGTAGAGATTAAGAAACCGTCGTCACCTGAAATAGTGTCTTGACGTAAACCACGTACTGAGTAAGCATCACCAAATGTAGTTACATAGTCACCGCTTAAGCGTTTAACTAAAGAGTATTGACCTTGAACTGTTGTATTAGTGTTGAATAATTGCTCACCAATAAAGAAGTTTTTGTTGTAGTTTAAGTATAAACTTAAGAATTTAGCGTATTTAGAGTATTGTTGTAACTCAGGCGCTGCAGAGTAGTCACCGTTAAATGCACCAAACCCTTGAGTATAGTAACCTTCTACGAATAAACGACCACCAAATAATGCGTTATTTAAGTAGTTAGCACCAATTCTCCAGTCAACAGCGTAACGCTTAGTGTAAAGAATGTTAGCATTACCTTCTTTGAAACGAATGTCAGTTACTGCACGTTTATAAGCTAAACCTACGAATACGTTAGCAATTTGTGTTTTATCACGGAATGCAACGTATGAAAGTTTCCAGTCTGATTTGAATTGCGGCGCGTGTGCAATGTACACTAAATCATCACCAGTTACAGCTTGAGTTGTAACAGTGTTTTTGTATGATGTCCATTGGTTGTTCACGCTCAAGTTGAAGTTACCTAGTGGCTGATCGTAACGTAATGATACGATATCAGTGTGACGATCGCTCCAATCACGGTATAGACGTTTATTGTAAGATAAAGTCCAAGAGTCATTAATACCGATTAAATCAGCATAGTTCATTACAAATTGTAATGTAGTCACGTCTTGTGAGTTGGCATTGTTTAAACCAATTGTGAAACGTGGCATTGCACTACGTTGAGTATTAACGATAATGTCTGAGTAACCAGTTTTGTTTAAAGTTGCAGCTACGTCAATACGTACATCTTTATTAGTCGTAGTTAAGTTATCTACGATTTGGTCGATTGTATTGATACGTAATACATCTTTGTAGAAACCTGGAATCGTAGTTAACATTGCACGGTTTTTAAATGAATCTCTATCTTCTTGAGTTTCAGAAACACGTACTTGATTAACTTTACCCCATTTAATGTTAAATGTTAAAGTGTTATCTTTAAAACCTTCATTTGTAATATATACAATTGAAGTTACATAACCAGCACGGATTAGGATGTTATTTAAGTTGTTTTTTAATGCTGCAACTTTACGCGCATTGAATTGCTGACCAGCAAATTTATCAGCTTCAGCTTGTAATTTGTTAATGATTGAGAAACTTAAATCATCTTCTGAAATGAATTTAAATGAATCAATTTTAACTGAGTTTTCATCAACTGGTTGAGCACTTACATCAACATCACGTAAATTGTCGCTTGCATTACGTTGTAATAGTTTTGAACGCGATTGAATGAAGTTTTCATAGTCACGACTTTCTTGGAAACTATTATAGTTCGCATTTAAATTTACGATTGTGTTTCTAACATCACTTTCGATGTCAGCATGCGCAGTTGCACTCACAACAGCTGCTACTAAGCTTGTAGCTAAAAAAGATAATTTAAGGTTATTCGGTTTAAACATCTTTATAGTTTTCCTAATTATGAAGGTATAAAGTAATTTATCTTAAATTGAAAAAAGATATTTCGCACTATGCTTCAAATAAAAGCATAGCAAAAGCATTAAAGACAAATTTAGAGTGCAAGCTTACTTGTATACACGATTAAACAATGAAGTAAGATTTTTAAAGATTGAACTTTAAACTTATTTTTATAGAAGTTGGTACACTAAAAGAGATAAGCTTGTAGATAAGGATAGGTGTAAATGGAACTTTTAGTTACCTAGTTACTAAATTTAATAGAATTACTAAAATTATGACC
>NZ_NRJG01000043.1 GCF_003585935.1 Psittacicella hinzii
ATATATTTAGTTTATATCTGTGTTTTAGCCAATCAAATATGTACTTTATAAGTAATATTAGTATAGTTTTAGATACTTATGATTGATATAGAAAAAGAAATAAAGATGCTAATTTTTAAATAAAGTTATTCCTAACTGACTTTAAACATATTTTCCAAGTCCATGATCTATAGTCTATCAACATTCGTTTTACATATAGATTAAACTTGAGTAAGAAATTTTTGTAACTCTTGCAAAACCATAGTTTTATTTAATAAAACTTAAGTTATCCCTACGCAAGTTGTTTTCCCTTGCCGTGGCAGTAAGATTTACCTAATGATCTGCTAATTACATTAATTTTAAGCACTCTTTCAATTGAGGCAAATAATGGCAAAATCTTTGGTAATCGTAGAGTCGCCTAATAAAACTGCGACCATTAAAAAATACCTGAGTGACGATTTTATCGTTTTATCATCTGTTGGTCATATTCGTGATCTACCAACAAATAGTGAATTTGCTCCTATTGTTAAACGTGGAGTTAAACTCTCGGATGAGCAAAAACTAAACAACAAAGTTCTTAAAATGGGAATCAACCCAGTAAACTGGGAAGGTGATTTCCATATTATGGAAGAAAAGCGTAAAGTAGTAGCCGAACTAAAAGCTACAGCTAAACAATGTGATACCATATATCTGGCAACCGATTTGGACCGCGAGGGAGAATCGATTGCATGGCACTTACAAGAAGTGCTTGGACCAGGTAAAACTTACAAACGCGTTATTTTCAATGAGATTACGCAATCAGCAATTAAAAAAGCGTTTGCTAAACCAATAACCTTAAATATGGATCGCGTGCATGCACATCAAACACGTCGTTATCTAGATCGTATTGTAGGTTTCTTATTAAGTCCACTATTAATTAGTAAAGCCGGACGTGGTTTATCTGCTGGACGTGTACAATCAGTAGCTACGCGCTTAATCGTTGAACGTGAACGTGAAATCCGCAAATTTATGCCAACTGAATATTGGAGTATTTTTGCTTTTGCGGGTAAGTTTGACTTTGATTTACACTCGATTGATGGTAAACGTTTAGTAAGTCCAGCTGACGCTAATCCGTTTTATATTCCAAATCAAGAGCAAGCGCTTCAACATTTAGAAAATATTAAAAATGGTAATGCGGTAATTACGAGCATTGACGTAAAAGATTCATCAAGTAGCCCAAGCGCTCCATTTACTACTTCAACCTTACAACAACGTGCTTCGAGTTTGTTAGGTTATGATGTGCGTACAACTATGAGTTTAGCGCAATATCTATATGAAATGGGGTACATCACCTATATGCGTACCGACTCAGTTAATATCTCAGCTGAAGCTCGTGATATGGCTGAAAAGTACATTAAAAGCGAATATGGTGAACAATATTGGGACGGTAACCGTCAATATGCTACTAATAACGCTAATAGCCAAGAAGCCCACGAAGCAATTCGTCCAACTAATTTAAATTTAGTGTTACCTCCAGCTTCGCGTGGTGCACGTTTATATAATCTAATTAAACAGCAGTTTTTAGCTTCATTAATGGCGAATGCTATTTCGCAAAATACTAACATTAATGTTGGCGTAGAAAACGAGCATAAATATAATTTACGTTTTTCTGCTAGTCTTTTAAAATTCGCTGGTTTTAAACGTGCTTTTGGTAATCAAGCTGATAAATTAGTGGATGTAACAGGTAATTTAAAAGTTGGTGATAGCGTTAAGTTTACCTCTTTAGATAAACAACAAAACTTCACCAATCCTCCTAGCCGCTATAGTGAAGCTTCACTAGTTAAAGAACTAGAAAAACGTTCGATTGGTCGTCCATCAACTTATGCAAGTATTATTTCTACAATTCAAGATCGTGGTTATGTAACCTTAGAAAATCGTCGTTTCTTTGCTGAAAAAATCGCAGAAATCGTTACTGATAGTCTAAGCGTTAGCTTCCCTGAAATTATGGACTACGATTTTACCGCGCAAATGGAGTCTAGCTTAGATGAAATTGCCAACGGTAAAAAAGATTGGACGAGTGAATTAGATACTTTCTGGGCAGAGTTCAAACAAAAACTCATTGCTGCCGCTAAACCTGCCGATCAAGGTGGTATGCCTAATAAACAATTAGTGCCTACAGATTTTCTTTGTCCTACATGTGGTAAACATCACATGGCATTACAATTCTCAAAAACCGGCACTTTCTTAACATGTATGGGTTATGAGAATAAAGGTGAGGATAAATGTCATCGTTCAGTTACGCTGGTAAAAGGCGATGAAATCATCGGCGAACAAAAAGCAGAACATGAGCACGAACATCAACATTTACACGACGCAAAACGTTGTCCAAAATGTCAATCAGTGCTTGATGAGTTTTATATTGACACTAAGCACAAACTATACATTTGTTCGAATATGCCAAGCTGTACTTTCACGCAAGTGGAACAAGGGCAATTTATTAACAATGCGCAATTAGATGCCTTACCATGTGATAAGTGCGGTGAACCTATGGAGCTTAAAGTAGGTCCATTTGGTAAATATATGTTATGTGGCGCTTGTGGTAACACACGTCGCGTGTTAGCAAGTGGTGAAATCGCTCCACCAAAACAACCTGCAATTGAATTCCCAGAACTGAAATGCCAAAATGGCACTTCATATTTTGTTCTGCGTAATTCAGCTAAAGGTATTTTCTTTGGAGCAAATAACTTCCCACGTTGCCGTGAAACCCAATTAGCTAAAGTTGAAGTTTTAGCTACCTATAAAGATCGTTTACCAGAAGAGCTACACTATCTAGCTCAAGGTCCAACAGAGGACAATTTAGGTAACAAAACTGTAGTACGTTATGCGGTAAAAACTAAGAGTCAGTATATTGGATCGGTTGATCAAGAAAGTAATAAGCTGACAAAATTCCGCGCGGACTATGAAGATGGTAAATGGGTAGTAACAGCTGAAGCTAGTGAAACTAGTGCGAAAAGTACAAGTAAAAGTTCTACTAAAAAAGCAGCAACAAAAAAGAAAAGTACAGCCAAAAGCACTAGTAAAAGCAGTAGCGTAACAGCTAGTTCAAAAGCAACTAAAGCTAGCACTAAAGCTGCTACAAAAACAGCTGCTAAAGCTACAGCTAAAACTACAAAAGCTGCTACTAAAGCCACAAGAGCCAAAGCCACTAAAAGTGATACTAAAACCACCACTAAAGCCGCTAAAAGCTCAAGTAAAACAACAACTAAAACTACAAGAAAAAGTAAAACAGAACAATAAATAAGTTTCACTTGAGAAAGTTCTCATAGATTTATTTATCTTTTTTTAGCTTAATTTTCTCGTAGAGCAGATAAGAAAAAAGTGCATTATCTTTTGATGATAATGCACTTTTTTTGCGCCCAAATTTTGCACAAAAATTATGGAGTACTAGTTACCTAGCACTCCATAGAAACCTAACTAAGGATTATTTTTTACCGCTAGTTTGGTTATTGTCGTTAGATGTATTATTTGCTTGTGCAGTACGAGCTTGACGTGCTCTTTGGCGTAAATCATTTGCATTATTTACAACCTGTACTTCAGTTTTTGATAATACATCTGTATCTTGTGGATTATATACTTTAACTCCACCTGCTAATGTTTGACCATTGGCAATTTGGTTTACGATTGCTTGTGCTTTTTGTTGGTCTTCTAGCATTGAAGCGTTTTGCGCTAATACTAGTTTAGCCGCACTTGCAATACGAACCGCTGCTGCTTTACCGCCTAGCATGTATGACACTTGGTTACGAACTTCAAGTAATTGATTTTCGATTGTAGACACTTGTGTCATAGTTTTAACTAGGTCAACGTTCGAAGCTAAGTTCACAGAGTTGATTTGTGAAATGATGCTTTGAACTTTAGACTTAATGAACTCTTGTTTTTGAACAAATTGCGCTTTCTCATTTGCATTCGTTAGCGTACTTACTTTAGCAACAATGTTCTTATAGTCATCTGATAAAGCTTTTAACTCTAAGTGTAGGTTAGCTACACGCATACGTAAGTTCTTAGCATTCACTGCAATAGATTCTTGCGTTTGAATGTAAAGTTTCTTATCGTCGTTGTAGTCTGCAGAGTTTTCAGCATAGTTATCGAAAGTAACTACACGTTTAACTTGGTGTACGTTAGAGTATTTAGTCGCTTGAGTTCCGTATAAGTAAGTATCTAAGTTTTGGATAGTTACGAAAATATCAGAACCATTACGAGCAGCTTGACCATTTGAAACTACAGCTAAGTTTTCTAATAAACCAGCTAGTGAGTTTTTGTCGTTGCCGATAGTGAAACCAAAATTATAACCTTCAGTTAAGCTGTAGATAGCAGCACGCAAATCTTTGTACTGTTTAGTTAAGCTTAATTCTTGTTGTTTAATTTGGTCTAATTCAGCAGTTAGAGCTGCAATATCTGAACCATCACTGTTTTTCGCAGTTTCACGTAATTGAACAGCACGAACACGTAATTTATCTAATTCAACTGCAACATTTTGTAATTGTGCTGAAGCGAACTCGATTTGTTTACGTTTTAAGGTATCTTGACGTTCAGACTCTTGTTGATCTGCAACTGTACGGTAACCTAAATCCACACGTAAGTCATCTGTATTTGTATAAGTTTTACCTACACCAAATACATCAGCGTATGTACCAATCGCAGCTTTCACATTTTCAAAGTTAGGTTGTAATGATAGGCTACGGTTGATTACTAAAGCGTCACCACGGAAGTTATCGATCTTAACGTTTAGCTTACCAACTAATGGGTTGATACATGCTAATGCGTCAATTGTATCATCGATATCGTTCACTAGATTTGCGCTTACTGGGTTTGCACTTGCAAATGAAACCTTAGCTGCTTTCTTCGGAGCTTCTGCCGCTGCTGCAACTACTGGAGTTGGTTTAACTGGAGTAGGTTTAACAGCTTTAGCTACTACCGGAGTAACGACTGGACGGTGTGAGCTTGCAAATGTAACTTTACGTGGTTTAGCAGGTGCAGTTGAAGCTACTGGAGCTTTAGGAGCTTTAGGCTGTGCACTTGCGAAAGTTACACGTGTACCACCTTGGTTAACACCTGGGTTAACTACGTTCGAACCATCGTAATCTTCCATCCAAGCGAATGTATCTTCGTGGAAGTTGATATCTGGATCGATTAGAGTTGGGATACGAGTTTCTTCATAGTGACGGAACTCATCTCTTACTTCTTCACGTAATTTCTCTAAATCTGTAGGAGTAGCCAGAGTAGTCGGTTGATCTACAGAAGGAATTGATGGGTTAGACGGATTAACGATTGTTGTATCAGTGTCGGTATCGGTATCAGTATTAGTACCTTTATCATCACTTGGATCAGTCGGTTTGTCCGTATTGTCATCAGTAGATGGTTTATCGCCATCAGTGTTGTCACCAGTTGATGGTTTATCGTCATCAGTGTTGCCACCAGTTGACGGTTTATCAGTTTGCGTACCTTTATCGTCTGTAGTAGGTGTGTTATCTTTCGGCTCATTGTCCGTAGATGGTTTGTCATCTTTCGGAGTTTCTTCTGAACCGTCAGTTTGCGTACCTTTATCATCCGTTGTAGGTTTATCACCTTTCGGAGTTTCTTCAGAACCGTCTGTTTGTGCACCTTTATCCTCTGTAGGTTTGTCATCCTTAGGTGTATTATTGTCACCTTTAGGTATAGTGTCATCACCTGTAGTAGGAGGAGGATTGTTATCTTTCTCACCTTCACCATCTGTGTTAGGTTGATCCGGAGTAACAGGTGTCACAGGAGTTTCAGGTTGCTCATCAGATTTAGCGTTATCTGGATCAGCAGCTGGAACTTTGTCAGATACTTTTTCTTTCTCTACGTTATCCGCGTCCGGATCATTCGTTAGATCAGGAACTATAGGAGTTGGAGTAGTAGGTGTTGCATTCGGATCGTTTGGATCAACTGAAGGTTTATCATCAGTTTTAATGATCTTCGTATTGTCATTTTCATCTACTTTTACATCACCTTTCGGTAATTCAAACTCTTTCGGATGATCTACAACTTCTGGCGTATCGTTAATTGTTAGAGGTGGATCAATTTCAGGTTTTTCGAATACGATTGTAGTCTCTTTACCGTCATTGGTCTCAACTGTTACATTCGTTGTTGGGAATGTGTGAGTTACATACTCACGAGCATCGTGTTCTTTAATTGTAGTTGTTTCTTTGTTTTCTTTGATAACTTCAATACGAACAGTTGCTTCAGTTGTCTCTGTTTCAATTTCAGTGATACGAGTTTCAATTTGTTTAGCTAAATCAGAATCTTTAGGTGCATTAGCTAATTGTTTTTCTAGATCAACGCGTTCTTTATCTAACTCTGTAATACGAGAAACTAATTCTTTCTCTTCTTTATCGTAGTTAGAGAAGCTAAAGTCTGTTTTCGCTTCTAGTAATTTCTCAGCTGATTGTACATCAGTTAAGCCACCACCTTGACCAGGAGTTGCGCTACCAACTTTACCACCAAAGATTTCAGAGTAACTACCGCTTAAATCTCTGTTTACATCGCTACCATTCTCATTGAAACCTAAATATTGGTTCTCTAAATTATCTTTAGAATTCATTTCAGTTAATTCTAAATGAGATGGAGTTAAGGTTGTACCAGTTGAACCAGTTGTTGTAGTTGAGCCAGTTGAACCTGTGTAACCAGTATAAGTTGAAGAGCTGCTACCAGTGTAAGTAGATGAGCTCGATGAGCTACCAGTGTAGCTTGTACCAGTAGATGAACTTGAACCCGTGAAAGTACCAGTGTAACTACCAGTTGAACCTGTACCAGTGTAAGAAGCACCTGTACTTGAACCAGTTGAACCAGCAAATGTTACTGTAGTAGGCGATGTAGAGCCAGAGTAAGTGTTGCCTGTGTGGCTAGAGCTTGAAGTACCAACACCGTATAAGGTTGAGCCTGAACCAGCTAGAGTTGAACTACCACTGAATGTTCCAGAAGTGTAACCTGTAGTTGTTGTAGTCGTACTTGAAGACCAAGTCGTACTTGTTTGTGAAGTTTGGCTATTTTGCGCTGCAATGATTTCATATACAGTTGCAGAACATTTATCGTAGCATGTACCAACTGTTGTAACTTTAGTTGATGAATCAGCTGTCGAAGTTGTTGAGCCGTAGTAGCTACCAGAAGTAGTTGTACTTGAGTAAGAACCTTTAGTATATGTAACACCAGAAGTGCCTACAGTATAACCATCTGCTAGTTTGTAAGTTGTACCGTCAGAAGTGATTACCCAACCATCGCTAGTTGTAGAAACACCATCAACGATTACGTTGTTTGCATTACCTGTTACTGAAGTACCAGTAGTGTATACAGGGTAAGCAACACCGTCACGGATTACATAACGACCGTTTGTATTTACAGTAGTTGTAGTTTCATAGCTTACAGAAGTAGTTGCTTCAGATAAACCATCTTGGATAGTTTTAACAGCGTCTACTACAGTTTCTTTAACTTTGTTTACAGTATCAACAACAGCTTCACCAGCTTTCTTCACATCGTCAATTACTTGTTCATTTAGTGTAATACCAAACGCAGTATCTTGTACTTGACGATCTTCGTGAACTTCAACTGCTTTAGCAGCATCAGTGTTTACATCTCCAGTTACGGCTGTATTAATTAGATCAACACCTTCACCAGCTACAGTTGCGTGTGTTGTTGCGCTGTAGTGATCTTGTTTATCACGACCACCGCTTAAGTCAACAGTCACTGAACCATATTTATTAACACCTACTGATAAGCCTACTGAACCACCATCAGAGTAACGAGTATCTTTAATGTCAGTTGCAGTTAAGTTATCGATGTTAACGTTAGCTGTTGCCGCAGTACCATTAGCATCTTCAGAAGCTACTAATTTACCACCTGTTAAAGTTGCTGAATCTACATCAACAGTTAAGCTTTCAGTTGCTGTAATACCAGATTGTTCAGTTACTACATCATTGTCAACTTTGTGATGATTGTAACCAACTGAACCAGAACCAAACGCAGTTAAGAATGTTTGAGTATTGATCGAAGCACCACCAGTTACGCCAACGCTAAAGCCGTTAGTTACTTGATCTTTCTTATCTTGTTCAGAAGTTACTGTTAAGTTTTGCGCTTCAACATCTACAACTTTAGCATCAACAGTAGTTGAAGTTAAGTCTACGTTTTGCGCTTTAATTGTTACGCTATCAGCATCAATATCAGTATTTTGATGTTCTAATGAGTAACCATTTGAGAATTGACCTCCGCCACCAAGCGAAGCTGATACAGAAGCTGCAGCACCATTACGTGAAGCACCAACTTGAGCATCGATTGACGCGCCAACTTGCCATGAAGTTTCGTTAGAAGTAGTTTCTTTCTTACCACCTTCTAGAGATACTGTATCTTGTGCTTCTAAAGTTAGATTACCAACTTTAGTTGCATCTACTGCTTTCAGACTGATATCTGAATCAGATTTAATAGATACATCACCAGCATAAGTATTGCGGTTATCAGCAGTTACTTGCTCATTAGCTTTAGTTTGACTAACACCGATATTTGCACGTACACCAGCAGATACTAAATCTCTAGTTTGTAAACCAGTAGCGTCACCAACAGCTGTTAATAATAATGTTGGATCTAATTCTTCGCCATTTGATTTAGCACGTGCAGCAGATACTACGTGAGAAGCTACATCGAATGCAGAACCTTTAACGTATGCGTTAATACCTGCACCAACAGTTGTTTCTTCGTGCTCACGGTAAGCAATGTCAACACCTTGGTCATCTGTAGTTACAGAACCAGCTTCGATTGAAGCTTTAGGAGTTTGAACTTCTGCACCAGTTTGTTCAGCACGGCTTTCAGCGATTGCTTGTGCTGCTTCGTTGATGTCAGTATTACTTAAGTCAGCATTACCAGCTACTTTAACATTTAAGTCGCTTGAATCGAATGCACTATTAGCAGTTTTAACTTCTGTAACTTTATCAGTTGAAGAAGTGTAGCTAAAGCCAAAGCCAGCTTGAGCAACAGGTTGACCTGATTTAGTTACTAAGGCATTAGTATCTGTAGAGCTTTCAGTAGCTATACCTGTTGATGAAGCTAAAGCACGACCTTCAGCTGAAGCTGAACCGAATTGTACTTTACCACCAATGTAAAGATCTAATTTAGAAGTTTTCGAAGTTGCATCGTAAACGTTTACTTTAGATGATGAATCTAAATCACCTTCTACAGTTACGTCTAAGTTTTGATCAGCAGCTAAACGAGAACTTTCTAATGTTAAGTCACCACCAGTGTTTACTGTTACATTAGTATCACCAACGATTGTTGAACCTTTAACTGTGTAAGCAGCTTCGTGTAGGCTTGTTGAACCTAAAGTATTTTCTAGCACTTGTTGAGAGAAACGAGAAGCAACTTCATATTTAGATAATAAATCTAAGTTACCACCAACATTGAATTCAGCGTCACCTGTTGCAACATAGGTAAAGCCTTTCATTGTTAGGTCTTCAGCGATCTCTAATTTAGAAGCTTCAGTGCTTGCGCGACCTACTTGTACTAAATCACCTTCGTCATTTAATACTGCTACAGATTCAAATGAAGCATTGTCAGCTTGTAAGCTTAAATCACCAAATGCAGCTGAACCTTGTAAGCTAAAGTCTTTAGCGCTTAAGCCTGATTTGTTAGCAATAATTGCGTTTTGAACACCATTAGTTTTTAGATCAATAGTGTTAGCTACGATTGCAACTGTATCCGCAGAAATTGTACCGTAATTCGATTTCACTGAATCAGCGTTGTGAATTCTAATTGCTTGACCTGCATTTAATACTGCAGCAGAAGCACCTAAAGTTGCTGATTTATCTAATGTTGAAGAAGAGAAACGAACAACTGGTACATATGCATCTGAACCTTCAGCTTTCACGAACTCAATGTAGTCAGTAGTTGCTTTTAAGCGCGCTACTTTAGTATTGAATTGTTCAGTGTAAGTTTTGATTAGAGTTGCGTTACCGTTAGCTTGAGCAATTTGATTAGTTAAAGTTTCTTGGTAGCTTGCTAATTTCTTATTAAATGAAACAGTGTTGCTTAATAAGCCGTTAACAATGTTTGCATCTGTGTTTGTAGAGAAATAGTAAGTACCCGTTTGTGATTTAACTTGTTCTAATACTAATTGTGCAGCTGTTTGGTTATCAACTAATAAGTTGTCACCTACTGTTGATGGAGTAAATAAGCTAAAGTTAGCTACGTTTCCTAAGTAAGGAATGTAGTAGCTTGACTCGTATTTACCAGTATTAGTATTTAAACTAATTACACCTAAGCCACTTAATGAATCTAAAGTAGTGCTTAAGCTGTAGTTACGTTTAAGTTTAGTTGAATCAGCAACTAATGCAGATTCTACTTTTAAGGCGTAGTTTTTACCTTCAGCGTCTGTTAATACAGTTTTGTTAACATCTGTATCAACACCCATATCAATGCTACCATTGATTTGGTCAATGCTGCCACCTGTTACGATTTGTGCACCTGGAGCCCATAATGCTACTTGGTAGTCATTAGGATTTGCAATGAATTTATTCCATGCAGCCTTCATTGAGTTGAAGTCTTTATTTCTCCAGTCAGAACCAAACACTACAGAGAAGATTTTGTTAGTGTATGAGTCATTTAAGTTCTGCGATAAAGTATCTAGAACATATTGACCTTGGATCTTATATGCACCATTGTGCCAGTCAAACTTACCGTTACCAAATAGACCTTGGAATAAATCATATAGACTGTCAAATTCTTGAATTTTCAGTCTCATTAAGTCAGTTTTAATCCAAGTAGTTGGTTTGAAACGTACTTGAATACGTTGACCTTTGATTTTTAGTAAGTCAGCAATGCTTGCTGTGAACGCTTGAACTTTGTTAGATAAATTACCGTCAAGAGCTAAGTTACCACCAACATAAATGTCTGCGTTTGTTGCATCTAAACGATTTAAATCTTTAACGTCAGTATAAGTTTTACCTTCTGATAAAGTGCCTTTTGCATAATCAGAACCAGCTAGTGGAACGATTGTGAAGTCACCTTTAACAGAGATTTGACCACCGCTTACAGTGATGTCCGAGCCATCTAATACCCCGATTTCAGTGTACACTTCGTAGTAGTCACGACGTGCACGCCAGTCAGCATAGTGAGATGAAATGGTTGGCGTACCTGAACCAACTTTAACGTCACCGTCTACTTTAGAAGCTACTTTATAAGTATCTGTTAAAGCGTTTAAGTTACCTGATACTGTTAAATCACCTTCTTGATCAACTTCTGGAGAGATTAAAGTTAGATTGTTGTAAATGAAAGTAGCACCATCTAATTTTATTTTCTCACCTGCTTTAACACCTAAAGTGTCAGCAAGTAATAAACCATAGTTTTCAAAAGTTTTACCTACGTTTAATACTGTAGTTGTGCCATCAGCATCTGTAGTTGCTTTAGAAGATAGAGCACGTTGACTTAGATTTAAAATACCGAAGTTTTTCACAGACTCACGTACTGTAAATTGACCTACAGTGAAGTTTTTCACTGTTGTGTTTTCGTCAATGTATACGTTGTCTACAGCAAGGTTTTTATCTGTAGCAGTGATTTGATCTAAAACTTGTTTTACGTGATCAAATTTAGCTTGTGTATCAAGAGTTACATTTTGACCATCTAAGTTAAATTTAGGGGTATTTACAGTACTATTTTCAACTGTAAAGTTATCTAATGTATCTTGAACAGTTGTAGATAAAGTGTTTGTTGTTACATTAGCATCTTTTAGGCCTACTTTTTTGCCATCAAGAGTTAAGCTACCAGCAACTACTTTCGCACCGTTTAATTCAACGTTGCTTGCGCTTGCTGTTGCATTGTTAGCTACAACTTTACCTTTGATTTCTACTTTAGAATCAGCATTAACTTTATTTGCGCTAATGTCTGCATTATCAGCGTAAACTAAACCATCAACGCTAGCAGTACGTTCTGCTTTGATTTTAACGTTATCAGCTAGTACTTTAGAGTCTTTATCTAAAGAACCTTTATCGAAAGTTAATTCAACTTCATGACCTGAGAACGTAGAAGCTGTTGAAGTAAAGTCTTGAGCATCAGCACCACGAGAAGTAGTTGTAACAGCTACTTTTTCTTTTGCTGATACTAGAGCATTTTCAGCCGCAACGTTACCACCTTTAATGTTAACGTTTTGACCTGTTACGAATTTTTGTTTAGTAGTATCTGTAGCTACGTCAGCTGAAGATACAGCAGTTTCAGTAGTAACTGTAGTTTCTACAGTTGAAGGTGAAGTTGCTTGAGTTTTAGCAGTCACTTCAGTAGTTACTGAACCTTTAGAATATTTTGAAGCTGTATCGCTGCTTGATAATTTAGATGAAGCTTTAGCTGTACCCACTTCTACTTTGTGGCTACCAGCGTCAATGTTTACATCACCAGCAACAGAACCTACTTTGTTAACTTTGATTTGACCGTCGGCAGTAATTTCAACGTTGTCGTCACCCATTACTAAACCGTCGTACTCAACCCCAGCACCTGAACCAGATACGATGAATTTAACTTTATCACCGTACATAGAACCTAATCTGCTACCTGAAATAGCTACTTCTGGAGTTTCTAAATTAGGTTCATTTAATGCTTTAGCAGTGTCAGTTTTTACATCATATTCTTGGTTACCAGCAGAAACTACGATTTTCGCACGTTTGCCAGAACTTGATTTTGATGGAGCAATTGTAGCTTTAACTTTAACTGCTTGTGCGATTAAACGGATTACGTTAACGTCATCTGTAGATAAGTCCTCATTAACGTTAATTTCACCACCACGTACTAATAATCTTTGCGCGTTATTAGCACCAACTTCAGCTGTAGAAGCTGTGAAGTCGTTAACGTTGATTACTTTAATACCGTTTAAGTCGATACCTTTAGGGTTGATAATCATTAAGTCAGCACGACCACCAAGAACCTCTAAAGCACCTTGGATTACTGATTTATCATTACCTGTTACTTGTGCAAGAATTACTTTTGCTTGTGCTTTTAAGTTAGGGTTAGCTGCAATACGCTCACCTAACACTTTAGATTCAACTGCGATTAAAGCGTCAGCATTGTTGTTAAATACTGCACCTTTAGAAGTTGAGAAAGATTTGAAACGGTTATCTGAAACACCAGCAGCATTTGGATTTACGATATTGATTAATGCTGTACCGTTCATATCTTTAACGTTAAGACCTTGAGCAGCTGAAGCAGCATCTACTTCAATACCTGTGTGTAAATTTTGAGTAGCTACAGGTTGATTAGGAGTTTGAGCATCTTTAGGTGCTGTATTAGCACTTGCTACTACAGGAGCACCTGCTAAAAGCATAGCACCTAAGAAAATATTACCGAACGATTTTTGCGCGTCACTTTTATCTGCTGCAGATACGTGAGCATCCTTATTAACCGAAGAGTTTGCAGTGTGAGATTTCGCGTTTTCGCTTACTGCAACAAGACTATTCAACGTTTTGCTATAAACAAGTTTATAGATACGATTCATAGATTTTGAACCTTTATATAAATACATCTACTAAACTATTTACTTTGTAGTCTAAATTCTAATCATCAACTTGCTTAAGGTCTAGATTTTTACAATCAATTAGAACTTAGTTACTACGCATAAATTTAGAGTAGTAAACGGTTAATGGG
>NZ_NRJG01000044.1 GCF_003585935.1 Psittacicella hinzii
AAGTGTTTTTCTACTTCGTTTTCTGGCTCAACTGTACCATTGGCTAAACGGGTTAAACGTGAACCATAGTTTTCTAAAGCTTCAGCTTCTTTAATGGTGTAGTCACCAGAACGAGAAAAACCGTGTGATAGTTTTTATCGTCAAAATATTTTTTTTCTTGAATAAAGCCTGATTGCGTTTGCATTATTAATACCTAATTATGAGTACTTGCTGTTGCTTATTCTATCATAATTCAGCAAGAAATTAAAAGATTAATCAAGGGGTAAGCATAAAGATCTAGGCAAATTATAAAATATTTACAAATGCTAATAAATTGCGTTCGATTATGAAATAACTGTAGGAAAGAAGACTAACCTGTTACCGAGTTTTTAAAGCTATTTTTCTCACGTTGGGTTTGTTTAAATACTCCCATTACTAAACCAAAAGTAATACATAAAGTAATAAAACTAGTCCCACCATAGCTAACCAGAGGTAAAGGTACACCTACGACTGGTAAGAGACCAGAAACCATACCCACGTTTACAATTACATATATGCTGAAAATAAAGCCTTGTGAAGCACAAAGGAGCTTTGCCATGCGGTTAGTAGCAATAGTAGCTAACCAGAACATGCGTAAAATCAGCAAGAAAAACAAACTAAAGAGGACAGTTACTCCAAACAGACCTAACTCCTCGGCTAATACCGAGAAGATAAAATCTGTATGAGCTTCTGGTAAAAAGTTTAATTGTACTTGAGTACCTTGAAGAATACCTTTACCAGAAACGCCGCCCGAACCTATAGCTATTTTTGATTGATTAACGTGATAACCAGCTCCTAGTGGATCTGAATCTGGATTTAAGATAGTTAAAACCCTTGTGCGTTGGTAATCATGCATTCCATACTCCCAAAACAACGGAGCCATAATTAGCACAAAAATTACGCCAAGGATAATAATCCGCCATGATAAACCAGCAAGGAAAATAACGATTAATCCAGATAAAGCTACTAGGATAGTTGTTCCTAGATCCGGTTGCACTAAAACTAGAGCACTAGGTACAGCAACCGCAACCCCTGAAATAATTAAAGCGGGCCAGCTCAATTTACTATCTAGTTGTCCTAAAAACGAACATAAGTAAATAGGGACTGCAAGCTTAGCAAATTCGGAAGGTTGGAAACGGGTAAACCCTAAGTTTAACCAACGCGTTGCTCCTTTACTTGTTACACCAAAGAGTACGGTGCAAACTAAAAGGAAGACTGTAAAAATTAAAAATGGTAGAGCTAAACTTTGTACGTACGAGTACTTTATATTAGCAACAATCAGCATTACTCCAAGACCTAAAGCAACTTGGAGTATTTTACGATCCATATATCCGACATCACCACTAGTTGCCGAAAAGACCATTAATACTCCATAAGAAGCTAAGGCGGTAATAATGAAGATTGTTAACAAATCAAGGTTAGCAAAAACCTTTAAATATTTTTGTAACCAATTCATTATTTATCCTGTGGAATAGTGCCATTAAAATTTTGTAGAGTTAAAGAACTAGGTTCATTAGTGTAGTTTTGGTTAGTTTGACAAGTAGTACCTGGAATTGATAATTGTTGTAAATCAATTACATTGTCATAATTGTCAATGGTGTAACCTAATTCTTGTAAATCTTCGATTGCGTAGTCTTGGATTTGTTTACAAGTTAGACTAGGATCAAGACGTGGTAATCGGTGCAAAATGTAATAGTCTAATGCTGCGCGAGCAATAGGACCGGCGACCTTACCACCACCTCCCCCGTTTTCTACTACAACCGAAACAGAAGCCTGTGGATTTTCAAACGGCGCAAAAGCAATAAATAAAGCGTGGTCTCGTAAAGTTTTTTTCAGCGCGCTAGCTTGGTAATCGTTACCGTTTAAACCAAACACTTGTGCCGTACCTGATTTACCACCCGAAGTATATTTTGCGCCATTAAATGCTCGCCAGCCCGAACCTGTACGTTCGTGGTTTACTCCGTACATCCCTTTAAGAACCGTATCCCAATAATATTCAGGAGAATCGGTAAAAATACGTTTAGTTTCAGGTACGTCATTTACTAAATTAACTTGATGTTGCGCATTAGCTTTACTCGTAGTTAAAAGTAAATGCGGGGCTTGTTCTTTACCACGATTAATAAGCGTATTTAAAGCATGCACTAATTGAATTGGCGTCGCAGTAAAATACCCTTGTCCAATCCCGACTGGGGGAGTATCACCTTGTAACCAATCTCGTTTGAAACGTGCTTTTTTCCATTCTTCGGTTGGGTAGTTTGCGCTTGATTCTTCAAAAATATCGATACCAGTCTTTTGTCCAAAGCCGAATTGAGTCATATAACTCGCCATTTTATTAATACCCATACGATAAGCTAAATCGTAGAAGTAGGTATCTACCGACTCAACAATAGCTTTGTGCATGTTTACCGTACCATGACCTGTTCTTAACCAGTCACGATATTTTTGTTGGGTACGCGGTAAAATCCAATAACCTGGATCGTAGATAGTTGTACTTGGAGTTACAAACTTACTTTCAAGACCGGTAAATGATACAAAAGGCTTAACGGTTGAACCTGGTGGGTAAATCCCCATGGTAGCGCGGTTATATAAAGGACGATCATGATCGTTTAAAAGATTACGATAATCAGTACCACTAATACCTTTAACAAAGAGATTTGGATCGTATACTGGTTTACTTACAATGGCTAACACTTCGGCTGTTTGAGGATTAGTCATCACAATCGAGCCTTTTTCTTCTCCTAGAAGTTTTAGTAAGTAAATCTGTGTAGGTAAGTCGATAGCTAGACGTAAATTATCACCAGGAACTGGATCTTTAGTTTCAATGGTTTTAATGATATTTCCGGTTGAGTTCACTTCAACAGATTGATAGCCCACAGTCCCAAGTAAAGATTTTTCGTAATATTTTTCGAGACCGATTTTACCGATTTGCGAAGTTCCGGCATAATTCGATTGTTCATTTTCGTCAAGTTCTTTAATGTTCTTTAAATCACGATCATTAATCGAACCTACGTAGCCTAGAACATGAGGCATAATAGTGCCAAAAGGATAATAACGAGTGTAAACTGGCTCAATACTAATATCGTCTAAGCGATATTTATTCACCATAATTTTGGCAATTTCTTCTTGCGTTAAATTACTTTTTAGTAAGGTTGGAGCGCGGAAAATATTATTACGTTTATTATCTAAAAAGCGATTGTAATCCTCTTCGGTCAGAGGAATAATTTGTTGTAATTTTTCAAAATCGGCACGAGTTTTACGTGCACTAACTGGCAGTATATATAAACCATATTCTAAATGGTTTACTGCTAATCCGATACCATTACGATCGGTAATAATACCGCGTGATGGTGGGGTCGGGATAATTTTAATGTAGTTGTTATTAGATGACAGTTCGTATTTTTTATTTTCATAAATCTGTAAATAGAAAATATGAAAATAAACAACTGCCATAAGGATGCCAACAATAAAGAAAGTTAACCAAGAACGCACTAAAAACGAACGTTTTACCAATTTAAGCAAAAACGATGGGGGTAAGTGTTGTTTTTTACGTTCTTTTTTCTTAAATGAAATCTTTTTATTGTTTGCGGCTAAAAACGATGAGTTGCGTTTTTTCATTAGCCAAGTCTAAAATAATGAGATTTAAAGCTGTTTAAGGGAAATTTTTACGTGCTTCATTATAGTAAAAAAATCAGTCTAGGAAGTGAAAAACATACCTTGGGGTGATATAAACTTTTACTGATTAAGCAAAGAAGCGGCTTAGAGAATTATTTTCTTATTTTAAAAGCAGATAAAACTTTATTAAGTCTTACTAGTGAATAGTTTTGGGCAATTTATTCTTTAACTTTGAGTTATTAGACCTATATTTATTTAAGAAAAGGTATTGATTTGTCGAGTTACTTTTACAAAGCTCTTACTATCTTTTATAATGGTAAAAGTAAAAAACTCAATCTAACAAACTAAGGAGCACAAATGTCTCAGAATAATAATCTTACGCAAAGTAATGAAAACTTTAAACAACATGGTACAAATGTGACCCTTGAAAACAAAAAAGTACAAGTAAGTAATCAAGCTGATATTCAGGCAAAAAATTTAGCGGCAATTAAGAACTCAAGCATTAGCGCAGGTAAAGGCGTTAATATTCGCGGTGGTAGCGTGAATATTCAAGGCGGTAGCATTATTTCTGGCGGCAATGTAAAGATTTCTGGTGGTAATGTTGTACTTAATGGAGCTACGATTAGTAGTTCAGGAGATTTAGAAATTAATTCACAAAATACAGAAGTGCATAACCAAGTAAGTCTAGAAGCAGCTAAGGCTAAATTAAAAACAGATAAACTTTCATTAAGTGATCAAGCTAGCTTAGAGGTAAGCGCGCAAGATTATCAAGAAGAAGTTAAACAAAAAGAACTAGGTGCAAACGCTAATATTACCTACAATAAGAAATAATCTTTATGATTTGATTTACTTGTGATTTTTTTTATTTGGTTTCAGACAACCTTTTTAGTGTATTCATGTATTTAGCACTACAAACGATAGTACAACCAATAAAAATACTTGTAAATCTATTAACGAATCAGGGCCATCTGCATATAAGATGGCTCTTAACTTTTGCTAAGAATTTATAAAATTTTGTAAGATTTGTATCTGATTAAACTAGCGAAGTGTTATAATTTTAGCGGTATCGCATAAACCTATTTCTAGTGTTTGAGCCTGCTATTTAATGTTAGGTCATATGTACTTAGTATTAAATAGCAGCTAGAATAGATGCGAATAAGCTTTATTGAAATTGATTAATTATACTTTTATTTGATTTATGAAAATTAAAACCCGATTTGCTCCTAGTCCAACCGGTTTTTTACACATTGGTGGGGCTCGTACTTCTTTATACTCTTGGTTATATGCTCGTCATCATCATGGTGAGTTCGTATTACGTGTAGAAGATACAGATTTTGAGCGTAATTCAGAAGAGGCTACTGCGGCTATTATTGAAGCTATGGAATGGTTAGGCATGGGCTATGACGAAGGTCCATATTACCAATCTCAACGTATGGATCGTTACAAAGAAGTAATCGATCAAATGCTTGAACAAGGTACAGCTTACCGTTGTTACTGCTCAAAAGAACAATTACAAGCAGATAGAGAAGCTCAAGAAGCAAATAAGGAAAAACCTAAATACGTAGGTCGTTGTCGTCATTTAGGTGCGCATGAACAAGATCCAAGTAAACCGCACTGTATTCGTTTTAAAAATCCAGAGACTGGTGTAGTTACTTTTGAGGATGCTATTCGTGGCTCTATTTCATTTAATAATGAAGAGTTAGACGATTTTATTATTGCGCGTACAGACGGCACTCCTACTTATAACTTCTGTGTAGTAGTAGATGACTGGGATATGGAAATTACGCACGTAATTCGTGGTGAAGACCATATTAATAATACCCCACGTCAAATTAACGTATTACGTGCTTTAGGAGCTCCAGTTCCTACTTATGCCCACGTATCAATGATTAACGGTCAAGACGGCAAGAAACTATCTAAACGTCATGGTGCAGTTAATGTAATGCAATTTAAAGAAGATGGTTACTTACCAGAAGCTATTGTTAACTATATTGCACGTTTAGGTTGGGGTCACGGAGATCAAGAAATCTTTAGTCGTGAAGAGTTAGTGAAATTCTTTGAAATTACAAATGTAAGTAAAAATCCTTCTTCATTTGACTATGCAAAATTAAATTGGGTAAACCAGCACTATATGCGTGAACTTTCTCCAGCTGATTTAGCAACTAAAGTAAAAGCTTTTGTTGACTATGATGTTGAAAGTAATGCTTTAGCTCCTTTTGCGCAAGTATTACAACTATACGTAGAACGTTGTCATACCTTAAAAGAATTAGCTGAACAAGTTAAATATATTTACCAACCGGTAACTGAATTAGAAGAAGCTGCTGCGAAAAAACATCTGAAGAGTGTAGAAGTTTTACAAGCACTTAAAGCTAATTTAGCTGAAATCCCTGCTTCAGAATTTAATGCCCAAGCTGTACACCAAGTAATGCAAGATACAGCAACAGCATTAGAATTAGGTATGGGTAAAGTTGGTATGCCATTACGTGTTGCGGTAACAGGTGTTGGTCAAAGTCCATCAATCGATGCTATTTGTGCTTTTGTAGGTCAAGAGCAAGTATTAGCTCGTTTAGATAATGCTATTGCATGGATTAATAACCAAGCTGCACAATAAAATTTAATTTGCTCTACTGCTTAAGCCACAGATAATATCTGTGGCTTAGGTTGTATAAGAAAGTAACTGGTTTAAGGTACTGGTAGGGATTCCCAAAATTGATAAAGTCTCATCAATCATATTGATTAAAAATCAAGACGATATCGCATTTTAACAACACCTACCTGTTATTAGTTTAATAGCAGGTAAAAACCTCTAAAATCGATCGTTAGATCTTGTTTTTTAATGATTTATAGTGATAACTAAATTGATATTTTTTGGGAATCCCTATACTGAGCTACTAATGTAAGAAATACTTTTAGGTTCTACCTAAATAAAAGAGGAAAAATGCAATCTGCTAAACCATCTCCATTTTGGAGACAAACAATTGACTATCACGGATCTTCAAGGATTAAGAAAATATTAATCCAAGTTTCGTTGTTCATTTTAATTGCGCTTATCTTTCTAGCTTGTGAGGGTGTAGGTCTTAACCTAGCTATGGATACCGTGCCGCGACCACAAGCTTTATGCTTTTTCTTGGTTGTAGGGATTTTGCTCATGTACTATCTTTTAGAAGTACCTGCTAAAAGTTTAGATACTATTCCAGATAAACAGATGAATGCCAGAGATTTTAGAAATGCTATATTCTTAGGCTTTTCTCTTATAATTGTTGTTAATCTGTTAATAAATTTAATAAGTCCAGAAGTAGATCCTGAAAATCAACAAAAAATTATTGAATTATGGAACTATTTTGATGGTTCGATTTGGTTTATTATTTATATAAGCATTTTAGGACCGATTATTGAAGAGTTATTGCTACGTAAGTACTTTATTTCATACTTATGCCGCGGTAAGATTTGGGGTTATGCACTATCTGCATTTCTCTTTGCCTATCTACATGTAATAGATGATATTAAAAATATTTATGCTTATTTGGGAATGAGCGTGATTATTTGTTTTATCTACTATAGATATCGCAATATTTGGGTAAACATAGGTTTGCACATTTTAGTAAATAGCTTTTCAGTGCTGGCTCTTTATTTATTACAATCAGGTGTCTTAGATGGATTAAGTAATGCTTAATGCTTTATGCTTAACTCAATAATCTACGCTTAACTTAAAATTAATTAACTAGTCTGAATGCTTAATTAGCTAGTGTTTTGTAGTTGCCTATTGAATGATTGCTTGATTAGATAATTTATCGCAAGCAAATAGATATTAAGCTTTAATTTATTTTTATTTAGGTACAAGCTATGAATAGCGCCTAACAGGAGAAAATCGTGAAAATAATCTCTTGTTAGGCGCTATTTTTTCTAAAAAATACTCTAAATAGGGCAAAATGTTTTGTTAAAATAGAGCAATGTCTTAGTTAATAGTGTGGGTATTGTTGTTTTTTAGGGGGATGCCCTAGAAAACTATAAGCGCTTGTTAATGATTAGAGTAGTTTAGTTAGTTAGCAGGCTAAAATCTAAAGTTTGTAGGTTTTTGTTTTAAGTTTGCTTTGTAAGTTATTGATTTTTAAGGTTAAGGTTTTAACTGATAGTTAAGTGGTTATAAATAAATTTAAGGAGTTTAGGCTGTATTTTCGGCAAATAAGAGCGTTGACTGTAAAAGTTATTCTTAAACTCTAAGAAAAACCTTATATAAAGAATAAAAAAATATCGTTTTTTTATTTTAAAACGTTTAAAATAAAGATATAAAATTGATAAGCAAAAAAAGCATTTTCTTAGGCTATTACTAGGTTTAAAGTCTCCATCTTTGATGGTGTGACTAAAAAATTAGTACAAGTTTAATAAAAGTTTTGCTGCTTAGAAATTGCACTTAGAGTTAGTTTAGCTATTTCGATTCAGTTTAACTGCTTTAAATTAGGTAAATTGCTTTAAGTTGTCAACTTTACTCTTACGTTCTAAATCACAGATTGTTAAGTACTATTAGCAGTTATATGAGCGATCAAGAATTTAACTTACATGAAACTTTACATACGAAAGAATTTGTAAAGTTCTTAAAAGAGTATTACGGTAAAAGTGGTTATCGTCATTTAAAACAAATTGCAGGAACTGAAGTGGTAACACGTGAGTTCTTCGAAATAGTTATCGATACCATTAGAGAAGTAATTCTTTCAGGACATAAAATGCGCTTAAATGGTTTTGGTATTTTTCAAACGAAATATCGTCCAGAGCGTGAATTTACTAATCCTCTATCAGGAAAACAATCTATTGCACCTTCGCATGTAGGTGTGCTGTTTACAGTAAGTCAGCGTGCGAAACAAGTGTTAAATTCTGAAAAAAGATTACTTGCTGCTTTACGTACGCAATACGAAAACAAACGTTAAAAATTTTAAATTTAGGTTCTTTTTTAATAGCGGAAGTTAGTCTACAGAAGTAGATTAGATTTTGCAATAACTTTTCTTTCCCTTTTATTTTATATTTTCAAGGTGCTTATTATGAGTAAAGAAAATTTAGCTATCGGCGAATTACTAACAAACTCTGAATTTGTTGATTTATTAATGGAAAAATTAGCAACAGCTTCAAGAGAAGAGTTACGTACTTTAACTAAAACAGCTGCTAAAGAAGCATACGATTTAGTTGTAGAAGCTTTATTAGCTGCTTTATTAAACGGTAAAAAAGTACGTGTTAAAGATTTAGGTACTTTCACAACTAAATACCGTCCATCTCGTACTTACCGTACTCCACAAGATCCTAAAGCTTCAGTAGTTTCTCCAGAAACTGTAACATTACACTTTACAGCTTCAACAACATTCAAACGTGTTGTTCAAGAAAACAAAGCTTTAGTTGAAGCTCATGCTAAATTAGATAAAAAAGGTAAAGTTGCTAAGAAAAAATAATTCTTAACAATAGGAAAAAGAGTCGCATTTAGCGGCTCTTTTTTCATTTGAGCTTTATTTGAATTATTTGGTGTGGCACTTTTCTTATTGCTGCTTGTTAAAGGTTAGATTACAGAAGATCACGGGTTACGTTTATTTTTAATATACTACTCATTGACGATTGACAAAAACTTACAATTTATGTCGAGATCTATGGATTTTAAAGTTAAAAATAGGGCTTTGTGGTAAAATGAGCAGTATTAAACTAAGAAAAAATGCGTAATTATTCTTAATTATTTAACTTAAGAACTTACGTAGATTTAAGTTACTTAATTAAGGCTAATTTAACCGCAATTTGTTTATTTTTTATATTGGATATTATGAGTTCATTAAAATCAGTAGCAGAGATTCGTCGTGGCTATTTGGACTATTTTGCACGTCAAGGGCATCAAGTTGTTGACTCTAGTTCATTAGTGCCAGAAAACGACCCAACTTTACTATTTATTAATGCTGGGATGAACCAGTTTAAAAACGTTTTCTTAGGTCTAGAAAAACGAGCTTATAAACGTGCAACTACAGCACAACGTTGTGTACGTGCCGGTGGTAAGCACAACGACTTAGAAAACGTAGGTTTTACAGCTCGTCACCACACATTCTTCGAAATGATGGGTAACTTCTCATTTGGTGACTATTTTAAACATGAAGCTATTCGTTTTGCTTGGGAATTCTTAACAGGTAAAGATAACTTAGCTTTAGATCCAAATCGTTTAACTGTAACAGTATATGAAACCGATGATGAAGCCTATAATATTTGGGCAAATGAAATCGGTGTGCCAAAAGAAAGAATTATCCGCATTGGTGATAATAAGGGAGCTCCATATGCTTCTGATAACTTCTGGCAAATGGCTGATACAGGTCCATGTGGTCCATCAACTGAGATCTTCTACGACCACGGTCCTGAAGTTTGGGGTGGTCCTCCAGGTTCTCCAGAAGAAGATGGTGACCGTTTTATCGAAATTTGGAATATCGTGTTTATGCAGTTCAACCGTCATGAAGATGGTACTATGGAACGCCTAACTCACCCATGTATTGATACTGGTATGGGTATTGAGCGTGTTGCTGCAATTAAACAAGGCGTATTCTCAAACTATGATATTGACGTTTTCAAATTCTTAATTAAACGTGCTGCTGAAGTTATCGGTATTGAAATCAATCCACAAACCCGTAAATCTCTAAATGTAATTGCTGACCATATTCGTGCATGTACATTCTTAGTAGGTGATGGTGTTGTACCTTCAAACGAAGGTCGTGGTTATGTATTACGTCGTATTATTCGTCGTGCAGTACGTCACGGTTATCTTTTAGGTGCTAAACAAGCGTTTTTCCATAAATTAGTTGATAACGTAATCGACGTAATGGAAGATGCTGCAGCATACTTAGAT
Organism: Psittacicella hinzii; assembly: GCF_003585935.1. Taxonomy (GTDB): domain Bacteria; phylum Pseudomonadota; class Gammaproteobacteria; order Enterobacterales; family Psittacicellaceae; genus Psittacicella; species Psittacicella hinzii. Next base: position 10,487 of record NZ_NRJG01000044.1, read on the forward strand.
ACTCCTGCTAAACGTGCATTTATTACTAAAATCTTACGCTTAGAAGAAGAGCAATTTACACGTACAATTGAACGTGGTACAAACCTTTTAAATGATGAAATTGCTAACTTAAAAGCAAGTGGTAAACAAGAATTAGCTGGTAACGTAGCATTTACGTTACTAGATACTTACGGTTTCCCACTCGACATTACTGTAGACATGTGTAAAGAGCAAGGAATTACAGTAGATGTTGCTGGTTTTGAAGTGTGCATGGAAGAACAACGTAAACTAGCTAAAGCTGCAAGTAAGTTTAAAGCTAATTACGGTGAAGTAATTAAAACAGATTTAGTTACTGCTTATGACTTCTACAATAACAGCTCATTACAATCAGTAGGTAAAGTTACCGCAATTTATCAAAATGGTAAAGAAGTAGAAGCTGTATCTTCGGGCGATGAGGCTGTAATTATTACTGATATTTCTCCGTTCTACGGTGAATCTGGTGGTCAAGTAGGTGATACTGGGACAATTAAAAATGATGAGTTCATTTTTGATGTAACCGATACGCAAAAATATGCTCTAGCTTTAGGTCACCATGGTAACGTAGTTGCAGGTCAAGTAAAAGTAGGAGATCTAGTAGATCTTGAAGTAGATGCTGCTCGTCGTAAAGCGATTGTTTTACACCACTCAGTAACTCACTTATTACATGCAGCTGTACGTGAAGTATTAGGTGAACATGTACATCAAAAAGGTTCATTAAATACTTACGGTGTATCACGTTTTGATATTAGTCACCCTGAAGCTTTAACCCTTGGACAAATGCAACAAGTTGAAGCCTTAGTAAATCAACACATTCGTGCAAATCACCCTGTAGTTGTTAAAGAAATGACTATGGATCAAGCTAAAGCATTAGGTGCACAAGCATTATTTACCGAAAAATATGGTGATGTAGTGCGTGTGGTTATGATGTCTGAATGGTCAATTGAATTATGTGGTGGTTTACACGTAGCTTCTACAGGTGAAATTGGTCTATTTAAACTTCTTTCTGATGCTGGTATTGCTGCTGGTGTAAGACGTTTAGAGTATGTAGCTGGTGACTTAGCTGTACAATACATGCAAGAAGATACCAAACTAATCCGTCAATTAACCGAAGTGGCTGTTAAACCGCGTGGTGAATTAGTAGATTCGGTATTAGTTAGCCAAAGCAAGATCAAAGAGTTAGAAAAAGCTTTAGATAACTTAAAACAGGAATTAGCACTGCAACAAGTAAATTCATTATTAGCTGCAAGTGAAAAAGTCGGTGATACTGATTTAGTTTTTGTTGAAGTGAAAAATCTTGATGTTAAAGGTCTGAAAGCGGTTGCTGCTGATATGGCTAATCGTGTTGCAGGCAATGCGGTATTTGTATTAGCTAATACTAATGATCAAGGCTCGCATAACCTATTAGTACAGGTAAAAGGTTTAACCGACAAAATTAACGCTGGTAATTTAGTTCGCGAATTAGCTGGTAAATTAGGCGGTAAAGGTGGTGGTAAACCTGAACAAGCTATGGGTTCATACACTGAACAAGATAAAGTTGCAGCTGAGTTAGAAAATTGTAAAGCTTACGTTAAAACTTTACTGTAATAACTTAATAATCAATCCATTTTATAAGTGACAATAGTATGACGAAATTGTTATTAAAGCGTAAAGTAGGACAAAAGATTCGTATCAATAGTGATATCGAAATTAAAGTAACTAAAGTATCATCGAGTTATGTTTGCTTTGTTGTAGAAGCGCCACAAAACAATTTAGTTTCTATTGTTAACGATGAACAAAATGATAAATAATTAAGTAAAGCCTAGGTTAATCCTAGGCTTTACTTATAAATACTAAAATGTAGTTCGCGATCATAATTTCGATAAAAAATGTGATCTTAGTTGCAAAAATGTGAGATTTGGTACAGCTATTGGTCAAAAATTAGTAAATTGCTGTTATAATGATGATGGTCAGTTAGGGAAAGCTAGCTAATAGGTACTCCCCACTGTTTGTTTAATAGGTCATTTATTTTAAATGACAAGATTTTCCTAAAGTAACACCATGACTGAATTTAATTTTAGTTGCTTTAAAGCATATGATATTCGCGGAAAAATCGGTGATGAACTATCATTCGAGTTAGCTTACAACATTGGTAAAGCTGTAGCTGTTTATCTTAATGCGAAAAAAGTAGTTGTCGGTAGTGACATCCGTTTAACGTCACCAGAATTTAAAGCGCAAATCACTAAAGGTTTAGTGGAAATGGGTTGTGATGTCGTGGACATTGGTCAAACAGGTACAGAAGAAGTGTATTTTGCAACCAGCTTTTTAGAAGCTGATGGTGGCATTCAAGTAACAGCTTCTCATAACCCAAAAGACTACAACGGTCTAAAAATTGTTGGTAAAAATTCAGTACCTTTGTCGATTGATACTGGTCTAACGCAAATTAAAGAATTAATTATTGCTAATGACTTTAAACCAGCCGAGCAAGCGGGTAAAGTTGAGCAAGTAGATTTACGTGCGAATTATGTTTCAAAACTTTTAAGTTTTGTTGATGTAGATGGTTTTAAACGTCCACGTAAATTAAAATTACTCTTTAATGTTGGTAACGGTGCTGCAGGTGCAACTGTACAATATATTGCAGGTCTTTTACGTCAACATCAGGCAAATTTAGATTTTGAGTTTTTATTTGCAGAACCAGATGGTAATTTCCCGAACGGTATTCCTAATCCACTATTAGTAGAAAACCGAGAAGTAACAGCGCAAAAAGTGCGTGAAGTTGGTGCTGATATTGGTATTGCTTTTGACGGTGACTTCGACCGTTGCTTCTTCTTTGATGAAAAAGGCGAGTTTATCGAAGGTTATTACATCTGTGGTCTTTTAGCGCAAGCATTCTTAGCTAAAAATCCAGGTGAAACGATCGTTTATGAACCACGTCTATTATGGAATAGCGTAGACATCATTGAAAGTAATGGTGGTAAAGGGGTATTGTCGAAATCAGGACATAGCTTTATTAAACGTAAATTACGCGAGTATAACGCTGTATATGGTGGTGAGTTAAGTGCGCACCATTATTTCCGTGATTATTACTTCTGTGATTCAGGAATGATCCCTTGGTTACTAATTGTTGAATTAGTACAAAAATCACAAAAGAATCTTTCTGAATTTGTTGCGGATATGCGTAAAAAATATCCATGTTCAGACGAAATCAACTTTAAAGTTGCTGATTCACAAAAAGCTATTGAACGCGTAAAAGCATTATTTGCTGAGCAAGAAAAAGAAGAAAGTACAGTTGATGGTATTAGCTATGCATTTAAAGATTGGCGTTTTAATATCCGTACTTCAAATACAGAACCATTACTACGTCTAAATGTGGAAGCAAAAGAAAATCCGCAATTAGTGAAACAAATGGTTGATCTTATCAGTAAAGCAATTACGGCTGAATAGTTAAAGCTTAACAACTATCAAAATACTTTGATTTATACACTACAAATAGATGAATAGTATTAAAGTAACTATATCTTAGTAAAGATAAAGATATGCAGATCATTTATTTGTGTTTTGAAGATTATTAGATTTATAAGGAATATGACATGAAAGTTGTAATTCCCGTTGCTGGTTTAGGTACGAGAATGTTACCAGCGACTAAAGTTATTCCAAAAGAAATGTTAAACATTTTTGACCGCCCAATGATCCAATATATTGTGGATGAATGTGCGGCAGCTGGAATTAAAGAAGTTGTATTAGTAACTCACTCATCAAAAACCGCAATTGAAAATCACTTTGATACACAATTTGAATTAGAAACTACGCTAGAGAAACGTGTAAAACGTCAACTTCTTGAAGAAGTACGTAGTATTACACCTCCAGGAGTAACCATTATTCATGTGCGTCAAGGTCAAGCTCTAGGTTTAGGGCATGCAATTGCATGTGCGCGTCCAATTGTGGGTAATGAACCTTTTGCCGTTGTATTACCAGATGTATTATTAGCACATTTCACGGCTAACCAAAAAGCGGTAAACCTAGCTGAAATGATTAAACGTTTTGAGAAAACTGGTAAATCACAAATTCTTGTTGCTCCTGTAGCTAAAGAAGATGTAGTTAACTATGGTATTGTGCAAATTACAGATAATGAAGAGTTTGCACAAACCGGTTGTTCAAAAATCCAACGCATTGTTGAAAAACCAAGTGTTGAAGAAGCACCATCGAATTTATCAGTAGTAGGTCGCTATGTATTTGATAAGGCTATTTGGCCTCTAATTGAAAAAACTCCACTTGGTGTAGGTGGTGAAATTCAATTATCAGATGCTATTGATATGCTTATTGCTGATAAAGAAGTTGATGCTTACTTAATGCAAGGTGAAAGCTTTGACTGTGGTTCAAAAATTGGCTACTTTGATGCTTTCGTAGAATATGCAATCAATAATCCAAAACACGGTAAAGAAGTGGTAGATGCTTTAAAACGCATTGCCAAAAAATACAACTTTGAATAATAAATTTAGAGTATCTAACCTAAATAAATTTAATGAAAAAAGTGCAAGAAAATTAATAAAAATTCTTGCACTTTTTCTTTTTGTTATGTTATAATAACTCGGTCTTTCTATGATTAAATAGATTGATCCTAGGACTATGAGTCCTTTGTTTCTTAGTAATTTATCATTAATTTGTCCGATATTGCTGTAGAAAAACATAGACGAGTTTAATAATGAGCTTTGTGTGCAATAAGCTAGCAAGGCTTTATTTGTGTCTAGGTTAAGAGATAATAATTACAAGTTAATATTGGATGTTGTTTCATTATTTTAAGCGGAGCATCTTAACATGATCCAAACACAAAGTATGCTGACTGTGGCTGATAACTCTGGCGCACGTCGCGTAATGTGTATTAAGGTTCTTGGTGGCTCGCACCGTAGATATGCGGCTGTTGGTGACATCATTAAAGTAACTGTAAAAGAAGCGATTCCTCGCGGTAAAGTTAAAAAAGGTGATGTACTAAAAGCTGTTGTTGTGCGCACTAAGAAAGGCGTTCGTCGTCCAGACGGTTCTTTAGTTCGTTTTGACGGTAACGCATGTGTTATCCTAAACAACACTACAGAACAGCCAATCGGTACTCGTATTTTCGGACCAGTAACTCGTGAATTACGTTCAGAAAAATTCATGAAAATCATTTCACTAGCACCGGAAGTACTATAAGGAGAATTTGAAATGGCTAACAAAATTCGTTCAAACGACGAAGTAGTACTATTAGTAGGTAGCGAAAAAGCTGGTAAAGGTCAACGTGGTCGTGTAACTAAAGTATTACCTAACGGTAAATTAATCGTTGAAGGTTTAAATTTAAAAACTAAACACGAGCGTCCAAACCCTCAATTAAACCTTGAAGGTGGCCGTACAAGCGTAGAAGCTCCTATCGACGCTTCAAACGTTGCAATTTGGAATCCATCTACACAAAAAGCTGACCGTGTAGGTTTTAGATTTGAAAACAACAAAAAAGTTCGTTTCTTCAAATCTACTGGTGAAACTATTAAATAATTTTTTTTAATAAAACAAATCGGAGTTAATGATGGCGAAACTGCATGATTACTACAAAAATGAAGTGGTAAGCAAATTACAGAGCCAATTCGGATTTAAATCTGTCATGCAAGTCCCTCGAATCGAGAAGATTACCCTGAACATGGGTGTGGGCGAAGCAATTTCAGATAAAAAAATCTTAGAAAACGCGGTTGCTGACTTAACAGCAATTTCTGGTCAAAAACCATTAGTGACTAAAGCGCGTAAATCAGTTGCTGGCTTCAAAATCCGTCAAGGTTATCCTATCGGTGCTAAAGTTACTTTACGTGGCGAGCGTATGTACGATTTCTTAGATAAATTAGTAAACATCGCTATTCCTCGTATTCGTGACTTCCGTGGTTTATCTGCGAAATCATTTGATAAACGCGGTAACTACAGCATGGGTATCAAAGAACAAATTATCTTCCCAGAAATCGATTACGATAAAATCGATCGTCTTCGTGGTTTAGATATCACTATTACAACTACTGCTAAAAATGATAAAGAAGGTTTAGCGCTTTTAGAAGCATTTAACTTCCCATTCCGCAAGTAATAAGTAAGGTATACCCATGGCAAAACAATCAATGAAAGCACGTGAAGTTAAACGTGTGAAATTAGCAAACAAATATGCTGCGAAACGTGCAGAGCTAAAAGCTCTAATCAATTCGCCAGAAACTTCTGATGAAGATCGTTTTAATGCTGTATTAAAATTACAGACATTACCACGTGATTCAAGCCCAAGCCGTCAACGTAACCGTTGTGCGATCACTGGTCGTCCACGTGGTTACCAACGTAAATTCGGCTTAAGTCGTACTAAAATCCGCGAATTAGCAATGAGCGGTGAGATTCCTGGACTTCGTAAAGCTTCTTGGTAATTTCCACTTTTACAATATATAAATTTTAGATCGGAGACAAGCAAATGAGTATGCAAGATCCAATCGCAGATATGTTAACCCGTATTCGTAACGGTCAAGCTGCGAGAAAAGAAACTGTAACTTTGCCATCTTCTAAGCTAAAAGTGGCGATTGCCAAAGTGCTTAAAGAAGAAGGTTACATCGAATCTTATGAAACAACAGGTTCTGTTAAACCTGAATTAACAATCAAATTAAAATACTTCCAAGGTAAAGCTGTTGTAGAAAGCATCAAACGTGTAAGCCGTCCTGGTTTACGTATCTATAAAGGTAAAGATGCATTACCAACAGTTATGGGTGGACTAGGTATTGCTATCGTGTCTACTTCTAAAGGTGTTATGACAGATCGTCTAGCTCGTAAAGAAGGCTTAGGCGGTGAAATCATTTGCTTTGTAGCTTAATATTAAGGAGTTCTAATGTCTCGTGTAGCAAAAACACCAGTTAGCATTCCTTCAGGCGTAGAAGTAAATGTTAACGGTCAAGTAGTAACAGTAAAAGGACCAAAAGGTCAATTAGATTTTAATGTAAACCCAGCAGTTGCTGTAACAGTAGAAAACGGTCTAGTATCTTTCAACTGGGAAGGCAGAGAGCAAGGCGTATCATCTAACCAAGCTGGTACAGCTCGTGCAATTATCCAAAACATGGTTGTTGGTGTTTCTGAAGGCTTCACTCGCGCATTAAAATTAAATGGTGTGGGTTATCGTGCTGCAGTTAAAGATAAAGTATTAACTCTATCTTTAGGTTATTCTCACCCAATCGAGCACGTTTTAGCTGATGGAATTACAGCTGAATGTCCTACACAAACTGATATCGTATTAAAAGGTATTAGCAAACATTTAATCGGTCAAGAAGCTGCTAACATTCGTGCTTACCGTAAACCAGAACCTTATAAAGGTCACGGTGTACGTTATGCTGATGAAGTGGTGCGTATTAAAGAAGTTAAGAAAAAATAGTAAGGTAATACCATGGATAAAAAATCTGCTAGAATTCGTCGTGCAACTCGCACACGTAAACACTTGCAAACTCTTGGTGTGAACCGCTTAGTAGTTTTCCGTACTTCACGCCACATCTATGCGCAAGTAATTTCTCCAGAAGCTAAAGTATTAGCATCTGCATCTACTGTTGAGAAAGCATTAGCTTCTCAAGTAAAATACACTGGTAACGTTGAAGCTGCAGCTTTAATCGGTAAAACTGTAGCTGAACGTTTATTAAGCAATAACTTCGACGGCAAAATCGCATTTGACCGTTCAGGTTTTAAATATCACGGTCGTGTAAAAGCATTAGCAGACGCTGCTCGTGAAGCTGGTCTTAAATTCTAATTGGAGTCAATAACAAATGGCGAATGTAGAAAATAAAGCAGGCGAGCTGCAAGAAAAACTAATTAACGTATACCGTGTTTCTAAAACTGTAAAAGGTGGTCGTGTATTTAGTTTTGCTGCTCTTACTGTAGTAGGCGACGGTAAAGGTCGCGTAGGTTTCGGTTATGGTAAAGCAAAAGAAGTTCCAGCAGCAATTCAAAAAGCAATGGAACAAGCTCGTCGTAACCTTATTCATGTTGAATTAAACGGTACTACGTTATACCACCCAGTTAAAGGTTCTCACACAGGTTCTAATGTGTACATGCAACCTGCTTCAGAAGGTACAGGTATCATCGCAGGTGGTGCGATGCGTGCTGTATTAGAAGTAGCTGGCGTTCACAACGTATTAGCTAAAGCATACGGTTCTACTAACAAACGTAATGTGGTGCGTGCAACTATTAAAGCACTTGAAGCTGTAAGCTCACCAAGCGCAGTTGCTGCAAAACGTGGTAAAACTGTTGAAGAAATTTTGGGGTAATTTAAGATGACTAAAAAAATCCGTGTAACCCAAACTAAAAGTTCAATCGGTCGTTTACCTAAACACCAAGCTACTTTAAAAGGCTTAGGTTTACGTAGAATCCGTCACTCAGTTGAGTTAGAAGATACTCCAGCAGTGCGTGGTATGGTAAACAAAGTTTACTATATGGTTAAAGTAGAGGAGCTATAATAGAATGACTAAAGGTTTAACTCTTAATACTTTAAGCCCTGCAGCTGGATCAAAAACTGCACCTAAACGTTTAGGTCGTGGTATCGGTTCAGGTCTTGGTAAAACATCTGGTAAAGGTCACAAAGGTCAAAACGCTCGTAAATCAGGCGGTGTTCGTCGTGGTTTCGAAGGTGGTCAAATGCCTTTATACCGTCGTTTACCAAAATTTGGTTTTACTTCACGTATGGCTTTAGTATCAGAAGAATTACGTTTAAGTGATCTAAACAAAGTATTAGATACTAATGTAACTCTTGAAAGCTTAAAAGCTGAAGGTTTATTACGTCGTAATACTAAATACGTTAAGTTTATCTTATCTGGTAACGTGACAAAACCTGTAAATATTAAGTTTAAACAAGTAGCTGGTGATCACGTAGATGTACGTATTACTAAAGCAGCTTTAGAATTAGTTAAAGCTGCTGGCGGTTCTTACGAAAAAGCTTAATAAAAAAACGCATTCCAACGAAAAGTGAATCTACTTGTAGCAAGTAGATTCCCTTTTCTATATTATTTACAAGGTGAGCTATGTCTAAACCAGGTATCCAAGGATCTAAACTCACACCAATGCAAGAATTGCGCAAGAAACTGTGGTTTGTACTTGGAGCATTAATTGTCTTCCGTATCGGGACATTTATTCCTGTACCGGGAGTTAATGCGCAAGTATTAGCTCAGTCTTTTGCTGATGGTTCTGGTACAGCGTTAAATTTCTGGAACACATTCAGTGGTGGTGCATTAAAACGTGCTTCTATTTTTGCTCTAGGGATTACTCCTTACATTTCAGCTTCAATCGTGGTACAACTTCTTACAACGTTTTTACCATCTCTTTCTGAACTGAAAAAAGAAGGAGAAATGGGTAGACGTAAGATTTCAAAAATCACGCGTACCTTTACGCTGGTGCTAGCCGCTTTACAATCAATTGTAATTAGTACGGCTCTACCGAATATGGCCGAAAACTTAGTACCTGATCCAGGTATTAGTTTTATTATTACTGCTTCAGTATCTTTAACTGTAGGTTCATTATTCCTAATGTGGTTAGGTGAACAAATTACAGAAAGAGGTATTGGTAACGGTATTTCATTAATCGTATTCGCTGGTATCGTTTCTGGTTTACCAAGTGCGATTATGGGTATTCTAGAGCAAGCGCGTACAGATAGTATTAGTATCCTAACACTATTTACAATTGCTGCTGTTACTTTAATTATTATTTACGCTGTAGTATTTGTTGAGCGTTCACAACGTCGTATTGTTATTCAATATGCACAACGTAATCAAATGATTGGTGGACGTTACCAACAAGCAGCTCCTTCTTATATTCCATTTAAAGTGAATATGGCTGGGGTTGTACCAGCAATTTTCGCATCATCAATTATTGCGTTTGTCACTACTTTTGTTACAAGCCTAGGTGCAAAATTTGACACTATGGCAACAATTGGTAACATGTTGTATCCTGGCCAACCGTTACAGATGGTGTTATTAGCTGCGCTAATCATCTTTTTCGCATTTTTCTATACTGCGTTACAGTATAATCCGAAAGATACAGCTGAGCAACTGAAAAAATCGGGTGCCTTTATTCCTGGCAATCGTCCAGGTGAGCAAACTGCGAAACTGTTAGACCGCATTATGACACGTGTTACGCTGTTAGGTGGTCTATACTTAGCGATTATTGCATTATCACCTGAGTTTATGCGTTTCTTCTACAACTTTAACAGTAGTTTTGGTGGTACATCAATTCTTATCGTAGTTGTGGTAGTTATGGACTTTATCGGTCAAGTTCAGTCTCAAATGATGTCCAATAAATTTGGTAAAATCTTAAAAGAGTCGAACCTTGATAAATATCGTTCAAATTGGCGTTAATATATAACCAAAGCCGATAGTTGTTAACTATAGGTCGACAATTATCTAATTTTAATCTTTTGAGGTTTAAAATGAAAGTTAGTGCTTCAGTAAAACGCATGTGTCGTAATTGTCGCATTGTACGTCGTCATGGTGTGGTTCGTGTAATTTGTACAGATCCAAAACACAAACAACGTCAAGGCTAATTGACACATCAATAATTATATCGTTTGTTATTAACAAACAAGTAAAGCCAGCTGAATTTGTCAGTTGGCTTTTACTTTAGCTAAATATTTTGTAGAGCTAAATAGCTATAATTAGTTATTACTTGCACTTGAAATATCTAAAATTATCCCTATAAATTAGAAAAAGATCTTAACACAAGTTTAGATAAATAC